>SOHZ01000062.1 GCA_004377365.1 Anaerolineales bacterium | reverse complement strand
CCGTGGATGAGGGTGGTTAGCTCCTCTTGTGATGCAAGTCGGCTGGGGGGAGGGATTGGAACAGGCTGCCCATTATCTCAATGACCAGGAGAATCCGGTGACAGCGCGCACAGCGAGTTGCTATGTTACAGAGTTCGCTCCTTTCTACCTAGGAGAGGCGTTGCCTCTGCGTGAGCTAGATGAAGGTGACGTGATGCCATGGCTGATGACCGACTATATGGTATTTTACGTAGCTCATATACAGAGCAATGCTCTTGACGAGGCGATAGTACGCTATTTTCGTTCCGTCGAACCGGAGCATATCATACATCTGAAAGGGATTGACTACGCTTGGATTTACCGTACTCCACAGGCCCTTCCTGAAGAAATAGTTCCGGCTTCGCACGTTCGATGGGTTCCATTCGGTAACAGTATCCTGTTGTTAGGCTATGATATTAACAAGGCCCAAAGCAACGCTGATAAGTTGTCGGTCACCCTCTACTGGCGTTGCCTGCATCCTATGGAACAGAATTATCGAGTGTGGCTGAAACTGGTTAATGGTGTGTACCATATCTGGGGTCAGGAGGATAGTATCCCAGTTGGTGGTCGCTTTCCCACCAGTATTTGGAGGGAGGGGACGGTGCTACGAGACGAGCACGAACTGGGAATCCTACCTGGCACTCCGCCAGGGCTGTATCATATCGAAGTCGGCCTCTATGATCCCCAGCGGCAGGAGAGCCTGAAGCCTGAGGGCGACGGATTGTTGCTGGGACCAGTCGAGGTAGAGAGACAGCAACCGTCAGCGACCAGGCATTTGGATATCCAACATCCTTTAGTAGCCAGTTTGGCGGACAAGGTTCTTCTCTTGGGTTACAATATTGAAAGCGGCTTCCGGCCTGGCGATGGCATCCATCTGACCCTATTCTGGCAATGCTTGGAAGAGATGGATAGAGACTATACCGTCTTCACGCATTTGGTTGACAAACAAGGCAACTTTTGGGGGCAGAAAGACAACGAGCCGGCGGATGGATTTTACCCCACAAGGCAATGGCAGGCGAGCGAGATTGTGCGCGATCAGTATGACATAGCCATCTCTCCTGAAGCTCCGCCGGGAGAGTACCAACTTGAGGTTGGGATGTATCTGGCTGAGACGGGAGAGCGGTTGCCAGTTTTGGGAGAAGGTGTGGATCGGACGCAAAGGGTAATCTCGTTGAGTCCAGTACAAGTTGCCGGAAGGTGAGGCGGACCATTCAAGTCTATCTGTTCAGGCTGGGCAGCGTGTGAGTCAATGAGGCTGCTCTGAACAATGTCCAGAGAATATTCCTTATGACGAAAGTAGTTTCTTCATGGAAAAATCTATGCATACTTGTGGCTCTTTTCCTGCTGGCTCTAATACCCCGTGTGCTGGACCTGGGCGTGTTCCTGACCGTTGATGAACCAGCCTATGCCGAGCAGGGGCAGAACTTTCTGGCCGCCGTTCTGAGGGCCGATTGGGCCGCCACCAACCAGATGGGCAACCCAGGAACGACCACGATGTTGGCTGGGGCCATGGGGCTGGTAGCGTATTACATATGGTCAGGGGGAGGAGGGATGAGCTTACAGGATTTCGTCGCCAGTGTGCCCTTCCATCCTTTTGATCCTCATCTCTTGGCTATCTTGCGGCTGCCTTTCGCGCTGATAACCTCTCTGAGCGTACTGGGTGTCTACGCGTTGACGAGAAAGCTTTTCAATGGCAAGGTGGCTCTTTTAGGTGCTGTTTTGCTGGCTCTGGATCCTTTCTACCTGGCCTACTCGCGCCTGATCTCACTTGATGCTTTCATGGCCATCTTTATGTTTCTGGCCCTTCTGGCTTTTCTCCTCTTCCTCAAGAAGGGGCGTGCCAGGCCCTATCTACTGCTCTCCGCCCTGGCTGGTGGATTGGCCATCGCCACCCGCTCGCCAGCCTTTATACTGGTCCCCGTGGTCGTTGTTGTATCTCTCTTGTCTTTGGGCAATAGTGAGGGCCGCTGGCGACGGCGGGCACTTTCTCTGCTGGGTGCACTGACAGTGTGGGTTGGTCTTATAGGCCTGGTCTTTTGCCTCCTGTGGCCGACCATGTGGGTCGATCCGGTGGGTAGCTTCATGGGGGTGGTGAACAAGAGCCTGGCCTTCAGAGGTTCTACACGCAGCCCCTATTTCAATTTCTTCATGGGCGTGACTGGCCCTGACCCTGGCCCATTGTATTACCCGGTCGTCTTGCTCTTCCACGCCACGCCGCTCACGTTGCTGGGCGCAGCACTGGCCTTGGCTCTCTTGGCCAAGAAAGGGACGGACGGGCAACGTCGGCTTTCGATTCTGTATCTCTTGCTTTACTCCCTGAGCTACATTGCTCTCATGTCACTGGGAGCGACCAAGGCTGCGCGCTACCTTTTGCCTCTCTTCCCCGTCATGGACCTCCTTGCTGCCCTGGCTTTGTGTCACTTTGGGTCAGCGGTGTTCTCGCGACTACGGCTTGCCTGGTGGCCAGCCACTTTCACCATCGTCACCTTCTTGCAGGTGGGTTTCAGTTTGTCTCATCATCCCTATTACCTGTCCTACTACAACCCCCTAGCTGGTGGAGGATATCAGGCCCCGCGCTTTCTCCTGGTCGGATGGGGAGAGGGTCTGGATCAGGTTGCCGAATATCTTAACGCCCGGCCTGCCGAGGTGCGGGCCGTCAGCGGCTATAGCAGCCAACTCAAACCTTTCTGCAAAGGTCAGGTGTGGGGCCTTAACGAGCAAAACCTGTTGACCGTGCTCTACAAATACGAGGCCAGCTACGTGGTCCTCTATATTAGCCAAGCGCAGCGCAACATGCCCAGCCCAGCGGTTGTGTGTTACTTCCGCTCTTTGGAGCCGGAGCATGTGGTGCGTATCCACGGTGTGGAGTACGCCCGTATCTACCGGATGCCTGAGTTCCTCCCTGACGAGGTATTGCCCATTGAGCACCGCCAGCCAGTCAGCTTTGGTGGTGAAATTCAGTTTCTGGGCTATAGCCTGGAATCCGATAAAGAGGAGGCTGTAGGGATCACTCTCTACTGGCGGGCGCTGGGCGCAGTTAGTGGCGATTACATGGCATACCTCAAGCTGGTCAACGCCGTCTACCATCTTTGGGGCCAGGTGGAAGGGCGGCCCAGTTTGGGTGGTACGCCTACCAACCAATGGCAGGAAGGCGAGGTCTTTGACAGCTATCATGAAATCGAGCCCTGGCCAGGTACGCCCCCCGGTGTCTATCAGATCGAACTCAGCCTGTACGAGCCGTATCAGCAGCGGAACTTGACCCCGGCCGACGACCAGAACCCGTTACTTGGGCCAGTGGAGATAGCGAGGGGAGTGCCGCCACCTATAGAGGTGTTGGACATAGAACATCGTGTAAGAGCCAACGCGGGTGGGAAAGTTCAGTTGCTGGGCTATAACATTGAAAGCGGCTTCCGACCGGGCGATGGGATACATCTGACCCTTTTTTGGCGGGTCTTGCAAGATATGGAAAAGGATTACACTGTTTTCACCCACTTGGTTGATGATGGAGAGAATATATGGGGACAGAAGGACAATCCTCCTGTGGACGGATTCTATCCCACGAGCCAATGGGAAGAAGGCGAGATTGTGCGCGACCAATATGATTTGATCATTTCCCCCGACGCCCGCCCAGGTGACTATTGGCTTGAGGTAGGCATATATTTGGCTGAAACCGGGGAACGGCTGGCCATTGTAGATAGAGATGGGAATGTCGTCGGGGATAAGGTGTTGTTCGAAAAGCTCAAAGTGCTTGATGAGCAATAGGAGATTGTCAAAGTGAGTCACTCTGTGCAACGGAGAGCTTACGCTTCAAAGATATGGACCGGTTTGGCCATATTTCTCATGGCTTTTCTGCCCCGGGTTTCTGCCCTGGATGTCTTTCTGACCCTTGATGAGCCCCTCTGGGTGGAGCGATCGGTCAAGTTCTTTGGTGGCTTACTGAGTCAAGATTGGCTGAGGACCTCGCAGAAAGGGCATCCTGGCGTCACCACTATGTGGACAGGGACATTGGGGCTGATGGCCAGGTATTTTTCCCATGCCATGTCGGAAGGGACATCGCTGAGCGGGACAAGCCTTTTTGAGTTCTTGCAAGCGGTGCCTCTCCATCCGGTGGATGCCAGCTACCTGGCAGCTATGCGATTACCCACTGTCCTGGTGACCTCGGCTTTCGCCGTTGCCCTTTATTTTTATGTCAGGAAACTGTTTGATGGGAGAGTAGCTCTTCTTAGCGCCATCCTTGTGGCTCTCGATCCTTTCTATCTGGCTCATTCGCGATTGCTCCACCATGATGCCCTGGTGACAACCTTCATGACCCTCTCTGTGCTGAGTTTCATCGTCTATCTGCGACAGGATCGGTCATTCTCTTTCCTGATTTTCTCAGGCTTGGCTGCTGGTTTGGCTTTTCTGAGCAAGTCCACGTCTTTCTTCTTGGTACCCTTTATGGGGCTGTTGATTGTCATAGCCTTTGTGGAAAAATGCTATAGATGGTCCACGGTGCATTGGAAGGGAGGAGGCTGTTGGGTCGCCAGACTGCTGATGTGGATGGGCATAGCCATTCTGGTCTTTGTCCTCCTTTGGCCAGCCATGTGGGTTGATCCTGCACTGGCTATGGGCAAAATAGTAAACAAAGCACGGGAATCGCGACCGCTCACTCCGTATACGTCTAACGCCAGTCCCTTCGGGCAATTACTGAAATATCCGGCGGTTTGGCTTCTCAGAGCAACTCCTTTGACTCTGGCGGGAGCTGTGGCTGCGCTTTGGTTTCTGAGCCGAGATTTCCGACGGGGTTCTAGCTCTGCCACTGATGACTCGTGTCAACATTCCCGGGGAGAGTCACCGGACAGAGACACGGTTCTTGGGGGGAGAGAAGAGAGAGAAAATTTAATATCCCTTGTACTCTACATAGTTCTCTTCACTCTAGCCCTGTCCACGATGGGTTCCAAATATGACCGCTACCTGCTGCCAGCATTTCCGGCCCTGGAGATAGTGTCCGCCTGGGGCTTGCTCCAGTTGATGGATAAGGCTAAATCTGTTCTCATGGGCAGGTTTCCTTCTGTAGCTCACCGCTCAATAGTGCATCCTATGACGGGTCTCCTGCTGGCTTTGGTCATTCAAGCTGGTTTCACTATGATCCACCACCCTTATTACCTGACCTTTTACAATCCAATGATTTACAATTCAATCGTGAGTGGAGAGTGGCTTGCTTCTCAAATGCTTTACATTGGCTGGGGCGAGGGCCTGGATCAGGCGGCGCGTTATCTCAACCAAAAGGAGAATCCGGCTGATCTCACAGTTGCCGCTAGATCGCTCAGACTGTTTCCACCATTCTTCCTGGGGGAGACAGTACAGTGGAGCGAGGGGGAAGAGCGGAACCTCATTTCGTGGCACACGGCAGACTATGTGGTACGGTACATCAGTTTCGGATCCCGCGAGAGAGCGTACAGCTATTTTTGTTCTCTGGAGCCGGAACACGTTGTGCGCCTCAACGGCCTCGACTATGCCTGGATCTACAAAGTGCCAGACGAAGTCGTCAGCGAGGCTGTACCAGCTCAGTATCCTCAGTTGGTGCAGTTTGGTGACTCAATTATGTTCTTGGGTCATAGTTTGGATGCCAGTTCAGTGGTCACTGAGGGCGAAATAGGAATAACTCTATACTGGCAATGTCTGTCCCCTATGGGGGAGAACTATGTGGTCCATCTCAAGGTGCTCAACGGTGGTTATCACGTTTACGGCCAGCAGGATGGGATGCCAGTTCGCGACGGGTTTCCTACGAACCAATGGGAGGAAGGAATCGTTGTGAAAGATGAACGCCAGATTAGGCTGTTGCCCGGCAGCCCACCGGGCCTCTACGACATAGAGGTCAGACTGTATGACCCTTACAGTCAACGTAGCCTTGAGCCCCAGAGCGGCCGGCTGGCATTGCCGATAGAAATACCGCCACGGGAGCCGCCAGCCATTGAAGCTCTGGACATCGAACATCCTCTGAAGACGCATCTCGACAACAAGGTCAAGCTTTTGGGCTATAACATCGAGAGCAGCTTCCATCCTGGCCATGGCATACATTTTGGACCTGTTCTGGCAAGCATTACAACCCATGAAAGAGGATTACACTGTTTTCATCCACCTGATTGGTGGAGAGGGAAACATCTGGGGGCAGAAGGACAACCAGCCTGGGGACGGGTTCTATCCCACCACCTTTTGGACGCGGGATGAGATCGTGCGCGATCAGTATGACCTGATGGTGTCGCCTGACGCACCCCCGGGCAAGTACTGGCTCGCAGTGGGGATGTACCTGGCCGAGACCGGGCAACGGCTGGAGGTGCGCGGAGAAGAAGGTCCATTGCCAGGAAATCAAATTCTCTTGTCGCCTCCTATAATGATCAGGTGAAAGCAAGTGTTGGAATTGAGGAAGGACGCTCAGAGCAAAGTAGTCTATGGATTCGTCCTGTTGGGCCTTATCAGTCTTTTGTTTGCGTGGCAAATCCGCAATCTGGGAAGCCACAAATGGCTTTATGACGAGGCGGGCTATGTCGCCGTGCCTTGGATGGTGGCGGCTGGTCACACCCTCTACACCGAGGTCTATTCTCCCTCACCACCCCTGTTCACCCTCTCCGTTGTGGTCGCCTTCAAGGTCTGGGGGAACTCGGTAGAAGTAGCCCGGGCAGTCATCGTCGCCTATTCTGCCCTGGGTCTCCTGGCTGCTGCTCTGCTGGCGCGTGAAATTAGGGGCCGAGTAGCTGGCCTGGCTGCGGTGCTGCTGCTGTTCTTCAGTCCCGAATACTTCCGTCTATCGCGGGTGACCATGTCAGAGGTGCCTGCTGCCAGCCTGGCTCTCATCTCCCTGGTAGCTTCACTGGTTTACTGGCGTCGTGGCCGAAAGGGATGGCTGATTCTATCCGGTCTGGCGCTGGCAGCTAGCCTGTTAGTGAAACTGGTGACCCTCTTCGCTCTCCCATTGCCCATCATGGCCGTTGTGCTGCACCACCTCTCTCTCCCGACGCCCAGCGCGGGGCGGCCTATGGCGGAGAGAGTGAAGGGGATGGTTCCAGACTTGGCGCTGTGGGCTGTATCTTTCTGCTTGCCCATTCTGCTCTGCCTGCTGATCTACGATCCACGGGCCATGTATGAACAGGCGGTGGCCCTGCACTGGCGGGGCCGGGGGTTCCATCCGATAGACTATAGCCGGCGTGGGCCACGTATCCTGGGATACCTCTGGCAGGATAGGGGACTATTGATGCTGGCCCTGGGGGGCAGTCTCTCCTGTTGGCTGCGGCGCTCCCGTCAGGCTCTGTTGGTGGTGGCCTGGTTCCTCCTGGTCACCATCATGATGGTCAACCAATCGCCTCTGACAACCCATCATATGCTTTCTATGGTCCCTCCATTGGCGGTTCTGGCTGGAGTGACGGTTCAGGAGGGCTGGGTTTCCTGGCTGGCATTGATCAAGCGAAGGCATTGGCGAGGAGCAATCTTGCCTGCAGTGAGCGTCGGCCTCGTAGCCTTTTACCTGGTCAACTGGCCTGCGGTGGCCGAGTCGAACCGGGAGGAAATGGCCAGGACCAACACTCCTAACGAACTAGTCGAGGATGCCATCAGCCTGCTGAAGCAGGTAACCGCGCCGGGCGATTTCGTGATCTCCGATGACCCTCTGATTGTACTATTGGCGGGCAGAAGTATCCCACCGACGCTGACCGGTGCCGACTGGAGACGGTTGAGTGTCGGCTATTTGACGGCCGAGCAACTCGTCGCCTTGAGTGAGAAGTATGATGCCTCAGCCCTCGTCTTCTGGCGGGAGCGGTTTGACAATCTGTCGGCCTATGTGCAATGGGTGGAAGCTCGGTTCGAGGCGGTCGAGATTGGGGTTTCATCGCATCGCCTCTATCTACCGCCAGAGCCCGCTGTGTCTCCCAACATCACTTTTGGCCGCAAAATTCAACTCCTGGCCAGCCGCGTGGATGAGACCCATCTTGCTTCTACAGGCCAGTTGAAGGTCACCCTTTTCTGGCGGGCTTTGCAGCCGGTGGGAGGGGACTATACCATCTATCTCAAGCTGATCAACCCGGTCTACCGCATCTGGGGGCAGCAGGACAGCCGTCCCTATCACGACGGCTCGTTGACCTGGACCTGGCAGGAGGGCCAGGTCATCTACGACCCCCGCCAGTTAGAGCTATTGCCGGGCACGCCGCCTGGGCAGTACCAGATCGAGATCATCCCGGTCGAGATATACAGCACAGAGGCGCTGGAAGCGGATATGAGAGAGCCGGTACTGGTAGGGCCGGTAGAGGTGCCACGGCGGGCTCCCCCTCCGGCAGAGGCTCTGGATATTGAGCATCCCCTGGTGGCCGAGTTGGGAGGGAAGGTGCGCCTTCTGGGTTACAACATCGAGAGTGGCTTCCGGCCGGGCGATGGCATCCATTTGACCCTTTTCTGGCAGTGTCTGAAGGAGATGGATGAGAAATACACTGTCTTCACTCATCTGATCGGTGGGAAGGGTCACATCTGGGGACAGAAGGACAACGAACCTGCCGATGGTTTCTATCCTACAACGGAATGGCGGAAGGGTGAGATCGTGCGTGATCAGTATGATCTGACCATCCCCCGTGACGCGCCTCCCGGCGAGCATCAAATCGAGGTGGGAATGTATTTGGCGGAGACAGGTGAGCGTCTACCTGTCCTGAATGTGGATGGCCAAGTCGAAGATAATCAGGTGCTTCTGGGTACGGTATGGGTGGAAGAGCCGTGAACTCCTCTGGTGCAGTGCCAAAATGGGCCCTACTGATTTTGATCCTCGCCAGCTTTATCTCCGCAGAACTGGTAGCCATCAACGCCAACTCCAACTCCAGTGGAGGCGATCAGGGCGTGACTCTGCTGTTAGGGCTGAGAATAAGAGAGCATGTGGCACTGACCGATGGAAATAGGCATCCCCTCTATCCGGCCTTGATTTCACTATTTGCCAGCAGGGATCTGAGTTATTTCACCAGGGCCAAATTGGTGAGCCTGGCCATAGGCCTCGTGGCGCTGCTGACAGTCTATCTTTTGGGACAGCGTCTGTACAGCAGCAGTGTGGGACTGATCGCCATGTTCCTCCTCAGCATCAACAACGAATTTCGCTGGGCTTCCTGCAGCGTGCTGGCCGAGGTCTTGCTGGTTCTACTATTTCTTATCGCCTGGTACTGGGCTGTCCAGGGCTTTGCTGAATCACAGCATCGCTGTTTTGTATGGGCTGGATTCTGTGCAGGCCTGGCTTATTTGACCAAAGGAACTGGCCTGCTGCTCCTCTTCGCTTTCCTGGCTTCCATAGTCATCATGGCTATCGTCTACAAGAGAATTCCAGCAGGCAGAGGGACATTGTCTTTCCTGTTGACTTTTGTGATCGTGGCGTCTATCCTCTTGGTCTATAATTACAGAGTCTACCAAAATCCCTTTTATAACTACAACACGACTCATGCTATGTGGCTCGAAGAGTGGGAAGAATACTATTCGCTGCAGAGCCCTCCCACTGCCCTCACCTACCTGAAGACTCACACCCTCCAGGAGATCGTTGCCAGGCAGTGGGCTGGCATGGGGGCGATGGCTCACGTGTTCATAGACGTTTTGCTTTGGCTGAAGTCATCTTCCATACACGGTTGGCTCAAATCTCCGTTTGTCTTAGTACCGGCCTTTGTGATCGTGGTTGGATTAACGCTGTGCTTCAGGGAAAAGGTCATCTCGTATTGGCAAAACCGCAAGGAAGAAACGATTTTCACCATCGTCCTGGTGACTCTATTCTACTTAGCTTTCGCCTGGTATGCCCAGGTCCTGGCCGACCGCAGGTTCCTGCTTCCTCTGGTGCCGATCATATATCTGGTTGTGACAGGGTTCCTTTGGGAGCTAGGTAAGGGGCTCTTGGCCCGGTTTGGCCTTATGGGAGATGTCAGGTTGGCGTTGGTCGGCTACGCTGCCTTTTGTATTCTCTCGCTGCCGTTGCTGGGCTCAGATCTTGCAGCCTTCAAGTTCGAGGATCCCTTCCGAAGCGACCGCCTGAATAACCTGGACCGTACGGAGGTGATGTCGTGGTTGGAAAGAGAGGTAGAAGCAGGCACGGTCATTGCCTACGAACCTGGTCACACTTTGCCCACCTGGATGTACGCGGATAGATTCGATTTCATAGGTGTGCCCTATAAGGCCTCGTGGCAAACTGTGGAATCCTATCTGGAGGAACGCGGCGCACGTTACACCATCTTCAACAGGCAGTTGTTAGCCCGGCGAAAGCCACTTTTCGGCCATTTCCTCTACCGCAAAGGGAGCAAGAGGATTGCTGTGTTGGCCCTACCCTCAAATTGGGACCTGGCTTTGGCTCACGGCGGCCTGCCGTGTCAGTACTGCATCTTCCGTTTGAATTGGCCCGGGCCCGGTGAAGCGGACGCCTGTCCTGAGCCCTGCCCTGAGCAAGGTCGAAGGGATAGTCGAAGGGAAGCATGGCAGCACGCCCGCCTCGGCGATGCGTACCGGTCCCAGGGGAAAGTGCTGCAGGCCATCGCTGAATACGAGAGTGCTCTGGCGTTGGGCGGCGAGAACTGGCCCGGCCTCCATATAGCCCTTGGGAGGTCCTATCAGGCCGCGGGGCTTCTAGATGGGGCGGTGAAAGAATACGAAAAGGCTATAGAACTCGGGCCGGAGGAGGCCTGGTACCATACCCTCTTGGGCGAGGCCTATTTGGATCAGGGGAGGGCCGAGGAGGCCCTGGCCGCATACATGAAAGCCCTGGCCCTTGGTGCGGAGAGATGGCCCAGCCTTCACCAGGCCCTGGGACAGGTGTACGAGGCCCTGAGCAGGCCAGAAGAGGCCATAGCAGAATACCACGAGGCCATCCGGCTCGAACCGGGCGATGCCGGACATCACAAGCTCCTGGGGGACCTCTACCGGTTTCAAGGAGAGATGGAGAAGGCGGCGATTGAATACGAAAAGGTTATCGAGTTAGACGGTCACCACTGGCCGGATTTGCGCGTGGCCTTGGGGCAGGCCTACGAGGCTCTGGGCAGGCTGGACGAAGCCCGGACGGAATATGGGAAAGCTGGCCTCGATCACATCGAGCCAACTCAGTTTGGCGATTCCATCCTCCTGCTGGGCTATGGGATAGATGACAGTCAGGTGGCCACTGAGGGAAAGATTGAGATCAACCTCTACTGGCAATGCTTACAAACAATGAGAGAGAGTTACATCGTCTATCTTAAGCTGATTAACCCGGTGTACCACATCTGGGGGCAAGAGGACTGCAGCCCCACACCTCCCACCAATCTGTGGCGACAGGGCATGATTGTGAAGGACACGCGCCAACTGGCGGTTTTGCCTGCTACACCGCCTGGCATCTACAACATTGAGGTCATTCTGTGGGACGCTGACCGTCAGCAGAATCTAGAAACGTCTAGCGGTGAGCCGCTTTTGCTGGGGCCGCTGGAAATACCGCCACGGGAGTCCCTGTCCGTTGAGTCTCTGGACATCGAGCATCCCATAAGTGCCAACCTGGGCGACAAGGTCTCGCTTCTGGGGTATAACCTTGAGAGCGGATTCAGGCCAGGGGATAGCATCCAGTTAACACTATTCTGGCAGACCCTGGATGAAATGGAGGAGGAGTATACGGTTTTTACCCACCTGGTTGACGAGCAAGGCACCCTTTGGGGACAGAAAGACAATCAGCCGGTGGATGGGTTTTACCCGACCACAAAGTGGGAGGCGGGTGAGATCGTGCGTGACCAGTACGATCTGACCATCTCGCCTGAGATCCCTTTAGGGCAATATAAGATCGAGGTGGGGATGTATCTGGTGGAGACGGGGGAGCGCCTGTCTGTGCTCTCGGACGATGGGGCGGCGCAGGGTGACAGGGTGATGCTGGGTCCCATCGAGGTGGTAAGCTCTCTGTGACGGGAAGAGGCCAATCGGCGATCAGTTCGATTTTAACCAGAGATCACAGCTAAATTGCTGCTGGCTGGCTATATTGTCCACAAAGTGCCCATCAGCTACAACCCCCGCGCGCCAGAAGAAGGCAAGAAAATCTCCTGGATAGATGGGGTGGAAGCGGTATATACATTGCTGCGTTGCCGGTTTGAAGGAAGCCTGAGAGAACATTGTTGATGACTTGGAAGTGGGGATGTATCCAGCCGAGACAGGGGAGAGACTGACGATATCAGACGACGGGAGCGGTCATCAGATACCAGAATCCTGTTGCAAGAAGTACGAATAGAGAGCTAAGATGCTCAAAGTGTTGCTAGAAACACGGCTCAAACGAAGCCATCTCGCATCCTTGGCCGTGCTGATTTTATCGAACATGGTTCTCTTCTGGACCGGTCCCCTTTACTTGGGTTTTCTGGGGGGCGTTGTCCTCTTTTGCTTCCTGCCCGGCTGGTTGCTAATAGATTGTCTGTTTCCCTGGATAACCGGCAACCCCCCGGCAAAGCTGAGGGACCGTGACGGCTGGCCCAGGGGGCGTGGGCTGGCTGTCACTTCATCCTCGCCTGACAGTGGGAGCTTGCCTGCGGACTCTGTTCCTCCCTTGCTGGAGAAGGTGCTACTTAGCGCCGGAGCCAGCTACCTTCTTTCAAGTCTGAGTGTCTTCGCCGTGCACGCCCTGCCGGGGGAGATCACTCTTGGCTTGCTCTGTCTTGCTCTGGATGTATTGGTTCTCTTCCTCCTGCTTGTGAGCTTTTTTGTTCCCCCACCCTCCCCCCAGCCGGAGACGGTGGGGGTGGGTGGGGACTCACTTCTGTTCAGGGAGATGCTGCTGGTGATCCTTCTCGTGATGGTGGCTGGTTTCTTCCGCTTTTTCTACCTGGGCTATTCAGAGTTCCAGGGCGATGAGGTGGGCGTAGTGTCGGCGGCTGTGGAGGCTATCCTGGGTCATGATGACGTTCTGTTTTTGCAAAGGAAAGGGCCCGTGGAGACACTGGTGACCACGGCCTTCGCCCTCTTTACCCAGGGATTCGACGAATTCACCCTCAGGTTCCCCTTTACCCTGGCCAGCTTCCTGGGAGTGATCACGATCTATCTGATCGGTCGGCGAATGTTTGGTTCAGGTGTCGGCTTTATAGCCGGGATGCTGTTCGCCATAGAGGGTATCACCCTGGCTTTCTCGCGCATGGTGCAGTACCAGGGCGTCGTGGTTCTCATGTTGGCCCTCTGTGTATACTGTTTCTACCGCTTCCACGGGGTCGTTGATAGTGGGCTCGCTCACAGATACCAGTTTCTGGGAGCAGCCTTTTTCGCCTTCGGCCTGCTCACGCATTACGACGTAGGCCCCGTAGCGTTGCTTTTAGCCTTGCTCTACCTCAGCAAATACGGCCTGAAATTCCGTAGGTTATGTCACTCTGAGCGAAGCGAAGAGTCTCGTTCTTCGTATGGCAAAGCTCCCTTGTTGACCAGGAACGAGATTCTTCGTCGCTTCGCTCCTCAGAATGACACTCGGGGCGATGCTCTTACTCTGCTCAGTTCATTGGCTGTCGCGGCGGCTATCCTCTTGGTTTTTTACCTGCCCTTTATCCTCCACCCACATTTTAATGAAACGGGATTCTACGTGGCCCAAAGCAGGCTAGGCATAGGGCAAGGCCCTTACAACAATCTGGGCACTTTTGTCTCCTACAGCATTTTTTATAACTCTACCTACTACGTGGCTTTGATGATGGTCTTGCTGGCCCTCGGCGTCACGGGAGCCCTGGTGAAGGGATTGTTCCACAAGCCTCTGGCCTACCTTTTGTCGGCCTCTTTTGCCGTCGCTCTGTTTCTGTCAGCCTTATTCCCATCCATGGTCTCTGTGGATCAGGTGAGTTACGCCTTCGTTCTCTTTCTTCCGGCAGCGATAGGCCTGGTCCTTTCCCGGCAACTGAAGGCGGGCGAAAGGATCATCCTGTTGTGGTTTTTCGTTTATTTCGTGGTCTATTGCTTCGTGGTGAGAGAGCCCGGCCTCCACTTCTATACTCTATCCGCAGCCTGGGCTATCCTGGGGGGAATCGTCCTTGACAAAAGTTGTCGCTATCTCCTCTCTCACTCTGGCCCGCTGGTTCGGGGAGGAGTGGGGCTGGTCTGTCTACTGCTCTATACCTTGCTGGCCTGCTACACCTACATCTTTTTCATCCAGACTGATCCCGAATACGCCAACACCTTCCCAGCGAACAAGGTGGTCCTCTATTGGACGCCGCAAGTTGCCGTGCCGGGCAGTGGGCGCTTTGGCATCCCGCGCCGATCCGGCTGGAAAGCCGTCGGTTACTTGTATCAGACGGGTGTTCTGAGGGGCGGCTACACAACCAATGCCAGGAAATCGAAAACACTGGAATGGTACACACGTACTCTTCTACCTGAATTTGAAATGCCCAGGTACTTTCTCTACAGCGCGGATGCGGAACGGGCCGGGCGCAACAGGGCAGGGGTTTCCAAAGAAGTGGTAGAGGAGTATTACAATCTAGTGGGGAGGGTGATGGTACAGGACAAGCCCAAGGTCCTGATTTATGAAGACAAGCGGTTTGCTCGCGGGGAACCACCGGTTGATTATCGCTCCGAGGAATACGAGTCACGGTACGATGGCCTGGCTTCCCTGGCTGGATATCGCCTCTGGGAGGAATATAACGGAGACGACCGGGACTTTCAGGCAGTAGCGAGATTCCTCGAAGCCTCTGCCCACCCCGGTGGCGGTCTCGTCCTCAATGCCCCACAGCAAGTCGGCATTCTGAGCTACTACTATCGAGGTGATTTACCCTACTACTCTTTGCCCCAAAGGCAACCCCTCGATGAGAGTGAGACCACAGCCGAACTGGAAGCCATCCTGGCGGAGCACGATGTAGTCTACGGGCTCTTCTGGGCTGCGGAGGAGAGCGACCCCCATGGCCTCATCGAAGGCTGGCTGGATCAGCATGTGCACAAGGGGACGGAACGCTGGTTCGGCAACGTGCGGCTGGCCCTGTACACCTCGCCCCCCGTGGAGGCCAGAGGAGAGGTGCACTATCTGCAAGACCTGAGGCTGGGCAAGGAGATCGAGTTGCTGGCCTACGAAGTAGATGGCCTTCTCGTTGAACCAAGTGGCACGGTTGATCTGACGCTCTACTGGGCAGCCCGGTCGGAGATAGAGGAGGACTACACGGTCTTTACCCATCTGATAGACGTCGAGGATCGTCTCTGGGCTCAGCAGGATAATCAGCCTCAGAAAGGCGAGCATCCGACGTTGGGATGGCGGGAAGGCGAGGTCGTCGCTGATAGGTACCATCTGCTCCTACCCGACGACATCCCGGCGGGCCAGTACCGTCTGGAGGTGGGCATGTATCAGTGGCAGATGGGGGAGCGATTGAGTGTCTTTCAAGGGGATCGGGAGATAGGCAACAGGGTGCTTCTGGCTCCAGAGATAACTGTGGAATAAGAGCAGAGGGTAAGGAGCAGGCACAGCGTGGGAATAGAGACACGGATGGCTAAAACTACCGAGCGCGTGAGTTGGCTGTTGAGGCGGGATGTGATCATCGGCGCTATCCTCTTCTTTTTGGCCCTGGTGCCACGGGGCGTCGGCTTGAACGTCTTCTTGACCACCGATGAACCGATATGGATTCGGCAATCCCTGAATTTCTTCACCGGTCTGCTGGAGCGGGATTACACCAAGACTTTCCATTACGCCCAACCTGGTGTGACCACCATGTGGAGCGGGGTTATGGGGCTCTGGGCCAAGTATCTGCTGACGGCTCAAACAGAATCGCGAGGTCTGGCCGAGTTCTTGAAGGCAGTGCCAGCCCAACCCGTTGCTGTTGATTATCTGCCTTTCGTCAGGTTCCCTACAGTGCTGTTGACCTCCCTCTGCGTGGTTGGTGTCTATTTCTTCGTCAAGAAACTGTTCAACCCCCAAATCGCCCTCTTGAGCGCCCTGTTGCTGGCTTTTGACCCATACTACCTGGCTCACTCACGGTTCATCCATCAGGATGCCCTGGTGACCAGTTTCATGATCCTGTCGGTTTTAAGTTTCTTGGTCTATCTGGAGCAAGGCCGCTCCCGGCCCTATCTAGTCTTCTCGGCACTGATGGCTGGCCTGGCTTTCCTGACCAAGTCCCCAGCCCTGTTCCTGGGAGCCTATCTTGGTTTGCTGATCCTGGCAGGCTACTGGCTGTACCTCCGTCATTGGCGTGCTGTCCAGGGTGGGAGAATCGCTGGCGATGTACGGGTTTTGGCAGTCTGGGGCCTCATCGCTTGCGCCCTGGTCATCTTGCTGTGGCCGGTCATGTGGATTGACCCTTTCGGTACTGTAAGCGAGGTTCTGGGGGAGGCGTTGAGCCTGGCCTCCCGGACCCACGGCAAGAACAACTTTTTTATGGGACAACCCGTAGGCGATCCAGGGTTCCTTTTCTATCCGTTGGTCACACTCTTCAAGCTGACGCCACTGACGCTGGGTGGGCTTCTGGCCTTCATCGGATTCTGGCTCAAAGGGTTGAGAGTACGCCGGAATCGGTCACTTACGGCACAGCAATTGCATTCGTTGGCCCTTGTCGTCTTTGTCCTCTCCTTCACGGCAATGATCTCCCTGGGGGCTGACAAAGGTGATCGCTACAATCTGCCCATCTTCCCGGCCTTGGATATCTTGGCTGCGATAGGACTATATGACCTGGCTTGGCAAATCAAGTCCCTCGTCTCTCGACGACTGCCCTCGGTGAAAGGGCGGCCTGGAGCCTCCCTACGGGCAGTAGGTCTGCTGTTGGTTTTGGTATTGCAAGGAGGACCAACAGTGGCTCACTACCCCTATTACCTCTCTTATTTCAACCCTCTCCTGGGTGGAGGCAGACAGGCTGTCAAGACCATCATAGTCGGCTGGGGCAATGGCTTAGACGAGGCAGCGCGTTATCTCAATGGCAAGGAGAACGCCACCGAGTTAAGGGCGGCTTCCTGGTACTATGGGAGCTTTGCTCCTTTCTTTGCGGGACAGTCATGGCCTTTGTCCAAACGCAACCTCTACTGGCAGGAGGTGGACTATGCCGTTTTGTATCTCAACGGCGTGCAGCGGCTTCTTCCCAATCCGGACATAGTGGGCTACTTCCGTTCTTTGGAGCCAGAACACACCGTGCGTTTCAGAGGCCTTGAGTACGCCTGGATCTACAGGGTGCCCAGGCCCTTGCCTGATGTCCTCCTCCCCATGCAGCACGTCCAACGGGTTGACCTGGGTGACCAGATTCTTTTCCTGGGCTATGACATCGGGGATGAGCAGTTCCAATCCGGGGGGAAATTAGGAGTTACTTTGTACTGGCAAGCCCTGCGTCCGATGGCAGAGGACTATACCATCTATCTGAAGCTGGTCAACGCCGTCTATCACATCTGGGGGCAACAGGAGGGGCGGCCTTTCTACGATGGGATGCCGACCAATGCCTGGCAGGCAGGCCAGAAGGTCAAGGACAGGCGTGAATTGGAGGTCTTGCCCGGCACACCTCCCGGACCCTATTACATCGAGGTCATTTTGTACGATCCTTACAAGGATCAGGTCTTAGACCCCAGGGATGGGGGGGGGCTGCTGTTGGGCCCGATAGAGATACCGCGCCGGGAACCGCCAGCCTTGACCTCGTTGGATATAGAGCATCCCCAGGAAGCGATTTTGGGTGACAAAGTTCGGCTTTTGGGGTACAATATGGAAAGTGGTTTCCGGCCCGGCGATGGCATCCATTTGACCCTTTTCTGGCAATGCCTGGAAAAGATGGATCAGGACTATACCGTTTTCACCCATCTGATTGATGAGGAGCAGACTATCTGGGGGCAGAAGGACAACCCGCCTGCAGATGGATTCTACCCTACAAGCCAGTGGGAGGTGGGCGAGATCGTGCGCG
>SOHZ01000624.1 GCA_004377365.1 Anaerolineales bacterium | reverse complement strand
CCCTGTAAGCTGCACGCCCCGTAAGTTAACATAACTTTTAAAACACGCTCTAAGGTCGGGAGGACGTTCGTTCGCCACGAGCAATCTCCTCCAACACTTCCAGATTGATCTCACGGGGTGACAGGTCAGGATACTGGCGGCGCAACCGGCCACGGATCAATCCCACTGCCAGCTCTCGCGCGTCCAGCATCACCCGGATGCGCTGCCCAGGGGAAAGCCGGACCAGTAAGCGCATCTGCACCCGGTCCACAGGGTCAAAGCGATAGGTACCTGTTGTGTCCATAGACACGCTCCTTTGCAGCCAACAACGGCCCACGTCCCGGAAACACTGAAGCCACTGAAAACTTGAACACACTGAACTTGTGGCTGCATCCTCTTCAGTGGTTTCATTTCATCAGTGCTTCAGTGTTCCAGACTCACGTTCACCAGAATCGTCTAGGCCGGGACGCCGGAGGAGAGCAGGTGCAAGACACACCCCACCCTGGCGGTGGTTTTGCCCGTGCCGGCCGGGCCTTCCAGGAAGATCTTGCTCTCGATGGGGCGCTCGATGAGAGCGATTTGATGGTTGGAAAGGGTGAGAGAGGTCATACCGGTTGAATCTCCTCATCAGCACGTGGCCTGGCTGCAATATCGTTCGGATGTCTCGCTCACGCCGCCGTAACAGGTGACGGGATGGGCTCATAGGGTGTCCCTTGATACAAGCCGCACCATATCCCAGCCAGCGCCTTGGCGTTGCACGACAAACCAGGGATGCGCACGCAAGTGGTCCACAGCCAGGGCGAAGCGGAAGGGAAAAAGTTCCGGCAGGTGCAGCAGGTCAGCAAAGGGAAGTTCCTCGGCAGGGTGGGCATGCAAGGCACAGGCCAGCAGCCAGGCTTCCAAGTCGGCGCTGCTGGCGGAAAAGGTCTGGCGTTTTGGAGCGTATGCGTAACGTTGATCCGACTCGGTCAAGATACCCCAATTGCGCAGAGAGGCAATGACTCGCTCCACCGCCCTGTCGAGGGAACCCAAATGTCCCCGTTCGGCCACCAGTCGTTGTTTGACCATCTTTGTGGTGATAGTGTTCTCATAACGGCTGAACTGGCCCATGGCCACGGTGCAGTCACGGAAGAAAGGATAATACAGCAGTGTCAGACCGTAGTGCAGCCAGAGACGATCGCCAGTAACAGGCGTGGCCTGGAACCAGGCGACCGCTTCGGCGCGCAGGTCTGGGGCGACATCACCGCTCTTGAGCCAAATGTTAATCAGAATGTCTATCGTCTTACGCTGGGCCTCAACCCCATCGAGGTCATGGCTGACCACCGGCTCCAGGCGCGCCCGGATCTCGGCCGGGTCCTCGGTCTCGGCGCAGAAGGCAGCGGCGGCATCGAGCCAGGAGAGGGTTATGTTGCGGTTGAAACCAATCCCTTTATCCATCGTCTTGCTCTCGCGGTGAGACTTCCGAAGTCTGGCAGACTTCGGAAGTCTGGGTTATCGTCACCAGGGGTACTACCATCTCGTCTAGCGTGGGGCCGCCGTGGGTGACAACGGTCTCGTTAAAGGTGGCAAAGGCGCTGCGTCCCTGGGGCATCAGAACCCAGACGTCGTCAGGCAGCAGGCTGTCCTGGCTCCACAGGATGGTCTGGGGGAAGCCTTCTTGCACATTCGTGGCGGCACGCCGGTCGCTGTAGATGCGAGCCCGCTTGCCACGGGTGTCCACCGTCAGCCCCTCGGAAGGCTGTCCTAAGCCGCGCGCTTCGACGTGGCCGTGGTCGCTGGTCAGGTAGACGGTAAAGCCTCGTGCCAGGAGACCTGCTATCACTTTCTCTACCCGCCTACCATATTCCTCCAGCCAGACATGCAACGACGCATAAAAGTCCGTAGACCCCAGAGTAGCATCATGTACCATATCATCAATCTTGTTGTCTGTCAAGCAGAGAGCACGGGTACGGGCACTGTCCACTTCCGATGACGGCTCATCCCGGTCCAGCGCCAGGCGGACGTGGGGGCAAGCATCCGCCGGCAAGCCCTCTCCTGCCCAAAAGGCAGCCCACTGCCCTGGCTCGGCTCGGTTGGTGTCCAACGTGGCGGCAAAATCGGCCGGGCGCAGGCCGCTGACGAGGGCCTGGCGGGATACCGCGGTGATGGTGGGGACTTGAGCCAGCAGGAGATGTTTCTCGAAGCGCCAGTCCGGGTGGCGGGCACGCCACGCCGGGCCGATCAAAGTCCAGTCCGCCAGGGCCATCCCATCCAAGATAAGCAGAGCTACACGATCAGTCCAGCCCTGGCGGCGCTGATAGGCGATGTAGTGTGGCACGTGGTGGATATGGTGAGGCGTGGGTAGGCGCTGGCTGCCCAGAGGGGCATATCGCTGGCGCAGCCAGGTCAGAAAAGCGGCGTCCAGCCTACTCTGCAACCGCTGGCACTCTTTCTGTTGGGCTGAACTCAGGGGGTTGTCGGGATCGTAGCGCAGGGCGGTGAGCTCGGCCCAGGCGCGGACGATGGCCTGCCACTGCTCCCAGCGCGCATCCGCCAGGGGTGTATCCAGAGATTCGAGCAGGATCTCCAGTAATTCGGCGGCGCGACGGGGGCGGTGATCCTCATCCGGGGCCAGGACGGCGGGGCGTGCCCAGTTCGGAAGGCGGTCGGGTTGATCTACACTGACGGGCTCCAGCGTGCCGCTGCGCATCAGGCAAGGTAGCGCATCCTGCAGCGCGTGGTCGGTCTCAAAGTCGAGCACATAGCGCACTGGCTCTTCCTTCAGGAGTTCCCCGGTCTGCTGCTGCACGTAGGCGCGCCACTGCTCGCGCACGAACGTGGTGAAGGCATCGCGGCTCGCCAGCAGTTCGTCCAGCAGCCAATCGGCGTAGGCAGGGGCCTTCCGCAGGTGTGCCAACAGGCTATCGGCCAGCACGGAGGGCATGGGGTCGGTCTGCTGGTGGTACTGGTCAAGCCAGGCGATGAGCTGGGCTGGCTGCCACAGCGCGTCAAAGTCAGCGGCAAAGACGTAGCACAGCAGGAACTCGACCGTGGCCCGCTGGCCCAGGCGACGCGGGGGCGGAGGTGCCTGGCTCAACCGCCAGCGCTGGGCCGGTGTGAGCGCGCGCACCACTGGGTAGGCCAGGTCCGGGAAGAAGGTGTGCAGGGCCAGGGTGACGTGGTGGCCCTGCTGCCACAGATCATAAGGAAGTTGGTCCAGCAGGCCAGCGGTGACGACGATCAACGGACGTTCGGTGCTCCAGGGCCGCGCTTGCTCTACCCGGTGACGCAGGTGGATGGGGTCGGATTCGTTGACCAGTTTGAAGCCCCGTTCGGCCAGTGCGGTCAGCACCTCCTCGTCGGTCAGCACGCCGTCGGGGTCGCTGGCCAGGGTGAGGGGGTGGATATGGGGGGGAAAATGGGCGAGGACGGCGGCCTGCATATTAATCCATTCTCAAAGTGGCATTATCGTAGTACATCAACAGGTCAGGGTCCTCCTGGAGCACCCGCTCCGGCAACCGTTCGGCCACCTTAACAATGACGGCGTAGTCACGGCGGCGCCAGGCGTCGGCGAAGCCGGCGCGCACGGCCTCGGTGCGGAACTTGCGTAACCGCCCGCGTCCCTCGGTATACTCAGCGAACTCGCGCAGTAGGGCGCGCTGGCGCAACTTTTCCAGATCGCCCGCCCTGTTGGGATCAGGCACGTACCAGTGGCCCACCTCGTCCTGCAAAAAGTTCTGCTCCAGAATCTCGCTCAGTTCGGGCAGGACTTCGTGGCGGGCCTGGTGGAGTTGGCGCAGGAACTGGGGCTGGATCTCCTGGTAGGTCTGGGGATAGCCGCCAGTGCTGGAGTCCAACTGCTGGCGCAGCCACTGGATGCTGCTCTTCTCGTCGCTGACGAAGAGGGTCAGTTGGGCCACCTCTGCCGCTTGCAGGCGGGCGCGGTCGTATTCGGGCACCTGGTCGGGCAGGAAGTACATGCCGTCCCGCTCGACGAAGCGCTCTCGCAGCCCGGCGTAGAATTCGGCGGCGGAGAGGGGCACGGTGGCTCCTCGCTGGATGTGGAAGGCCACCATGCGGTCAAAAAGCAGGTAGGGCTGACGCCCGGCGACGACTTCCAGCAAACCGTCTTGCTCGACGGCAATGGGCAGCTTCTCCAGGTGTTGCCGTACGAAGGCCCAGGCTCCATCCTCGCTGCCGGCTTGCTCAAGGAAGCGACGCTCGAAGCCGGTGCGCGGTTTGTAGGCAGATATTATGAGATCTTTTTTTGCTATGGAGACGCTGGTTTCCTGTTTAAAACTTGACTGCTTTTTGTCCAATACCCGAACGTCGGCTATCATAAATCCGACCCTAAGAATAGCCTCTTGAATAGCATTCCAGACTCGGTTACTGGAATTATGAAACTCAACCGTCATCCAGCGACCGGGCTTGAGAATCCGGTAGAATTCTTGGAAGCAAGATTCCATCAGTCGCTGATAATCAGCAAGGATTTTCTTCTGAGTTTTGTTCACTATCGCTTCAGGCGTGTTATTAGTGAGCACCCGAAGCCATGCCTCCCACACGTAGTTCAGCTCAGAATACATCAAGTTGCCACCAAAGGGAGGATCAACAAATACATAGTCAACAGATGAGGGGGCTACTGCGAATGATTGACTTGATTGTGTGGCAATAATGGGTCGAGCCGTGATCGAAAAGCTTGAAACACTTGCTGCCTTGGCAATGGCCTTGACCTTTCTTCGCAGGAACTCAATGACATTCTTTTCCCACGAGAGTGATGGGAAATACAGCGCAACTGTTGCAACGGTACCTCCCCCCAAGCGGGCAGGAGAGAATATAATTCTCCTGGAAAGCTTAAGCATCGATGCCGTAGCACAAAACATCAATCGTTCTCGTATTTCAAGAACTAGGCTTTTATCGCTTGCTAGTTTCCAAAAAGCGGATAACGCTAGGTTGTTACGTGCTGTAAAATACTGGTGGACGTGTTCAGCACCATGTGAGCCTTTTGGCTGATTGGTGTTATCACCATTGGGCAACTCGTTTGTCGGGAACCAACTTTGAGACCGATACCCTTCGATTGTCCTGACAAGCTTCAAGTCAGAATCATCGGGCTTCTTCTCAAAACGCTTCTTGCCAACAGAGTAATTGATCAATACGGGCTTTTGCCGGGCACGTCTTACAATTCTTCCCAACGCAATATCGAAAACCATCTCCCATGCTCGCTCAAGCTCCCTCTCCTTGACCTGGACTCCGCATTGAGGGCAGTGTATTTCATCATGGAATTTCCCCGCAGGGGCATCAACTGCCACATCCCAGAGAACAAGTTCAACTCCACAGTGAGGGCACAGAAAGATGTCTGACCAGACAACATATTCGATCTTTCCCATTGATAGTCCCAGAGGATCTGAAGAATTCTCCCACTTTGATGGATCGCGCTCGTTGCTTGGCCAACCCGTGTGCAGCGTCTCGTACATCCAGCCGCACTCTTCCTCCACCTCGCGCAAGATGCGCTTGGCCCCGCGCTCGAAGGCTACCACGTCTACAGGGGTATCGTAGTTGTAGGCGATGAAGGTAGCGGCGGGGCAGAGGTCCACCAGCACAGCTCTGCGCGCGCCCAGGTGAGAGATCGGCTCGTTGCCATCGTAGACCACGCCGTCTTCATCCACCCGGTAGCCTAACTCGCGCACAGCCTTGCGGTCGCCGCATAGTTGGGCGGCCACACCGGCCATACCGGTGCCGCAAAAGCCGTCAAAGACGATGTCGCCAGGGTCGGTGTAGTGCAGGATGTAGCGCATCACCGCTTTGTGGGGCACCTTGGTGTGGTAGGAGTGGGCGTTGTAGATGGGATTGTTCTTGCCCTCAGAGACGTCAGAGGCGAAGGGCTCGCGGTGGTATACGGCTGGCCCGCCATTGCTATTGTCGGCGCTGTCGTCGGGCAGGCCCAGCTCTTCACGGATTTGGGCGCGTTCGGCCTGCCAGCGTTCAATAATCTCGGGCAGGAAGGGATTGGGGCAGGCGGTGTAGTAGGGCGGGTCGGACAGGGCCAGGATGGCTTCGTCGTCACCAATAGGGAAGCCTTCGATAGTGCGAAAGTCGGGGTCGCGCAGGTGTTCGCGCAAGCGTTCGCGGTAGGCGGCGCGCTCCGCATCGTCGGCGGTAGACGGTTCAGGTTGGATATCAGGCAATTGCAATTGGTCCGTCATATCTGGGTTTCTCCGTCCCTAAACAGTTCGCCATTGGTATGGGAAACCCGTTCAAACGGGTTTGGGCCATATCCAACACGTTTCAACGTGTTTTGAATAGCAGACCGCGAATTCATTCGGGGCTGCTGCTGCTCGCCATCGAATGAATTCGACGGCTGATATGGGAAACCCGTTCAAACGGGTTTGGGCCATATCCAACACGTTTTAACGTGTTTTGAATAGCAGGCCGCGAATTCATTCGGGCTGCGTTGGGGGCTAAAACGGCGGTTCCCCCCACGCGTCATACATCGCCCGCTGCTCACGGGCAATAGAAGGAACCACATCTGGCGTGATGCCAACGTCGTCCGGCCCCTCGTCGAATTCGGCATACCGCTCGAGCCAGGCGTTGGTGGTCTGGTGCTCGTGGTGCTGTTTCTGATTTGCCACGTATGCCTCCGCCACTGGCCTCTGGCGTTCTCCCAGGCTCAAAGCACCATAGCCGCGCTGCCAGGCAAAGTGGTAGTCGAGCCCACCTGCGTGGTTGAGGTCGTGCGAACTGGCTCCCTTTAAACGCTTCACCACATAAGCGACAGCGTGCTTGGGTGGAATCGAGACCACGAGGTGGGTGTGGTCGTACCAGCCGTTGATGGCATAGACGTACACCCCCAGCTCGGCCGCTTTGTTTACGATGTAGCCATAGAGCCGATCTTCGATTTGCGGCTGGATAAGGTGTTCACGATTCTTGGTCGCCCACACAAGGTGGTAGCAGAGCCGCCAGAAGGCCATGGTGTTTTTCCTTTCGCCGTTGAATGCCGTCGAATAGATGCCATCGAATGAGCCATCTCGAATGAATTCGACGGCTGATATCGAAAACCCGTTCAAACGGGTTCGGGCCATACCCAACACGTTTTAACGTGTTTTGAATAGCAGGCCGCGAATTCATTCGGGGCTGCTCGCTGCTCGCCATCGAATGAATTCGACGGCTGATATGGGAAACCCGTTCAAACGGGTTCGGGCCATATCCAACACGTTTTAACGTGTTTTGAATAACAGGCCGCGAATTCATTCGGGGCTATTCATTCGGGGCCTATATTACCGATCCAACGTCAGCCGGGTGTTGCGTGGGTCGTGGCCACGCATGTTTTGGCGCACGAACTCGGTGAAGCGGCGCTGCAACTCGTCCACGGTGCAGGGCAGGCCGCCCTCTTTCATGGCCTCCAGCAGGTCAGCCACCGCCAGGGCCACTGCTTCGATGCCGCGCAGAGCCTGGGTGGCCGCGGCCACGAAACCTTCGGGGATGGCCGGATCATCGTCACCTTGCTCCAGGAACTGCTCGATTGGTCTGCGCTCGGCCGGTGCCATCGCCTGCAAGCTGCGCTGGGCGGTCTCGCTGGTCAGGTTGGCCTGCAGCGCCTGCCGCCAGCGGATCAACAGGTCGTCCAGCCGCGCGTCCAGGTGGTCCAGCATCTGGTCGGCCTGGCCGATGTGGTGGTGTTGCGCCGGCCGTAGGTGGCAACCGGGACAGGTCGGCGTGTCGGCAATGACACCCTCGTGGAACTCACGGCAGGTGGGTAGCGCTGAAAGCGCCTGCTTCCAGGCCTCCAATTCTGCGCGGTTAAGCAAGTCAATGGCCGACAGCGTGTTCAACGCCGCCAGACGCGGATCGTTGTACAAGTGTTGGCGGCGGTCATCGGCCTGGGGCCCCAGCACCAGTTGGCGGTGCAATTCGGCATAAGCGGCGACGTAATCCGCTTTCAGCGCCTCCAGCTCGCGCAGCAGCGCCGGACCGCTGCGCGCCTCCTGTCCTTTACCCAAGCGGCGCACGTTGTCCAGCAGCGCCTGGCGAGCAGAAACTGCTCGCTGCGACCAGGGATGGTTGGCAGGCAGATTGGCTTGAGCCTCGGCCAGGTAGGCAGTTGAGGGCTGAATCCGACCTACAAGGTCTAGCAACTGCTCCGCTCGCTTCACAACCTTGAGGTCATTGAGAGCGTCTGTGACCTGGCCGACCGTCAGGCGCAGGTTACGCAGTTTACCCACCGTATTGAAGCGACTCAGTTCCTCCAGAAATTGCTTGTACCCACGCAAGTAGGGCAAGAGATCCGTTACGGAGAGGGTGACGGCCGGCAGATCACTGCCCACCACCGTGCCGGCTTCCACCTCGATCGTAAAGCGGTCGGTGAAGAGAGATGTGTTCCATAATTGCAAGCCTTGCTGCAGCCAGCCCTGGAGGGTGGCTGTTCGCTCCAGTTCGGCCCCCACGACGCGCTGGAGCTCCTGCACAGCCTGACGGCGGGTGTTCTCATCGCGGACCAGCCCCGGTGCCAATCCCAACCCTTCGAAGATCATCGTCCAGAGATTGAGCGGCAGGGTGCGAGGCCGTTTATAGAAACGGAAATCGGTCAGGTCGGCGATGGCCATCATCGCCACGCGCTCGATGGTGCTGGCGTCTAGCTCCACCCTTCCATCCAGGTTCAGCACGATATCGCCGTTGTAGACCAGGGCCAGCAGCACCACGACCGTCCACTCTGGCTCCAGGTGGAAGAAGATGTCCTTTTCAATGGGTTGAATGCCGCCGGCCACTTGCTCGATCAATTCGCCACGGTTGACTACCTCGTTCTCAAGTTTCGCCTTCAGGAGGTCCAAATAGCGACGTGCGTAGCGTGACTGGTAGGGGCGCACGGTGCTTTCCTCGTCAATCAACTCCAACCCCTCCAGCACGGCCAGCGCCAGGTTGGTGCGTCCCCGCCCAGCCAGGAAACGAATCGCTTCCATGGCGTTGGTAGGGCGGGCCGCCTCGCTGACCGGTTGGGACAGGCGGTTGAAAGCAGGATAGTCGGAGTAGCATTCCTCAAAATCAGGTGCTAGAAGGTAAGCGGCGATCAAGCGCAGAAGTTCTTCGATGGTCTGGCTGGCGGTGCTGCGGATGCGAGGCAGCACTGCGCCCACGGGCTCGGTCACGCCCTGGTAGGTCACCTGTAGGTGATCCGTCAGATGCTCGCGCAGCCAGCGCAAGAGCCGCCGCAGGTGTTCTTCGGCCTTCTCTGCGTAAACCTCGCGGTGGGTAGCCGCCTCATAAGCCATAGCGCGGGCACCAGCGTACGTGCGCACGAGATCCTCAAAGTTTTGATCCAACCCGGTCAACTGGAAGATGACCTCGTCGGGCCGCTCGTCGTCGTGCCACTCGCGGTCCAAGAAAGGCGGCACCACATAGACATAGAAGTCACGCGGGGGCTGGGCGGTGCTGCGCTCGTCGGGCGCGCCAAAGAAGAGGTAGCCGGGGCGGGTCACCCTGCGCTCGTCCCAGGGCAACTCGTAGAACCAGATGCGGTGGCCCGTGACGTAGGTGGTGTCGCTCAGGTTGAGGGCTTGGCGCAGGGCGTCGAAGAAATAGCGATTGAGATCGCCCTTCTCCATAAACTCGCCTCGCTCACCGATCTTGGCATCGAAGTCAATGTCTTTCTTGACATCCAAATAGTACTGGCCATTGGCCTCGTTGCAGGAGATATACTGGCCGCTGACGGTGCGCATAATTTCCCGCAGCGCCACCTGCACCTGATCCAGCAGAAACTCGGCCGACGGTTCAGGAAGGCGCACGTGCAGGCAGAGGTCGTCGCGTAGCTCCTCCGGCGTGGCACCCAGCGGTACAAGGATATCACTGGTGGTCAGCCGGTGGACACTGAGGGCGTGGATGATGCGCATGGCAATGGGGAGTAGATGCGGGCGAGTGTAGGCGTTGCGGATGCGTCCCTCCAGCACGTTGCTCTTCTCGATGACCTCAGCTACGCCGGGCAAACCGCGCATGCTGGGGTTCTCGCGAAGTACATCCCAGTAATGATCGTAGGAAATCAACCCTGGCTGATCGGCGGGCACCTCTTGGTCAAGCAGTCCGCGCATAGCCAGGCTGAAGGTCTTGAGCACTTCCCGCTTTTCGGCCACGTAGACGCGCTCAAAGGTCTCAATGTAAGCTAGATGGATGGGGAAGAGTGGTGCGAACTCTTCCAGGCGCTCGGCCATGCGGCCATAGAGGGGTGTGAACTGGCGGAGATGTTCCGTAATGCGGGCCAACTGCTCGTCAGTCTTGCGGAGCAAACGATGGGAGACAACGTAGGCGATATCTTCACGGGCGATGCGCACTTGCTCAAAGCGATCGCGCACCCGGCGCAGTTGCTCGGCCACGAAGGTGAAGCGGGGGCTGTCGAAGAGTGTCTCCTGCAAGCCGCCCAGGAAGCGGAAGGGGGCTAACGCGGCCACTTCGCCCAACTCGCGCAGGAAGCCCAGATCCAGGATCAGTTGTCGCTCCTCGCGTGTGCGCAGGTAGTCCAGCAGCTCATCCACTACCAGCAGGATGCCGTGGTCGGGATAACGCTGTTGGAAAACAGCCACAGCGTCAATGATCGCATCCTTGTTGTTGGTCACCTGATCGGCCGGTGGGAACGTGAAGGGCGTCTTCCAACGTTCCAATGCGATCTCCAGTTCCTCCAGCAGGATGTCCCGCAGGCTGCGGGTAACGCTTCCGATCTCCACCCGCGCCACCTTGAAGCGGCCGGCGGTAGCCTCGGCTGCCTCTTGCACCTGGGGATGGTCCAGGACGGACACGAGCTCGGGGTGTTCAGCCACGGCTGAAACGACCGCCATCAAGTGCGACTTGCCCGTACCATAGTTGCCGACGATGAGCACGCCCTTGTTGTCGCGTGGGGCCAGGAACTGGAGTTGGGGGATGACAATGTTGGCCAGTTGGTCCGCCATGCGGTCGGAGATGACGTAGGTTTGGACCAGATGACGGGCAGCGTCCTCTTGATCCGCATCACGCAGTTGAATGACGGTCTCAATCGGTTCAAACTGAACCAGGTCACGGTAGCGCATAGGGACTTTCTCCTCGAACTTGGTTCATTCGAGAACCACAATGGATACTTCCGGCTTGCGCCAGGTGCGGTAGTGGCCATGGCCAGGCACAGCGTAGGCCAACACGTCGTGCAGATAACTTCCAGACCAGGTGACCACCAGTCGGGTCACCCGGCTGGCATGGCGCAGCAGTCCCAGGGGATTCAACTTGAGCATCGGTTCGAATAGCAGGTCTATCTCGGTGCACAACACGGGACCAGGGGCCATCTGACCGAGGCGGGTTTCCATCCATCGCCGGGCAGTACGGGACCGGCGTATGGGCGGGTCAGAAAGCAACACAGCACAGAGTTCCCGGCCCACGGATAGGCGCGGCCACTCATACGCTGATACCAGTTCATTAGCTGCATCCTCCAGCCTGCGAACCTCTGGGTGTACGAGGAGAAGGCATGGATGGTAGGCTGATGTGGTCAGAAAAGCGGTAATTGCGTTGTGCATGTTGCTCTTGTTCACAGATGCTGGCGTAAGAGCACAAAAGCCGCCTCCTGCTTGGCACGGAAAGCGGCTTTTTGGCATAATTCCATTAAGCCTTGCTTCCTGGCTTCAGCAGGAAGTGAGGCATTCGTATTGGGAACTCACAGAGCGACCTCTCTGTTGATCCCTTTTTGTTTGCACTGAAGTGCCACATTTATGCTACAACCAGTATTATAACAGTCAATGTCTTTTATAGCAAGTCGCCAAGCGTTCACCTCTGAATGTCGGCATCCCTTCTTCGAAGCGGGACGAACATGAGGGGTTATGTCAATAGTCTCCCCCAGTTGTGCTACTGGATTTCTTAACACAGCCCTGCGGCCTGATAAACGGCCAGTACGGTAGCCAGGCTGCGCCGCCCCTCCGCACCATCAATCTGCGGAGGGTTGTTGGCTCGCAAGGCGTGGATGAAATCTCGGAAAATGGCGATGTGACCTGTGGGCCTAATCCCCCTGGGGTCGCCTCCGGCACCGGCGTTGGCGGGGGCGCTGATCTCCGGGGGTTCTACGGTCCCTTGGGCCGGATCGGCTAGCTCCCACCGGCAGACGGATTCGCCTTCGACCTGAATGTCACCACCCGTGCCATAGATCTCAATCCGGTGGGGACAGCCCAGGGCAGCCGTTGTCGTGGCCGTGATGGTGGCCAGCGCGCCGTTGGCAAAGCGCAGGGTCGCTGCCAGAGTGTCCTCCACCTCAATATCCCGGTGCAGCGTGGCGGCATGGGCCTGCACTTGCACCGGATCGCCCATGTACCAGATGAGCAGGTCCACCAGGTGGATGCCCTGGTTCATCAGCACACCACCGCCATCCAGGGCCCAGGTTCCCCGCCAGTCCGCCTGGTCGTAGTAGGCCTGCGACCGGTGGTAGGGAATGGTCACCACGCCCAGGGTCAAATCGCCCAGGTCTCCGGCCTGGATAGCACTGTGGATGCGCTGGAAAAGAGGCTCGGCCCGGCGCTGGAGAACGACGCCCAATTGGACACCAGCCTGATCACAGGCAGCGATCATGGCGTCGGCGTCGCCCAGGCTCAGGGCCATGGGCTTTTCCACCAGCACGTGCTTGCCAGCGCCGGCAGCCGCAATCGTCTGGGCGGCATGTTGGCCACTGGGCGTGCAGATGCAGACGACATCCACCTCGGGATGAGCCAGCAGTTCCTCCTGATGGACACAAGGTACGCCGCATTGGTCGCTGATATCGGCAAACCGGGCTGGGTTATAGTGGCCGATGGCCACCAGCCGCGCCCCCAGTTCGGCGTTTGCGGCGATGGCCTGACGGTGGTAGTCAGCGACCATGCCAGCCCCCAGAATCGCAAAACCTATCGTTTCAAACATTGTCACAACTGTCCCTCCTCGGCTCGCCCACTTTCAGCCTCACTGCTGAGCTCTTGCCTGTCTCGCCTTCAACCGCTCCGCCAGATCGTCTAGTACTACAACGTCATTTTGGCATAACCGATACAAGAAACCAGGTTTTTCAGGTCAAAGAAAGCTTTTATCCTCCAGATAGGGTCTCTAGCCAATCCAATCTTGTCTGTAGAACACCAAAAACCTGGTTTCTGAAACGAAGTCACGTTGTAGTACTAGGCTGGCGTCTATAACCGTTCCAGCACGCCGTGGTCAGTCAGAAAGTAAAAAACAACGCCAGACGCCAGGGTGCTGTAGCGTTGGAGCCACAGCGTCGGCACCTGCCGGTCGTTCCCAAAGACGAGAAACGTAACCGACGCGCCAGTCTTCTCCAGCAGCCAGACGTGTTCCGAAATGACGGAGAACTTGGCCGGTGGGAGCCGCTGCCCCCGGACCAGGGTGAGGTACTTGGCGTCACCGACGATGCCCTTATCGGGGGAGACCAGGTCAAACCGCTTGGGCACGCCAGGCACTTGGCCAGGCGTCAGCGGGACGCCAAAGTGCGTGCTCATCACCGTCTGGGCCAGGTCTTCGAAAACCTGCCACGTGATTTCCCGTTCAGCACGAGTGTACATCTTTCCAGGTGCTGCCCGTCCCGGTGAGGTGAATTGAGCGTCAATCGATTCATCGGCCCAAAAGACCCACTCGTGCCCACGCTGTTCGCCTCGGATCAGCCCCGCATACATCAAATCCTGGGTGAGCAGATAGACCTGCTGGTGAGACCTGATCCCCGTGCCTTCCCGAATCTGGTTGTTGGTCGCCAGTTCGGGTGAAATGGACCAGAGATAGTCCAGAATGCGTTCCTTGTTCGTCATGCCCATATCTCCCTACCCGTCACCACCTCAGACGCGGCATCGCCAGCGCCGAGGGCGTCTGCGACAGCCCGCCGAGCGCAGTGCACTTGAGTTCGCGTGGCAACATCCGGCCCACGGCATACATGGCATCCACCGTCTCGTCCAGCGGGATCGGATTGACGTACCCGCCCAGGATGAGATCGGCGCAGACAAAGGCCGCAGAGGCCGCCACCGCGTTGCGCGTATGGCAAGGAATCTCAACGATGCCCTGGACAGGGTCACAAATCAAACCCATCGTGTTCTGGAAGGCGATGGCCGCCGCACCGGCCGCCTGGCGCGCCCTGCCACCGGCCGCTTCCACTACGGCAGCAGCAGCCATGGACCCGGCTGCAGCGATCTCCACCTGGCATCCTGCCACCTCGGCCGCAAATGTGGCCCGCATGGCCACCACCAGCCCTACCGCCGATGCCGCCAGCAACGCCAGCGCCGCCTGCTCCTGGCCCACGCCTCTCTCTTCAACCAGCGTCGTCAGCACGCCAGGGATCACCCCCGCCGAGCCAGCCGTCGGCGCTGCACACACCACTCCCATGCCGCCATTGACGTGCATGACCGCCATGGCCCGGGCCGCCGCGCGGGTGTGGATGCCACCTATCGCCACCCGACCCTCTGCCTCCGCCCGGTAGACCTGGTGGGCGCTCGGCCGGAGCAGTTGCATTGGCGGCAGATCCTCCTCCAGCCCGCGATGCACGGCGGCCCGCATCACCTCAAAGCGACGGACCATCTCGCCCAGCACCTCGTCTTCTGACAGCCCCAAAAGGGCCGACTCGTAGGCCAGCGCAATCTGCCCCAGCGAGTAACCGCGCTCTTCCGCCAGAGCGACCATTCCGGCCGCATTGGAGAAAAGAGGCTCCCCGCGCAGCACAAAGAACAGCGGGGGTGCTGTCCAAATATGATGCACACCCGGCAGCGCCTCCACCTCAGCCCGGATGCCGGCCTCCAGCGGCGACCAGCGCCGGACGTGCAGCAGCACCTGGTCGCCCCGCGCCTGGCGCGCTGGCTGGCCGATGGCCTGTCCATCCTGGGTCAAGAGTTCGCGCAAAACTGACTCGACACCCTCTTCCAATACCACCAGCACTTCGTGCGCGTCGCCGGTCAATCGCACCGGCCAGCCTTCCACCTGCCTAAAGACCACCGCGCCACCGCCGACGGACTGCGCCACGGCGCGCAATCGCCGTCCGCCCCGTGAGGTCATCCGAATCTCGACGGTGTTGGGGTGATCGGCTTCGGGCAATCGCTCAATGGCGAAGGCGATCCGAAGACCCTGCTCGGCGGCCAGGTCAAGGGCCTCGGGGAACCGCTCGTCGGTGATGGACCAACCCAGGACCCCAGCGGCAAAGCCGAGGTCGCTGCCCTGCTGGCGATACACCTCCGCGAAGGAACCGTCTGGGTCGAAAGCGAACGTGACCGACGCCAGCTCGTCGCCCAGCAAGGCACGGGCCAACGTGCCAATGTAGAACGGCCCGGCCGTGTGCGAGCTAGACGGCCCGCGCATGATAGGACCGAGCACGTCATTCAAGATACTGATAGGCTTCACACGTCCCCCTCTCTCTGCCCCGCCATCCCACCAGCGCGCCCTACGCCAGAGGTGCTCCTTGTATCGCTATAAACTCCGCCAATCTCGGTGTCCTTGGTGAGAGGAGACAGGGATGGAGGTTACGCGCGACGGAGGTTGCTTTCCACGCCAGGGGGGAAGCGGAGATATGCTTCGGTAGCCGCTGCCAGGTCGGAGTAGACGCCCCGGTAGGCTGGGGGCAGCAACGCCGCCATCTGATACATAATCTCGCCGGTCATTTGCTGGCGCACCTGGCGGGTCACCTTGACCCCGCCAGCGTCCAGATAGAACGGCTGGCCCACGACGATGTGAAAGTCGGTGCGGCGCAGGCGAGCCAGGTTGCGCCAGAAGAGTTCTCCGCCATAGTAGACCATGGGCAGCAGGGGCGCGCCGCTGCGCAATGCCAGGAGTACGACGCCGGTGTGGCCCCGCTGTAAGCGCCCGTGGCCGCTGCGGGTGCCCTCGGGAGCCATGCCCAGAATGTGACCCGCCTCCAGCGCCTTCAGCGCCTGGCGGAGAGCGGCCATATCGGCCTCGCCTCGGTGTAGCGGGATGGCTTCCCATAGATCGGCTAGCAGCCGCAGGGCGGGATTATCCCACGTCTCTACTTTCGCAAAGCCAGCCATCGGACGCGGCCGCAGGTGGGTGTAGAGAAGAGGCACCTCCAGAAAGTTGACGTGGTTGGCAACAATGATCAGCGGCCCACGGTCTGGCACTTGCGCCAACTGGGCGTCATCCACCCGGCAGAGGAGGCGGATCAGGCCTTTGATCGTCGAGGTCACTACCCGATAGGTGAGCGTCATTCCACATCTTCCTCGATGGGCGAAGGTCTCTGACCGAGCCCCGCTGAGATGACCTCGATCTGGCGCGGCAGCAGCTCTATCTCCAGCCGTTGCCCGTCGGTGCACAGCGTCTCCCCGTCGGCGTGGGCGGGCAGCACCCCCTCGACAGCAGTGACGACGACGCGACGCGCCCGCTCGGTGCAGATCGGTTCCTGGGTGGCCTGCGTGCCCCGCAAGAAGTGGGGGATGAGTCCAAAGATGCGGACACGGCTCACCTCGCGGGCGATGCACAGGTCGAACAGGCCGTCGTCGGGCTTGCCCTCCGGGGCCATCATAAAGCCGCCGCCCATCCGCTGCCCGTTCATAATCGAGATCATCAATGAGGGTTGGGTGATGATCTGCCCGTCGTACTCGATGGTGACGAGTGGGGCTTTGTAGTACAGGAAAACGGCCTTGAGCACGGCAACGATGTAAGATGGAAAGCCGTGCAGCCAGGTCATTTTGACCGCTTCGAAACCGACGACGGCATCGAAGCCAATGCCGACGCCGTTGCCGAAGTAGCGGCCCTCTGGATAGAGGCCGCCGACGACCCGGCCGACGTCCATCGTGCGCCGATGCCCCTGGGCCAGCGCCTGGCAACCCGCCTCCAGGTCGGTAGGGATGCCCACGCCATAGGCAAAGTCGTTACCCCGGCCGACGCACAGAATCCCCATCGCGCACGTTCCTGCGCCAGCTTGCTTGGCGCGCATCAAGCCGTTGAGTACCTCGTTGGCGGTGCCGTCGCCGCCCACCGTGACCACACTGTCGTACCCTGCAGCGACGGCCTCTTGAGCCAGGTCGGCAGCGTGCCAGGGGCGCTCGGTGCGTACGAGGTCGAAATCCAGGCCGTACCCACTCAGCATACGCTCCACCTGAGGGATGACCCGCTCACCGTCTCCTCGACCGGCGACCGGGTTGACGATGATCTTGTATCCGGGCTTTAGATTTGAAACCACTTCGGTTTACCTCCTCTTACAGTATGTGCCGCTCCTCCTCCGTCGGCGTTTCGTTCTGTATACCTCAAGAAACATCTACCAATGGAGATATGCGGGCGATGGATTCCTCCACGAACCGACCATATTCGATCGAGATCTCAATGGCTTCCTGAGGACAGACACTGACACAACGACCACAGCCCCGGCAGGCGTCACTGATGACAGCACGGTTGTCCACCATAAGGATGGCGTCTATAAAGCATACACCCTGACAAGTTCCACAGCCCACACAGCGGTCACTGACTGCGACGGTAACGCCAGGCATCCGTGTGATCTTGGCACTAATCCGGGACGCAACGTGGGGCAGCACCCGCCAAAGACAACAGCAAGGACAGCAGTTGCAGATGGTAAGAAGCTTGTCCCCCGGACCGACGCCGAGCCACATTGTATCCAGCTTGTTACGGCCAATCAAATGAACCAGGCCAGCCTCACGGCAGCGTCGTACGTGCTCTAGCGCTTCCCCTTTCGTTACGCGGCGTCCGAGCTGTGGGTTGATCCCCAACGCCGCCTCCCCAAGAAAGAGACAACCCAAGTCAATGGGATAGTCCTCACATTTCTCGGCGGCGCGACAGATACAAGAGTTCATAATCCAGTGAGTATTGGCCTTCTCGATGAAATGTTCCACCACCTGAGAGGGTAGCACCATCTCACCTGGCATATCGAGCGACTGGTTGATCCGGATCACTTGATCCTTAGAGGGTGTTTGTAAAGTTATGTAAAGGTTGTGCATCTGGCCCAATTCTGGCATA
>SOHZ01000446.1 GCA_004377365.1 Anaerolineales bacterium | reverse complement strand
GTATTCGGAGAGTTCGATGGTGTCCTGAGGTTGCTCTGCCTTCGCCCAATCTTCAAGCAACCCGTCGGCAATCACCTGCTTCACCTGCTCGTCGGTCGAGCCCATGAGGAACGGCCCGGCGGGGATACGCACGGTTTCTGGAATAGGTGGCTTTAACAAGATGAGGGCTATGCTCGCAGACTTGCGTTCGGCTCCTGTATACCGGTCGGGGTCATTCAGTACCCCTTCCAGCCGCTCGACGTAAGCTTGCGTGATGCGCTGCTGGGCTTGTTCGTCCTCGCCGCGTTTCAGGATGTCGGCCACTTGCTCTCTGATTTTCGCCAGATCCCCGCCCAGCAGCGCATCACGCTCGCGGCGGTTGGGGCGCACCTGCTCAACTGTGCCTTCGGCCGTGCCGGTCAGGTAGATGTAGGTCGCCAGTTCACCCGGGTCCAGGTGCCGGAAGCGCGACTGCCCGGCGGCAAAAAGCGCGTTGAGCGCCGCCCGGTGCGGTTCAGCGACCAGGTCGTCAACGATGGGGCGCGTTTCCTCAGCCCGTGAACGAACCACCGCGGCCTGCGCAGAATCGAGCACAAGTTCGCGGTCAAGCTCGTAATCTTCTATCTTCTCGCCTTTGGCCTCGTGCGCGTCGAAAATGGCGTGCTGCTCGACCAGGGCGAGATGGTCAGGCTGTTTGAGAAAGTAGCCATGCAAGTCACTGAAACGGCTCTGAAGCACCACCATCTTGGCCAGCAGTTCGGGGTCAACCGGGTCCATCTCCCAGGCGTTGACACGCACCTCGGTGAGATCGAGCAGCGTGCGGTAGATGTTCAGCGCCCGCTTGACCTTGCGCGGGTTGGGCTCCAGCCCCTGTGAGAACACGTCGGGCGCAGTTGGGCACACTTCATGCAGGTCGGGGTAATATTCGCGGACGAAACTCTCGACCCGACCCTCGTCCAGCGGCGGCAGGTGGAAGGGGATCTGGACAATTTTCTCCAGGTATTCTGCGGCTTCGGTTGCTGTCTCGAACTTGTACTTCGTCTCGATCCCCTGGCGGACGATGTCGTGATCCAGCCCCAGCACGTACACGCAGCGTGGTGTCGTCGTAAATAGCTTGATCGCTTCCAGCACCTCGGGCACCTTGTCGGGCGTGCAGCGATCCAGGTCGTCTATGAACACCACCAGCCGTCCATCTTCTCCAACCAAAACCTTGACCATGTCCTTAAAGCGCTCTTGCAACTGCATCAGTTCCGTGACCTGGGCTTCGTACGGCGCGTACTTTAACATCGCTTGCAGGTCAAAGCTCACAGTCTCTCGAGCGGCTTCAATGATCGGCTTGGCCAGCGTCCACAAGCCCAGGCCCACTGTCACCAGCGTGCCGCCCCCGGAAATCGGATTGAGGACCAGCGACAACACGTCCCCCCAACCGGTCTCAGGCTTGGCAATCAGCAGCCCTACTATCATCGGGGTAATGACCAACACAATCCGGTAGCTGTTGCTGGCCAACTGGCGCAACAGTTTGCGTTTGTCTATCCGTCGCCAAAGGGACAGCTCGCGATGGACCTTGCTGAAAAGCGTCTGCAAAAACGCGTGCCATACTTCGTCCTGATTGCTGAGCTGCCAGACGTTGATCCAGATGCTGCGCAGCCGGACGCCCTTCTTTGCTTCCTTGGGAAGCGCGGCTTTGATCAACCGCATCAGACTGGTTTTGCCGCTGCCCCAACGCCCGAAGATGCCGATGGTGAGGGGGGTATCGGCGGTGGCAGCCCGGCCAGCGAGCACGTTGGCATAGTCCTGAAAGCTGAAGCGATCCTGGTCCTCTGTGAGAATTTCTTGATCGCTCCAATTTCTTTCGGTCGGGGGCGCTTTCTCCTGTTCCGGCCGCATCCGCTTAAGCGCTGCGGCCACTCGGGTCAAAAGCAATGGCACTTTCTCACTCCTCATCCCCCTCATACACCCACCGACAGTGTCCAACCTTTCCAGGAGAGCGTCTAGTTCGGCGCGCAGGGTTGAGTCTTCGGCCACGTCGGCCGCCAATTAGCGGGCGGCATGGTCGCCCTCTCCAACATCAAGGAGCCTTCGCCAGCAACGATTCGTGGAAAGCAACGAAGCGGCGAACTTGTGCCAGTCAGAAAGTCCGTGTTGTGGGCGACGTGAACAGGTCCCCTGGCTCAATCAGAGCTATCGCTGATCCTACGTCACTGGCAATTCAGAAGTGCAAAACGCGCAACGGGTGGCTTCGATCGGGATGGTGGACAGGCAATATGGGCACTCTTTCGTCGTCGGTTCTTCAGGCGGCGCTTCCTCTTCCCGCTTCAGCCGGTTGATGCTGCGGATGAGCAGGAAGATCACAAAGGCGACGATGAGAAAGCTGACGACGGCATTGATGAACACGCCGTAGTTGATGGTCACCGCGCCCGCCGCCTGCGCTTCGGCCAGCGATGCATAAGGCGCGGCCGGGGAGCCTGCCTTCAGCAAAATGAAGAGGTTGGCAAAGTCCACACCACCCAGCAACAAGCCGATGGGCGGCATGATGACGTCCTTAACTAGCGACGCGATGATCGTGCCGAAGGCAGCACCGATGATGATGCCCACGGCCATATCCAGCACGTTCCCACGCAGGATGAATTCCTTAAATTCTTTTAACATGTTTAGCCTCCTTTTGCGATTCTGAGGCGTGATATCCAGAACGCGCATATCACGCTACCTTCGTGGGCTACTAAAACGGCGGACCCAGGTTGCCAACAACCAGCTTGACGATCCCGCCTTACCCTTGCCTTAATTCGCCAGGAAACCACCATCCACGTAGATGGTCTGGCCGGTGACGAAATTGGAGGCATCGGAAGCTAAAAAGAGGACCGCCCCCACAATCTCCTCAGGTTCAGCGATACGGCCCTCGGGAATGGCGCTGACGATCCTCCCAGTCAAATTTGGCTCCAGCCTGAGCCAGACCCAGAGCGATAGCCCGGCCAATGCCTTTCCCCCCGCCGGTGACGATAGCCACCTGGCCACCTAAGTCATACTGGGTCTCTATCTGGCGCCTCCCATTTGAGGCAAGCAAGTAGCCGTTCAGCTCCCCGTTAGGGCATGGCAACACCAGCGGGAGCGAGCGCTGATTGAGTAGCGTATCGAAATCAAGCGAGCGGGGTCGTATGCACAACCCACTTGGTCTCGATACGTCGCTTCGCTCCTACTCGACCAGCGTTGGGCTCGCCCCCCTGAACGGCTACACAGGCAGGACAATGCGTTCCGGCGGCAAGGACAGATAGCGCCAGGGAACGTCTATTGCCCACGCCGGCTCACTACTTCTCCTCGTAGCGCGATCGCAACTCGGTGTGCACGATCTTGCCCGAGGCCGTGCGGGGCATCTCCTCCGGCTTGATGAAATCCGCGCTCTTGGGGCGCTTGTAGCCAGCCATCTTGCCCCGGCAGTGCTCGATGATCTCTTCTTCCGTGGGCGGATGATCGGGGTCCTTGGGGACCACCACGGCCTTTACCGCCTCCCCCCATTTCGGATCAGGGACGCCGATGACGGCCACGTCCAGAACACCGGGATGGGAGCCCACCACGTTCTCCACCTCAGTGGGGTAGACCTTCTCACCGCCAGTGATGATCATGTTGTCCTTGCGGTCCACGATATAGAGGTAACCGTCCTCATCCCGCCGGGCCAGGTCGCCAGCGCTGAAATACTCGCCTCGGAAAGAAGCGGCCGTCTTTTCCGGCATCTTCCAGTATTCGTCGAACATCATGGGACCGCGGGAGTAGAGCTCTCCTACCTCACCTACAGGGACCTCGTTGCCTTCCTCGTCCAGAACCTTGACCAGGTCGGTCCCGGCGCAGGCCTTGCCGATGGAGCCCAGCTTGGTCAACTGCTCGTGAGGCTTGAGCAGAGTGACCAGGCCGGCCTCGGTGGAGCCGTAGGCCTCGAAAAGGGCTGCGTTAGGGAACATCTCCATGATGCCCAGCTTGGTGTCCTTCCGGGCTGGGGCCGACGAGATCAAGAGCTGCCGCATGGAGGTCAGATCGTACTCGGACTTTATCTCGTCGGGCAGGTTCAACATCATGATGTAATGGGTTGGCACCAGGGAAGTATAGGTCACTTTCTCCCGGTCTATGATCTGCAAGAGCTCCTCGGGGTCGTAGGCCCTGGCCCGGTGGATGTAAACCCCAGCGCCGATGTAGGTGAACACAAAAGAGTAGAAAGTAGAGTTCACGTGGCACATGGGCATCACGATCAGGCCAATGTCGTCGAACCGGAAGCCGAAATCCACCTCGTTGATGAGGTAGAAAGCCGTATAGGACTCGTGAGAGCGGATGACCCCTTTGGGCTTTCCCGTGGTGCCCGAAGTGTAGAGGTGGATCCAGGTCTCCCTGGGCTCGACCTTGATGCCGGGCTCCTCTGGCGAAGCGGCGGCGATGATTTCCTCGTAATTGACATAGCCCTCAGGCATCTTGTCAGTGGGGCCGATGAACATGAATCGGCCCGCCGCCACCCCCTCAAAGCTCCCCCTGACGGATTCGACATCTGGCAAGAACTCTGCGCTGCAGATAAAGGCTTTGGCCTCAGAATTGTTGACCACGTATTCGATCTCGGAGCCAACCCACCGAAAGTTGATGGGCACGATGACCAGACCCGCCTTGGCCGCCGCGACATAGATCTCCATGTACTCGACGACGTTGTAGAGCAGGACGGCGATCCGCTCACCTTTCTTCAGACCCATGTCCAGCCAGGCATTGGCCAGCCGGCAGGCTTTTTCATTATACTCTGCGAAGGATAGCTCATTGAATCCATCCTTCACCGCGATCCCCTTCACTGCCATCTTGTCGGGGAATTTGGTCGCGTTGACCCGTAACATCTCCCCCATATTTAACCAGACTGCCATAATCCTGTCCTCCTCCAGCAATCATCTGAACCCCCCATTCATTCTCCGACCATCTCCAATCCTCGTTATAGGTCAGCGATAAGTCGGAAAACTTGCGGGGCTCAGTACTAGCCCGCCACACTGATTTTGATGACTTGCCATCATGAGGAGTGAGCCAAAGCCCTGAGCAAAGCGAAGGGGAAGCGACGAAGAATCTCGTTTTTGGCAGATAAGCGCTTGACTATGCAAAGGACGAGATTCCCTTCAGCCTGGCTCAGGACAGGCTTCGCCTCCGCGGAGTTTATCCTGAACGAAGTGAAGGGCTCC
>SOHZ01000267.1 GCA_004377365.1 Anaerolineales bacterium | reverse complement strand
TTGGCATATTGAGACGGGGCAAACTGGATCACTACCTCACGATTCGGAGATCCTACCGCACCACCCTCTATTCTGGTCACCGTCGCCTTATGTATGCCCCCCAGCTCCTCTATTGCCTCGGCAACCTCGGCGGCCAGTTCAGCCGGCAGATACCCCAGGCTGGCCCCTGACCGGCGCTCCACGTGCACCGCATTGGGGTCATAGGGGTTGTCCATTTCTCGTCGCAGCCATACCTGGTCGCCAACCTTCAAATGGGCAATAGCCTCTTGCCGTCCCTCGAACGTTACGCCAGTAATCCGGGTCGTGATGTACGGTGTAAGAAGAGATGGAGAGGATCCCTGCGCAATGAGCTGCGTGATGCCTCCTAGCCAGGTAGCCTGAGGACTACTGATGAGTTCATCTTGGAGCTTCACACGAACTGGGCAATAGAACCTGGGATCCCAACGGTCCACAAGTTCAGAGGTAGGACGTTCAAACGCTATCCCTTTCTGAGGGTAACGGTCATCCTCCTCAAGATACGCTATAAGGTCCCCCAGAGGATTGTCCGGGGCAAGAGCAAAATCGTGCGGGCTACTCGGCGCAAAGACTGTCACTCTGCGGGTTATGGATTGTTGAGGCTGTCGCAGTATGACCAGTGAAGGAAGTACAGGTGCGAAAGCTCGTTCAACAAATCGATCATCAAAGGAGAAATCAACGATAGCCTCTACATGCAGTCGTTCCTGCACATCTGCTCTGAATCTACTCCAGGCATGACTGTCAAGGAGGCCAGAATGTCCGAGATTTATTGCTCGGCCATTGGGCGTGAGCCTTTGGGACAAAAAGGCCGGCAGCAGTTGATTCAACTCAGCGCGTTGGCGAGGTTTGCTGTAGATGGGTGAAAGAAGATTGACAAGGGTCGTGCCAAACTGGCGGGACCCTAAACTTGAACCTGGAGCATCGAACAAGTGGGGAGGGTTAACCAACCATTGTTCATCGAAAAGGACAGACTCTCGAACCTGCTCAAGGTCGTCCACAACCAGAGAGATCATCAAACGCAGATTCCCCACCGTTTCCAGGTTGCGGTCCAGAGTCACAAACTCGATCCCTTGAGGCTCAACCTCGGCCCAGTGTAGCAGCAAACGAGGTGCCAGCGTGGCGTCTCCAAAGTCTAGGAATAACAGAGGTTCGTCGGGGATAGCCAGCGCAGCAAGAGACCTCACCAGCCAGTCGGGCGGATAGTACGTCCCACTCAGACGACGTTCTGTTTGACCATCGAGTTGGAAAAGCTCAATGATGGTCAGACTTCTCTCGGCAGATTCAGCGTCTAGGCTGAATTGCACCAGTACCTTTTCCAGTTCGCCTTTGAGGCTCTCGTACTCAGGCTGCAGGAGCAAGCAGTTGATGTCCAGTTCCCGGGCGAGCAGGTCCAGCGCCTCATCCAGACTGACGTTTCTGCGAGATCGGAGCGCGTGAGCGGTCAGCAGTTCCAGCATTCCTCGCTGCACTACAAGGGGCTGCACACCCGAAGTGACCGCAACCTTTCGGAGGGCATCAAGAAAGTGCTGTAATTCGGCCCGAACTGGGTCAGGAGCAGGTTGGTGAAGGGGGTTTTTGGTCATGATACCTCAAACCAGCGAAAATGCACTAGTCATCATCTCTGTGGAGTCTGGCCTAATTTGGTTTCAAGGTTTCCCCGTTTGTGAAAGAATACTTCCGCTTATTTAGCCATATGGCAGGAGGTTTTATACGGC
>SOHZ01000482.1 GCA_004377365.1 Anaerolineales bacterium | reverse complement strand
TCCTACTTTGCCATAGCCTCCCAATGCAAAGACTTTCATGACTTCCCTCCTTGTCCGGCTAACAATGAGTAGACAGCAAAAACGCTGCCTAATACCCCTAGTGGAACCTTATGCAGACACTTCACTCCATAAAACTCCTCTGGGGTATCTTATCGAGAACTTTTGCTGCATATTCTTCCTGTGAGGATTTTATCAAGCATATTATCCGCATAAACTTGACCTGATCGGACAAAGAGTATAAAATACCTTGGATTATCTTACAACAACAAAGCGGAAAACGCAAGTTGGGGGGGATCATGACAAAGCGCCGCGAGAAGAAACTGCTTGACCGTGCCTGTACTGAGCTTGTCGAAGTGTCCGAGACGCCATCCGGACCAAACATTATTCCATCCGCACTGAAGATGCCTACGTCTCATGGATCAGGCGTTACATCTTCTTCCACGACAAACGGCATCCGCAAGAGATGGGCGTCTCAGAAATCGAGGCCTTTCTCACCCATCTGGCCGTGGAAGAACACGTGGCTGCATCAACGCAAAACCAGGTCCTCAGCACGTTATTGTTCTTGTATCGTGAGGTGCTCGGAAAAGACCTGGAACGTCCCATTGATTTACACCCATGTCCTCAATCGGGGCGGCATGGCCGTTCGCAGCCCGTTGGATGAGCTGCTGTAAGCCCACTGCCCAAGGTTCCAATAACAGTGGTGCCTGTACCGCAACCGTGGTGCCTGTACCGCAACAGTGGTAAATGAACCTTTGGTCCCTCTTTTTGGTGTAAAAAGGGCGATTCCTATTTCCAACTTCCAATTTCGAATTTGTAAGTTAGGGAAGACACGTGCAGCGAAACCATCTTGAATCTAACCCAATTCTCGGCATGGCCGCGCTGGCCCTGGCTATCGGGGCTTTCATCCTGACGGTGACAGGTTCGCTACGTGAGGCGTTCGATCTGGCCCTGTCCCGAGAGGAGGCCGCGGTGCCGTCTATCACCATCCGCCCCTTCGACCCTTCGACGGGGCTCCCCTCGACTACGCTCGGGACAGGCAGGGCAGGCTTTGCTCAGGACAGGCCAGGCTCAGGGCGGGTCTCTATCCGCTGGCCCGGCTTCTCAGGAAGCCATCATCCGCAGGTTGTGGCATGTGGAGGGGGTCCAAGGCGTGGCGGCAACCTTTCGCGGTTCCTTCAAACCCGAGGAGGAGCGACATAACCCTACCATCCGCCTCCCTGATACGATCCAGGCCACCTGGTCGGACCTGCCAGGACTAGAGTTCCCACTGCCGTCTGGTAAATTCTCCACGTCCGCTGTACTGACCGGTCGCCTGCCCGCCGCGCCTTCGGCCTCTTCGGGTTTCCGCGCTAACGAAGCGGTGATAGGTCATGAGCTGGCCCAACGTCTGGATAAGAAAGTCGGCGATACTCTGGTCGTCAACGAACACCCATTGGTCATCGTCGGCATCTGGCAGCCCTCGATCCTCTCGCCTGGCAACGTCGTCCAGGTTCCGTACGACACAATTCGGCAGTGGCTGCCCCGGTCGGAGCGCGGGTTCGACGAGATGACTGTCGTCCTGGCCCCAGGCTACGATGCCGAGGCGGTGGCCCGACGCATCTGGGACGAAATACCCCAGGTCGAGGTCTTGTCGCCAGCCCAGGAACGAGCCGAGAGACAACAGGCCATGCTGGCCCTTGATCTGATCCTCCTCTACAGCGTGCTCCTCACCGTCTTGGTGGGAGGAGCGACTACCATCAACGCCACGCTCATGGCCACCAGGCATGGGAAGCGTTCAGACCTCCGAGGTTTTGATCGCAGGGTCGGGTATATTGTAACAGAAAGGACGGACCAGAAGCCGCACAACAAGAAGCGCATCAAGGAAACCTCGGAGGTCTTTGGGACGATCCAACCGCTCCTGGCCGCCCTCGCCGGAGGGTTGGGAGGACTCTTGGCTGGCTGGCTGGCCGTCTTGGGGCTCAACACTTACACCGTCCACCACCAGGCCCGGACCTTGTTCATCGTCACACCCCGACTGGCAGGTGGGATCGTCCTCTTGAGCCTGTTGGTGGGTTTGGCGGCGGGGGTCTGGCCGGCACTGTGGACCCGGCTCCGACAGCGAACTCGTTCTTCATTCTCCATTCTCCATTCTCCACGGGGCTGGCTGTGCTCGGCGTTGCCCTGGCCACCCCAGGGGTGATGCTCATCGGTTCGCTGGTGGAGAACCTCTACTGTTCCCTGGACGAAGGCCAGCGAGTGGCGGCCAACCGCATCGGCCTGGCGTCCACCTCCTTTGGGGTGGGCTACAGTGAACCTCTAACCTACGCGCTTCGCCGCTGGCCTGGCATCCTGGACATCGCCGTGGAAGCCTATGGTGGGGCCATCGTCGAGGACGAGGAACGGTGGATAGGCCGAGTCCCACCCTCGGGCGTTTTCTACGGGCTTCGCCCTGCCCTGGGCATAGTCGGGGGGACAGATCGGGAAAAATTCGGGCTGGGCGTTCCCTATCGGGTAGGGTTGTGGCAAGGGCGGGGCTTCCAGCCTGGGAGTCTGGACGAGGCGGTGATCGGATACGACCTGGCGGCACAGCAAGGGCTGAGAGTGGGCGATACGCTGAACATCCGCGATCACGATTTTACCGTGGTGGGCATCCACCAACGGCTATCTCTCCGCATGAACGACTTTAACCTCCGCGCTGAGGTCTCTCTGGAAGCGCTGCGGCGGGTCCTGGGGCAGCCCGACGCCTTTGGGACCATCACCGTGTTCATCCCTTCGGCAGAGCGAGAGGAAGACCGGGAACTCTTTCTGGCCCGCTTGGTGGACAGGTTTTCATTGACAGGGGTCGTCACTGCCAAGGACCGGTTGGCCGAGATAGCCAGGGGCTTTCCTATGATGGAGAGCCTCATCGTCGAGGACTCGGACGACACTCTGCTTCGGGCCAGGCTCCTGTATTTCGGATTGCTGGCGGGGGTGTCCATCCCACTATGGGGTCTTGCCGTGCTGGGAATGATGAGCGGCCTGGAATTGAGTCTGGCTACAAGTCGTCAAGAGATTCAACTCAGGAAACTGTTTGGCGCCTCCGATGGTGATATCCTGGTCCGGTGGCTGGAGCGTGCGGCGTTATGGGGTGGAATAGGGGGGCTGATGGGGATGGGGGCAGGCTGGTTCTGATCCGGCACGCCCTTCCTAACGCTGGCGTGCCCATTCTTACCGCCTTGGGTACCTCCCTGCGCTTCTCCCTCTCCAGTTTGCCTGTGGTGGAGGTCATTTTCACTTGGCCGGGACTGGGCATGTTGCTCCTGCAGGCTGTCCAGCAGTATCAGATCGAGACCGCCACTGCCACGATCCTGTGTCTGGGGTTGCTTTTCATCGTTGTCAACATGGGGTTGGAGCGGATCTATCGGGTGGTGGACCCCCGTCTGCGAGAGGAGCAGAGGGGGCTGATCAGGGGGAGAAGCTGGTTGGAGAGCCTGAGCGGGACCTGGTACGGTCTGCAAGAGATACCCGACCGTCTGGCAGAGTGGCTCCCGTGGGGCAAGGAAGGGAAAGAAAAGACAGTCCTGCCTTCTCTTCCAAACAACCATGTCGGGGGAGTTGAGCTGACCTCCAACGATCTGCAAAGAACTGCGGCCATACGCCAGGAACGGCGACGGGCATGGCGACAGAGCACTCTCGGCAGCCTGCCTTTTACCCTGGGAGGGCTCATCGTCCTGGCCCTGGTGGCCGTGTTCATCTTCGGACCCGCATGGGCTCCCCATAATCCTTACAACTCCCAACCGCTGTCCTATACCAACGGCCAGCTTGTCGCCCCACCCTTCGCCCCTTCGGATGTCTATCCCCTGGGCACCGATTCCCAAGGACGAGACATCCTCAGTCTAATCCTGGTGGGCGCACGGCGCACCCTGACGTTGGCTTTGTTCGCCGTTTTGGCCCGTGTGGCCGTGGGGACGGTGTTGGGTTGCCTGGCCGGCTGGTTCGCCAACAGTGCTCTCGACCGGCTTTTGTTGAGCGTGGTAGAAGTGATCGCGGCTTTCCCCGCCTTGCTGTTGGCGATGGTGTTGATCTACGCCCTGGGCATTCGCCAGGGCCTGTGGGTCTTTGTGGTGGCCCTGTGTGCCGTCGGCTGGGGCGAGCCGTTGCAGTTCGTCCGCAGCCAGGTGATGAGCATTCGAGAGAAAGACTACATCGAGGGGGCCTGGGCCACAGGGCTCGGTGACCTGCAGATTCTGGTGCGCCATGTTTTGCCTAACCTACTGCCTTCCCTGATGGTGCTGGCCTTTCTGGAGATGGGCGGTGTGCTCATGCTGCTGGGAGAGCTGGGTTTCCTGGGGGTGTTCATCGGTGGGGGCTTTGCTGCTAATGAGGCACAAGGGCAGCCCAGCCTCATCTACTTCGACGTACCCGAATGGGGGGTGATCCTGTCCAACACCTGGCGTGGTTTCCGTAGCCGTCCCTGGATGGCCTTCTATCCAGCGCTGGCCCTCACCGTGGCCATCCTGGCTGTCAATCTCTTCGGCGAGGGACTGCGGCGGCTGACGGAGCGGTTGACGCTGAGCCTGAACCGCCTTTTCAACCGTTACACTCTGGCCTCGGCCACGGCGGTGGTGGCGATTTTTGTCGTGAGCATGGAGGCGACGGGCCCCTGGGGATCCTACGTTCCCCAAACCAAGGCCTTTGACGCCCAACGAGCCATGGCCGACATCCAATACCTGGCCGGGCCAGAGCTGAACGGGCGTCTCACCGGCACAGCCGATCTGGATACCGCTGCCGAATACATCGCCGCCCGCTTCAAAGAACTCGGATTGCAGCCTGCAGGCGAATCCTCCACCTATTTTCAGGGCATCAACCGGGGCTATCGGGACCTGACGGCTCCCCCCGAGTTAATCTTTAAGGACCCCCTCGGTCAACCGATCGTTGAAGTGGAATATGGTCGTGACTTTGTGGAGAGCCCCGATCACTTGTTGGAGACCTTTCGTGTGCGCGGCGACGTGGTCTACGTCGGCCTGACCCCGGATGCCGACGTCTGGCCCAATACGGGGCCTGTCCTGAACGAAGCCGAAGGGATGATTGACCCCTTCACCTTGGCGGACAAGATGGTTCTATATTCAGGAGAGTCCATCCCGGGCGCGTTGCGTCGGGTAGAGGTGGGTGTACTGTTGATCGTCAGACAGCAAGAGGAATTGAGCTATCGCCAACTGCCAGCCCTCCACGCGCAGGCAGGCGGGGTCTGGTATCGGCAGATTCGAATACCGTGCATCTACATTTCCCCCGCCGTGGCCGATCGTCTGTTGGCTCCCAGCGGTTACAGCCTGGCGGAACTCGACGAACGACAGGCCAATCTGAGGAACGAGGAAGGGTTCTCCGTGGAAACAGGTGTTCAGGGCGAGTTGAGCTTGGAAGCGGCTGTCCAGCGAGAAATGGAGACACGAAACGTTATCGGTTTCCTCCCTGGGATGGATGTGGCACTAGACGAAGAGGCCATCATTGTCATGGCCCACTACGACGGTCTGGGGCGGGCCCCGGCCTGTCCTGAGCCTGTCCTGAGCAGAGCCGAAGGGCAAGGTCGAAGGGATGGCACCCTCTATCCCGGGGCCAACGACAACGCCAGCGGGGTGGCCATGATGCTGGAAATCGCGCGGATGTGGCAGGAGCAGGACTTTCGCCCCAAGCGCACGGTCATCTTTGTGGCTTGGGCGGGGGCGGAGCGACGTCTGAGAGCGGATGTGGATCGTTTCCTGCGGGCCAAGACAGGGTTCATCGGTGCCTATCGGGTGGCGGCGGTTGTAGAGTTAATCGGGGTTGGCGCTGGCGAAGAAGAGAAGATCCTGCTGGACCGCAGCACCAGTGACCGGTTGACCGAGTTGTTCCAGAAGGCCGCCAAGCGGCTGAAGGTCGAGGCCACCACCCGGGGCAAGGGCATCCACGACGATTACAGCCTCTATCCCTATCCCAAATCCGATCTGGCGCAGATCACCCTGACCTGGGAGGGGAGCGGTGTGCCCGCCCATACTCCGGCAGACACCGCCGAAAACATAGATCAAGAGAAGCTGAGCAAGATGGGACGGACAGCAGCCCTGGGGTTGATGGTCCTCGCCCGGGAGACGAAGTACTGAGCATAAGCCCCGCACCTTCTGTCCCTCTGCGTTTCCGCGTTCATCAGGAGCGCATCAATTCACCGTGCAGAGCTTCAAAGAAGCGGTCAAACAGCCCGAACTCTCCGCTGATGACGTTCGTCTGAGTGCCCCGGGCTCTCATGGCCTGGTAGATCAGGTTATCCATTGAAGGCGGACTCTGACCGATGTACCAGATGGAGCCTCCCTCCCGCTCAATGGCGCGGTTGATGTCGTAATCGCGGGGGCCATGACCAACGATGATCAGGTCACGGCTCAGGTAGCGGCGCAGGACGAGCTCACCGTTGCTGCCGAAAAGGGATATTTCGCTGGGGGTAAAAGCGAAAGAGCGGGAATGGATATCGCCGTGCAGTTTGAAGATTTTGACCCGCGGCTGCGCGCTCTCAAGAATGTCCATGGTCTCTGCACTGCTCTGCTCCCCACAGATGAGCACCTCGAAATCTAGTCCGTTGAATTCCCCTTGCCCGTTGTACTGTTCTAACGAATTCTCCAGGAATGGATCAAGGTTGGTGGTGAAAATAATATCGAAGAAGCCCTTTCCAATCAGTTCTGCCAGGCGACGGTATCCGCGGGAGAGACCAGCTTCGGCGAAGTGCTTTTTCAAAATCACGTATCGCTCCAGTGAACTGAGGCTGTCCAGAGTCTCGTAGAATTTCTCCAGGTCAGTAGCGGCAGCTATCGCTTTCATGACGCGCTTCATCGAACTGCTACCCAGGGTTACAGAGGTCCCACTGCCCAGGATGAGAATGTAGGGCGGTTCGCCGCTCTCCCGTCGCGAACGCATCAACTCAGCCAACAACTTTATCTTGTCAGGAACGGCCCGACGCCGCTTGCGCCACAGCATCCCCAGCAGAGCGAGGAGAAACGCCAACAGGATAAGGACCAGGATGCCAGGCAGACAGAAGGGCGAGCCAGCAACAGAGGCTAACAACGAAACGGGGGCCGGCGTGGGGGTGGGAGTGGGAGTTTCAAGGGCCACAGGTGCAGGCGTGGGGGTGGGAGTGGGAGTGTAAGTAGGGACCGGGCTTGGGCTCGGCGTCGGCGTTGGAGGCGCAACGACGGACAGAGGAATTGGGACAATCTCGTGGTAAAAGACCCGTCCGCCGGGCAGGATGGCCATCATCTCGGCCTGGACTGCATATTCCTCACTCCCTCTTTCCTCCTCCCCACTCGTGGGGGGGACAGAGGGGGGGCGGAAGGCGCCGGAGTAGGCCACCACGTTTTCCCCAGCCTGGCTTAAGGTATCGCCACGACTCATCTCAACGGTCTGGACAGTCTTGTCGCCCTTCAACAGGGTGGCGATCAGTTTGATGTCCTCAAAAGATGTAGCGCCCGCCAGATGTATCCTGGCTTGCAAGGGAATGGGTTCCGCAGGCATGTACGACGAACCCTGGATGGGTTCCGTCATTTCAACCCAGGGGGCGGAGATGAGGGTGACCCATTTGTGTTCGTAGAGCGGCGTGCCATCCGGCAGCAGGGCGTGGAGGGTCAAAGAGTACTCGCCCGTCTGCTCCAGGGCCTCGAGTTGGGCAACGAAGGTGTCACCATCCTTTTCCAGAGGCAGTTGTTTCCTGAATCCCTCCTCCCCCTCGATTTCTAACTGAAAGTCCTTCAGCGGTATATCAACAGTGTGGCCGTTTTCATCCATGATTCTAGCCCGGACGGTGAAGGGCTTATCGGCGGGCAGGAAACCACCGCTAGGCTCATAGAGGTTGATCGTCATATTGGGAAAGAAGACATAGTTGAACTCGGCTCGTCCTTCTCCCTCCAGAACTACCCGCCAGGTGCCGGCCCAGGGCTCAGTGTACCTCACACCCCATACCTCGTAGTCTATATCGTTGCTCTGCCAACTGACGCCTTCTTCGTCCTCGCTCAGCGCTATTCCCCCTGCTGTCCCATCCTCTCGCGGTCTGTAGACCTTGGCTTCCAGCTCTGGGTTCTCTTTGGCCGATATGGTGAAGAAGATCTGAAAATAGCTATTGTAGACCTGGTATTCGAGAACCTGGGGAGAGTGTATAGCCAAAGAGGGTGTGGCCGGGACGCAGAGCAGTTCTGAGAAGATATAGGTGCTGATGCCCTGCATCTCTTGCACCTTCTCGGCCTGTTTGTAGTATCCACCGGCCTTGGCTGAAACTCCCTGCCAGAATTCCCTGTAAAGGGCGATGAAATCAGGGCTGGAAGACTCCTCCAGTTTATCAACGCCTATGCCTACCATGTAAAGGGGCACTCCCTTTGGTGCGGGACAGATGCTATCCACGTATTGATGATCCCCCAACTGTCCCAGGAGGCTCCGCGTTTCTTCCAGGTAGGCCATGACCGTATCCCGGCCTTTCTTCTCGCTCACCTGGGGGTTGGTTGGCTGACCATCGGAGATGAGGATGATAGCGGGCTTTTGATTTGGATCACCCTTCTGTTCTATCATCTCCAGGGCGACGCGCAAGGCTTTGTTGATGTCGGTATACTCCTCATCCTTGTGGGATTCAATGCTCTTGTGCACGGCCGCGTACTGCTCTTTCAGTTCCTCGGCGGCCGTCTGGCTGTCCAGCAGGGTGTAGGGGATGACGTAGGACTCAGTGCCAAAGGCGATGATGCCCAGGCGGTGGGCGGAACCGGATCGCTCTGAACTCAGCATGTCAATGAAGAAATTGACAGTGTTGACCCTCACTCCTTCCGTATCGGTGAGGTTCCACATCGTCTCCGACTCGTCTACTATCATGATGACGTCCAGGCTGGGTACTTCCCTGTGCTGCTCACCGCTCTCTGCCTGAGCGCAGGCAGGCAGGGGGAACAGCACGCTCACAAGGAGCAGAACGATGGCAAAGAAGACCTTCCGCTGATGGCTGATGGCTGATGACTGATGACTGATGACTGATGGCTGATAGCTGATTGGTGTGGGCATACTCATTGCTCCTACTGGCCGCTACAGCGGAATCCTGCGAAATCGTAGGTGTAGTCGGGCTTGACGTTGTAGCGGAAAGGGGTGAGGGCATAGACCTCATCGAAGGACCACGAGCCACCCCGCAATACTCTGTAAGTGCCGGTGGCGGGTCCTGGCGGGTTGGAAGATGGAGACTGGCTGTAGTAATCGCTGCCATACCAGTCGGCCACCCATTCCCAGACGTTGCCTGTCATGTCGGAAGCGCCATAGGGACTGTCCCCCTGGGGGGAGAAGCTTCCCACGGGTGTGGTGTCATCCCGCTCCGATTCCTTGGTGTTTGCTTTGGTGCTGTCGAACTCATCCCCCCAGGCGTAGCGCCGTCCACGTCCTGAGCCTATCGAAGGGCCCCGCGCTGCTTTCTCCCATTGGGCCTCGCTGGGCAAGTGCTTTCCCGCCCAACGGCAGTAAGCATCAGCATCGTTCCAGCTAACCAGGACGACGGGGTGGTCCATCTTGCCTTCGATGCTGCTGCGGGGCTTTTTCGTGAGCTCAGCCGAACGGCCGCGAGGGTGGCGCCAATCGGCTCCCTCGACCTCCTCCCATCCTGTGGTGAGCTCTGTCGAACCGTCTGAGCCCTTCCAGACCCAGCCCCATCCGCGCCGCTCGGCTTCTGTCTGATAGCCAGTGGCGGCCACGAAACGAGCAAAGCGCTCGTTGGTCACCTCGTACCGGTCTATCCAAAAGTCTTCCAGGTAAACCCGGTGGGCTGGCCGTTCGTCATCGCCCAGTTCCTTGCTGCCCATGACAAACTCTCCGGCAGGAACGAGGACCATCTCCGCCCCGTCGGCTTCCCACACCCGCAGTTCTATTGTTTGAGGTGGAGGCGCGGTGGGCACAACGGTGAGAGTAGACGGCGCGACGGTGGGCGAGAGGGCCGTGGCTGAGGGACTTGTCCTGAGTCCCGCCCTGAGCGAAGTCGAAGGGGAAGTCGAAGGGCTGGGAACCGCAGCAACAGTATCAGTTGGGGAGCCTCCAACTTGTTGGGGCGTGGGGGAAATCTGTGGGGCAGTGTCCTGAGCCCCGTCGAAGGGCTGTCGAAGGGCCGTTGAGGCTTTGAAAAGCAGGAGGGTCAGAGCCAGAGTCAACAGTAGGACTAGGCCGATGGCGACCCCAGCCCATGGGAATGATCGCCTGCGGGGCAGGCGGGGGGTAAGGACCGGCGCCGGAGCAAGCCCCAAGGCTGCTGGTGGCCTTTTGGGGCCAGCCTGTGCATTGCCCCGGTGAACCATGTTGTGGTTGGCAGGGAGTTGATATGCTTCCTGCAAGTCTGCCAGGAACTCGTCCATCCGTTGGTAGCGGTCGGCCGGGGACTTGGTCAGAGCTTTGAGGAGGGTGCGTTCCATCTCTTTCGGCAGGTCGGAACGTAAGGTATGGGGGGGAGTCAGGGGCTCGTTGATTTGCCTGAGGATGACGGCCATAGGACTGTCGGTGCCAAAGGGCGGCCGGCCTGTGACCGCTTCATACAGCACTACCCCCAGAGAGTAGATATCACTGCGTTGGTCCGCTGCCAGGCCCTGGGCCTGTTCGGGAGACATGTATTGAGGCGTGCCGACACTGGCCCCGCTGAGGGTCAACCGGAGGCTATCTTCCACCATTTTCGCCAGCCCAAAATCGGAAAGCAGAGGCCAGTCCTCCTCTACCATCAAAATGTTGCTTGGCTTGACGTCGCGATGAATCATGCCCTGCTTGTGGGCGTGGGCCAGAGCGTCCCCCACTTGAGAGACGATGTTGACAGCGTAGGCCAGATCCTGCGGCCAACCCAGACGCTCTCTGAGAGTGCCTCCGCTGACATACTCCATGACCAGATAGAACACGTCCCCCTGGCGTCCGTAGTCGAAGACGGTCAGGATGTTACGATGGCGCAGCATGGCCACGGCTTTGGCTTCGCGTTCAAAGCGGGCGATGAAGCCTTTGGTCTCGGCCGGGTCAGGCGCCAGCACCTTGATCGCTACGTAGCGGTCGAGGTTGGGCTGGTAGGCCTTGTATACGGTGGACATGCCGCCCTTGCCGGTCTGCTCGATGATGTGATATTGCCCTATGAGCGCACCACCTAAATCCATCAATACCTCAAATACAATTTACAGTTTCGTGTATCTCACAACCTCTACTCTAAATAGCATATCACATTCTCAAGGGTAGGTCAATAGGAAAATAGAACTATAAAGAAAGTGGTGGCAATGACCACTGTTGCATTACAGAAGGTACAGGCATCATCCGAAAAGGAGTCTTCACAGGTAACCCAGGGGGGCTTTTACCACTGTTGCACTACTGCTGCGGTACAGGCGGTACAGGTCCACGGCTGTTGCAAAGTCCGAGAGGTAGCATCCTGAGTAGCCGGAGCGTAGCGAAGGCGTATCGAAGCCTGTCCTGAGTGTAATCGAAGGGGGTGCGGCTTGAGCAGCGAATTTGGGCTAACCTGCACCCCTCAATACGGCCTCCACTGTGTTTCAGCCTACTCGGGATGCTTGTCAAGCGACTCTGCAACAGCCCTAGGTACAGGTCGTAGGCCACTTGACGAAACTGAATTAGTCTGGTAAACTGCACATCGGTAGCGGTGAACTGTTCGTTCACACTTCTATTATCCTAGTGCTCGGTCAGAGACCTTTGCCCAAGTAGGTTTGTGCAAAGCCTGTACCGCATACCGCTTATTCCCTTACTACTGTTGCGGGATAGGCGGTACAGGAAGTAGTCTAAACTCGAGTACTCGTGATATTGTCAGGAGGACAAACCATGTCTCGTGTTATCCACGCCCCTCGGGGCACTAAACTGAATTGCAAAAGCTGGCTTCTGGAAGCACCCTATCGCATGCTGCAAAACAACCTGGATCCCGATGTGGCCGGCGATCCCGAAAACCTCATCGTCTACGGGGGCCGGGGCAAAGCAGCCCGCAACTGGGACTGCTTCGACGCTATCCTGCGCTCCCTGGAGACCATGGAACCCGACGAGACGTTGCTGGTCCAGTCGGGCAAGCCGGTGGGCATTTTCAAGACAACCCTCGACGCCCCTCGGGTCCTTTTGGCCAACTCTAACATCGTCCCAGCCTGGGCTACCCAGGAGAACTTTGACAAGTGGGAAAAAGAGGGTCTCATCATGTACGGCCAGATGACGGCCGGGTCGTGGATCTACATCGGCACCCAGGGCATCCTGCAAGGCACTTACGAGACTCTGGGGGCAGCGGCCCAGGCCCAGGGCTGGCCTAGCCTCAAGGGCAAGTTCGTGCTGACGGCTGGCCTGGGGGAGATGGGTGGGGCCCAGCCTCTGGCCGTCAAAATGAACGAGGGGGTGGGCCTTATCGTGGAGGTGGACCCCTGGCGAGCCCAGCGGCGGCTGGACACCCGCTACGTGGACGTGGTGGTGGATAACCTGGAAGAGGCCATGACCTTGGTCGAGGAGGCAGTGAGGAAAGAGAAACCCAGGTCCATCGGCCTCATCGCCAATGCTGCCGACGTCCTGCCGGAGCTGGTGATCCGGGGCGTGGTACCCGACGTGCTTACCGACCAGACCCCGGCCCACGACCCGCTGATGTACGTGCCACGGGGCCTAAGCCTGGAACAGGCGGTCGATCTGCGACAGAAGGACCCCCAAGAGTACACAAAGCGCTCAATGGAGACGATGGCCACCCACGTGGAGGCTATGCTGGAGCTCCGAAAGAAAGGGGCCGTGACCTTTGACTACGGAAATAACCTCCGCCAGCGGGCCTTTGACTATGGCGTCAAAGACGCTTTCGCCTACCCTGGCTTTGTGCCAGCCTACATTCGACCTCTCTTCTGCCAGGGAAAGGGGCCCTTCCGCTGGGTGGCCCTCTCCGGCGACCCGGAGGACATCTACCAGACCGACCGCGTCATTTTGGAGCTCTTCCCGGAGGATGAGCACCTGACCCGCTGGATCAAGATGGCCCAGAAGGAAGTGGCCTTTCAAGGGTTGCCGGCCCGCATCTGCTGGCTGGGCTACGGGGAACGGGCCAGGGCGGGGTTGGCCTTCAACGACCTGGTGGCCAGTGGTGAGGTGAAAGCTCCCATCGTCATCGGGCGGGACCACCTGGACGGTGGCTCAGTGGCCTCCCCCAACCGGGAGACGGAGGGGATGCGGGATGGCTCTGACGCGATTTCTGACTGGCCTATCCTCAACGCCTTGATCAACACCGCAGGCGGCGCGACCTGGGTTAGCTTCCATCACGGGGGTGGGGTAGGCATCGGCTACAGCCAACACGCCGGCCAGGTCATCGTGGCCGACGGCACCCCGGAGGCAGCGGCGCGATTGGAGCGGGTGTTGACCTACGACCCCGGCATGGCCGTCATGCGCCACGTGGACGCTGGCTACCCGGAGGCTATCGAGTTCGCCAAAGCGCACGGGGTCAAGATACCGATGATGAAATAGACGTGTGGTCTGACAGGTGGGCACCTGTACCGCCTGTATCGTAGCAGTGGTGCAACAATGGTAAAAGCAGAGTCGCCCCGTTATCGGAGCGGCTCTTTTTTGCCTACAAGTTCTACGATTTTGGGCAACATAATTGCCACGTCCTCGTGTATGACCACATCAGCGGAGGAATCTAAATAAGTGGGCTGATAGTTGACAATGATGACTCTGGCCCCCCTGCGTGTGGCCAGGAGGGGGATGCCCGAAGCTGGCGCTACCTCCAAGTAGGAGCCAGCCACAAGCATCAGGTCACACGCCTCCGCTTCCCGTTGAGCAGCCATCAGGACATCCATCGGCAGTTGCTCGCCAAAGAGAACGACGTTGGGTTTCATCACTCCGCCACATTGACATTGGGGCACCTGAGCGTCGGCAATAAACTTTTCGATCAATGATCTGGCGGGCACGATTTTGTGGCAGCGCATGCAGGTGGCCTCCCGCAGATGGCCGTGCAGTTCATAGACCTTGGTGGAGCCCGCCTTCTGGTGCAAATCGTCAACGTTCTGAGTGATGACGGCTTTGAGCAAGCCCATGTTTTCCAGATCGGCAAGAGCACGATGAGCGGGGTTGGGCTGAGCGTTGAGCATCAGCTCAGCCAGAGGGTGCAACCAGTTGTAGAAGGCTTGCGGCTGGAGGCGAAAAGCAAAGATAGAAGCCACGACCATAGGGTTGAACTTCTCCCACAAGCCAGAGCCAGGACTACGGAAATCAGGGATACCTGATGGTGTGCTGATACCAGCTCCGGTCAGGGCTACGGCGTATCTGGCTCTGGCAACGAGGTCTGCGGCTTTCTCTATCTGTTGCACCAAGGTCATGGTCGCCTCCTTCCAGGGAAATACGGCCGTGGTTTAGCGCATTGAATTTCTACCCAACTGAGCAATTTGCCAAACCTGCGGTAGTGTGGTAAAATGAAACACAGAATTTGGAAGCAGCACTTTGGACTTCGGGGCGTAGCGCAGCCAGGTAGCGCACTTGAATGGGGTTCAAGTGGTCCGCGGTTCAAATCCGCGCGCCCCGACTATTATCGCAAAATTCACCACATGACATTCCCCAGACGCAACAAGGCCAGGTTATACCTGGCCTTGGCCCATTAATAAAAGTCCTCTGATTCACCACCTTGCGGAGTGCTATGCTGTCAGACAAACGAAACATCATCCCCCTGTCCTTCGGACTGAGCCCTTCGACTTCGCTCAGGACGGGCCTCAGGCGAAGCCCGGAAGGCAGGAGCCCTACCACTAAGCTTATTCCCACTGGTCGGGGCGAGAGGATTCGAACCTCCGACCTCAGCGTCCCAAACGCTGCGCGCTAAACCGGACTGCGCTACGCCCCGCTATAGATAGTATAAACTATTTGGGCACAAACGTCAAGCTCTCCACTTGCAGAAATCCGCTGGCTGAGCGCCCCCACAGATTAGGCTCGTACACAGGGTAGACCAGGGCAGGCATGGACCGGAAGCGACCGGGGACAGTGGCCCGCACCAGGTAGCGGTAGACGTGCTCGCCAGCCTCTATTTGCTGGATGAAGAGAGCTGCCTTCTCTTCTCTCTTTTCAAAGTGGATGCCCTCGCCTTGACTGGACTCTGCCTTCAAGCTCCCCTCAACGGCTTCCACTCCCGCTGGCAAGGGATCTTCCACTGTAACGTACCACATCTCCTCTGGGGCCTCCACTGTCAACCGGACATCAATGAGATCACCAACGCGATATCCCGTCTTGGGTTCGCCAGTCATAGGATCAAAGTACTCACGGTAGAGAGAGGGACCATCCAAAGCCCTGGCAGGCTCCAGGTTCTCTTGTGACCAATAGTGGTGGAGAGTCAGAGCGTAGTGGAGCCGTTCTTTCCCTTCTTTGATCAGCCGGACCTCATTGTCGCCTTCCACCAGTTCGGTAACCACAAACTTGACGGGGACAGCCATGTTCTCTCTGGTGGAAACGCCGCTGCCCACTGCCTGGCCATTGACCAGGACCTGATAGCGATGATCTGGCATCCTTTCACCTTTGATGGCCAGGTAGTCGGTCAAGGCTACAACCACCGCCACCGTCTCCCGAGTGGTGCGCCAGTGACCGTCCTGCTGCACGCGGATCAGCCAGTCGAGGGCTTTGGGGATGAGAGGACTGTCGGGCTCTATTTGCAGCAAGGCTTGCAAGGTCAGAGCCGTGGTGCTTACCTCGCTGGCCATAGCCTCGTCAGCAAGTTTCGTCTCCTGCCAGCGAGTTGTGCCCACGGTCGGTATTGCTTGGCGGGCCAAGTCAGCCCCCAGGACCGAGGCATCATCAGCTCTCCCCAGAGCGTGCATCGTCATGGCCAAGTAGGCCTGGCCCCAGGAGGCCAACTCTCCTTGACGATCCGCCCCTTCGACAAGCCGCTGTGGTGAGCTTGTCGAACCATCAGGACGCCGCATAGAATCGGCCAAAGTCGGGCTGCTCTCCCCTGCTTCTGTCAGGACGTAAAGGAGGTAGGTCCCAAGGTTTGGATCCCTGGCGTACTTCAGATCATCTTGTAAGGCCCTTACACCCCGTTCTAGAACCACCTCGTCCACCGGGAAGCCAGCCTTTTGAGCCCGGATGAGGCTGTGAACCACCTGGGCCGTGAGGTAAGGCGAAGGTTCGCTATCCTCCCACCAACCCCAGCCACCGCCGTCACCTTGAAAGCGGTAGAGCCGCCACAGTGCCGCCTGGCCCTGCTGGGCCAACTCCTGAGACAGGGCTTCGTCCTCCCGATCTAGCTCCCTCACGGTCTGCCTGACCGAGGCAACGGCCAGCAGCCAACTAGCAGTCTGCTCTGTGTTGCCGTAAGGATAACCCTGGAGATAGTCAAGGCTGTCCACGGTGAGGGCCAGCAGGGAGGGGAAACCTTTGATGGTCAAAGTGGCTGTGATGGCGTTCTTCGGCACACTGACCGTCAAAGCGATCTCGTCTTCCACCCCGCCAGCGTCCGTCAGCCCTCCCTCATCGCCGAAGGGTAAAATGGGCACGGCCAGCCCCGCTTCATCAGTGGTTGCCTCGCCCGTGGCTGAAAGAGCCACAGCCGCCGTGGATTCCTGGGACACGGTAGCGGGCCAATCTACCCGCACCGTGCCGCCCGTGCTGATGGCCACCGTGCGGCTCAACGGGTCCTGCAGCTCCAGCCCTGTGGCCGTCAGGGCCACTCCTGTCTCCACCGGCTTATCAGTGTGATTGTGCAGCAGGGCCCCCAGTACAAATTGATCTCCCATTCTCAAGAAGGGTGGCGAAGCCAGCCTCATGGTCAAGTCCTGACTGACCACGAGATCAGCGGCGGCGGTGCCCACCCTGGTGTCAACGGTCACTCCCTGGGCCAGGACCCGCCACGTCGTCAATCTATCAGGGAGGCGAAAGGATACCCTGGCCCGACCGTCTTCGTCGGTGACAACGGCCGGGTTCCAATAGGCCACCTCGGGTGCATCCAAGGGAGACGCTGTAGGCCACCTTGGGGAGGACCAGGGATTGAAAATCCCTGGCTGAAGTTGAGAAGTGCCCTCAGGCACTGAATTTTGGGGAAGGTTGAAAACCTTGCCAGTGACTGGATTTTCGATGCCCCCCGCCAGCCCCTCCCGACGCAGATGTACCGCCAGTGACTCTGCTGTGCGCACGGCCAGCCCGCGCCGCCCATAGAAGGCTTCAACGATACCCGGCGTCTCACTGGAAGCGGCATCAACTACGGCTAGCGAGATCTCGGCGCTGAGGGGATGGCCCTCACCATCGGCTGTGCGCACATTGTAGACGACTCTTTCACCCGGCTGATAGCGCTCCTTTTCCGGGCTGAGGGAGATCATAAGCTCTTTCTCCACCGATTCGACGGTCAATTCTGCATAGCCTGTCTTGACACCTGGCGGCTCGCCGTCAGGGTAATGGTCAGGTATCAGTACGACAGAGACGAAAGCATTGGGGAAGTACTCCGGCTCCACTGGCACACTGACGGTATCGCTGTAGCCCTCCAATTCCACTGCACGGACGGCCATGACGCGACCTCGCTCAACGGTGAGCAGGGCTGTAGCTTGCTGATAGGGCGAGAGTACCATGACCTCTGCCACCTCACCGGCCCGGTAGCGCATTTTATCGGTTATCAGCTCCAGCCGGCCACCCTCTGGCCAGCGCCAGCCCACCCTGCGTCCTGAGCCTGTCGCCTGTCCTGAGCCCAGTCGAAGGGAAGGGCTGCGCCCGGCCTCGCTGACCCAGAGTTGAGTGCTGTTGGCGATATGATTGCCTTGCCTATCCTCGCCTTCAATTCGCAGACGATACGTGCCTCCTGTGGTAGGCTTGAAGGCAATTCGTGCTTGTCCCTGCCCATCGGTGCGAAGGCTCCCCCTGGTGACTTCCGTGCTTTTCTCTTCCCATCTCCCGCCATCCTTTTCACGGTGCCACTCGACGAGGTCGAGGGCATATCTGAGCTCGACCTGTCCCCAGGGTTGCCCTTCGAC
>SOHZ01000572.1 GCA_004377365.1 Anaerolineales bacterium | reverse complement strand
GGGGGCAGCTTTTTTGTATAGAGAGGCGGCAAAGCACTTCTACCACTGTTGCACCACTCCTGCACCGCAGCAGTGGTGATTGCGGTACAGGCGGCACAGGTCGCAGAAGGATGGATCGGCTAGTGGGCCTTGAACTCGACGATGGCCAGGCCTTGACCATCCATTGTGAGTTCTACGTTTGCTCCCAGGCCCTGCGGCCTCACAGTGTAGGTGCCTGGCCAGAGGCCACCGAACTCACAGGCGAACGGGCCATATTCAGGCTTGGTGCCAGTCAGGGCTATCGCATTCCAGCCGCCGGAGCTGATCTCTACAGGTAATCCCTTTGCCCCCAGCACTCTGACTACTACAACCGAGGAGATACCATTGTTACCCTGGCTGCTGCTGTTGCTGACCACCTTGCCCACCCAGGTGACTTTGGGAGGTATGGGGGTTGGAGTGGGCGGCAGGCGATAGGCGAATTCGATCAGGGCGAACCCCCGGCCGTCCACTGTAATAGTCTGACTGACTCCCAGCCCCTGGGGGATGACGTCGTAGGTGCCAGCCGAGAGGCCTCCAAACTCACAGGCAAATTGGCCGTACTCGGGTTTGGAACCGGTGAAGGCTGTGACGTTGAAAGGGCCCGACCTGAGCTCCACCGGCAGGTTCTTGAGACCGATGACCTGGACGGAGATGACCGACGCCCGCCAGCCCAGCACATCACCTCCGGTGTTGCGTAGCACCTGTGCCATCCAGCGCGGCGCTGCGGTTACAGTGGGAGTGGGCATGGGCACGTGGGTGGAGATCACAGCCGAAGCCATCGGGGTCGATGTTGGCACGTTCGGTAGTGGTATACTCGGAAAGTGGGCCTGACCAGGAATCGCATGAGGCAGGCCCGGCAGAGGCACCCGTCTGGTCGGAGAGCCGGTATGGATGAGGAGCGAGGTCGGCAGGCCCGGCAGGGATGCCCGCGCCACTGGCGGGCTGACGTGGCTGGGAATCAAAGCCGGCAGGCCGGGCAGGGATATCCACGCTGCTGGCTGACTGGGCTCGCTGGTCACGTTCTCTAAGCGGGCAGGCGTGGGGGGCAGCAGGGTTGGAGTAGGGGTGACGGTTGGGACGGTGATAGGCGCAGGAGTGGGAGGCAGCGAACGCTGAACGAACTCTACCAGAGCGAAGCCACCCTCATCAACGGTGACGGTCACACTCTCGTTCAGGCCTTGGGGGATGATGGTGTAAGTGCCCGCTGGCAATGCCCCGAACTCGCAGGCCGTGTCTCCGTGCTCGGGCTTGGTGCCGGTCAGGGCTGTGGTACTCCACCCGCCAGAGCGGATTGCCACCGGGAGCCACCATATGCCAACGACCCTCACAGCAATGGCCGCCCGCGAGATCCCCCGATCAGCCCCGCTGACCTGACGCACGATGCTTCCCGTCCAGACGGACACAGGCTGTGGAGTTGGAGAAGAGGTGGCGGTGGGCGTAGCGGTAACCAGAGGCGTAGGTGTCCATGTTGGCTGCGGTGTGGGACTCGGTGACGGTGACGGCGTCGGAGTGGGCGTAGGCAACACACGGTAGACCTGGGTGAACTCGATCACGATAAGGTTGGTGCCATCGGCCGTTATCTCTAGACTGGCCCCCAGGCTCTCGACGGACACTGTGTAGAAACCCGGTTGCAGAGGCGCGAACTCGGCCATATAGGGGCCGTACTCCGTCTTGCTGCCGCTGAGGGCGGTGGTACTCCAGTCGTAGGCGGAAACTGTGATCGGCACTCCTTTCAGTCCCTCGACGGAGACGCGCAGGATAGAACCGCTGGGTGGGGTCACGTTGGGGATATCGCTAACGATCTGTCCTTCCCAGACCAGTTGGGGTGTAGGGCTGGAGGATAGGGCAGCAAGGGGAAGATTGGCCTCCACTGACTCAATGGGACTATGGATGCCCAACCAAAGGACCAGAGCCAAGGTCAACAGGGTGATGATGAGCCTCGGCAAGAGAGAGCTGTTGGTCACGACGTTCATCTCCTCTAACACTGTTGCACCACCTGGGCCGCAATCACCACTTTTGCACCACTCTTGCGGTACAGGCGGTGCAGGAGTGGCGCTCTTGCGGTACAGGCAACTCATTGGCTGCGGATGCGCATGTACTGCCACGCTGCCCTCACGTACTCTCCAGGGGTGAGACGGAAGGGAAACATACGCCGCTTGATGGCGTAGCCCTTCCAAATCTTGTAAACGAGCCAGAAAAGCTTATTGCGGGGCAGCTTGATCAGCAGCTTGACCAAAGGCACCAGGAAGGGGAACTCTACAGCCAGGGCAAAGAGCTTCTGGAGGTTCTCGATCTGACGTTTCTCTGACTCGCTGCCAAATCTGATGATGGTGTCGTCACTGACCGAGCCCGACAGGTCGTCAAAGGAGCCGACCATCCAGCCCTCCCGGAAGGCCACCTCTCCCAACTCGGTCTTGGGATAAGGCTGGAAGAGGAAAACGTTGGCGTAGCTGGGCCGACACTGCACATTTAACCCCAGGGTCTCAAAGTCAGTCTCCAGGGAGCCGGTGGGCAGGCCCAGCATGTTGTTGGTCATGAAGGCGATGCCGTGCCGACGGAAGGTGCGCGAGGCTTCCAGGATCTGTTCCCGGCTCATGTCGCGCTTGAGGATCGCGTTGCGCATTCGGTCGTTTCCTGCCTCCAGGCCAAAGCTGACGCTGACACAACCAGCGTCCTTGAAGAGAGCCATCATCTCGTCGGTAACCAGATTGGCCCGCACCTGGCACCAGAAAGGCAGACCTACCTCGCCTTTATACCGGATGGCAAACTCTTGCAGCCATTGGCGATTGAGAATGAAAGTATCGTCCATGAAGGTGATGAATTCGAGGGGGTATCGCTTGCGTACCGCCTTGATCTCCCGGATGACGTCCTCCACGCTGCGGCGGCGCATGGCCTTACCCAGGCCCCGGTAGAGGTCCCGGTAGGCTTTGTTGAAACAGTAGGTGCAATTGTAGGGGCAACCGCGACCGGTGATGAAGGGGCGGATCTTGTTGCGGCGGCTGGCAGGGTGGGCGTTGTAAAGCAGGTCGCGGTCGGGGAAGGGTAGTTCGTCCAGTTGCTCGCTGGTCAGCAGAGGCCGCACCGGATTCCGTATGATTTCTACCTTCGACCTGTCGGTAAAAGGTGTAATGAGGGAGAGTGTGGGGGACACCGCCTCGACTGAGCTCGTCAAAGTCCCCACGCCCCCGCCTTGTCGGGTCAGCTTGAGATGCCAGTTGGGGATGTGGGCGATGTCAGCACCGGCTTGCAGGGCGTTGAGCAGGTCCAGGGTGGCGTACTCGCCTTCGCCCACACAAATCCCGTCTACTCCCTCGTGCTCGATCATCTCCGGGAAGAAAGTGGGGTGGGGGCCACCGAAGATGGAGAAGACACCAGGCCATTGAGCTTTTATCTGGCGGTTCAGGTCCAGGTAGTAGTTTTGGGTGCCGGTGTAGACGGTGTAGCCCACCACATCGGGTTTCAGCCGTAGGGCAGCCTCGACAGGGTCCTCTTCGGTAGCCACCGCCAGGCTCGTCTGATGTCCTTCCTGCTTCAGCAGAGCGGAAATGTGCATAATGCCGTGAGGCTCGTTGTCTATCTCTTTGATGATGAAAAGTAGATGCACTTCAATCCCCCTAAGACTTTATCTTCATGAAATGCCACGCAATGTCAACGTACTCCCGCAATGACAATCGCACCGGATGGACTCGTTTCTTGATGGCGTAGCCCTTCCACAGCTTGTTGACCAGCCAGAAAAGAGGGTTGCCAGGCAACCGAATCAGGCGGCGCACCAAGGGCAGAAGCCAGGGCCACTCGACCGCTAGCGCGAAGAAACGTTGCAGGTTCGTCAGTTGACGCTTGTGCTCCTGGCTAAAGTTGAGAACCGAGGTGTCTCAGGCCACCTCTCCAATGTCGTCAAAGGTGCCCACCATCCAGCCGTGCTCGCGAGTGAACTCGCCCAGTTCTGTCCTGGGGTAAGGCTGGAAGATAAAGGCGTGGGCATAAGCTGGCTGACATTCGATGTTGAGGGCCAGCGTCTGAAAGTCGTCTTCCAGCGTGCTGGTGGGCAGGCCGATCATGTTGGTCGTGGTAAAGTGGATGCCGCCTTCCCGCAACAACCGCGCCGCCTGGAGGATCTGCTCTTTGCTCATCTTGCGCTTGAGAAGCTCGTTGCGGAGGCGATCGTTGGCGGCCTCAATGCCCATACTGACCGAGGTACAGCCCGCCTCCTTGAGAAGCTGCACCTGCTCTGCTGTGACCAGATTGGCCCGCGTGTTGCAAAAGAAGGGCAGGCCGATCTCCCGGGAGTATTTCCTGGCGAACTCGACCAGCCAACTCTTAGACAGGACGAAAACATCGTCAACAAAGACGACGAACTCTAACGGATATTTGGCTTTCACCTGGCATACTTCTTCGATGACATTGTCCACGCTGCGCATACGAAAGCGCCGACCCTTCCCTCGATAGATTTCAGAGAGGGCATGGTTGAAGCAGTAGGTGCAGTTGTAGGGACAGCCCCGACCGGCGATAAAGTGCTTGATCTTGCTGCGTTGGTAGGTGCGATCCTTGTTGTAAACCAAATCGCGGTCAGGGAGGGGAAGCGAGTCCAGGTCGTCCACGTAGGGGCGTACCGGGTTGCGGACAATCTCGCCGTTGAGCTTGAAATGCCAGTTAGGAGTAGAGGAGTGGCGCAACTTGTTGCGCGCTAAGTGAGTCTGTAGCCTACCCGAACCGCCATCGTCAAGGGCATTAGCCAGATCCACGATGGCTCCCTCGCCTTCGCCAATGCAAATGCCGTCCACGCCTTCCTCCTCGATCATCTCGGGGAAGAAAGTGGGATGGGGACCACCGAAGACGGAAAAGACGTCTACTTCTTGCTTGATGCGTCGGTTCAACTGGAGGTAATATCGCTGGGAGCCGGTGATGACGCTGTAGCCCACGATGCCCGGCTCGAACTTGATGGCGACGGTTACCGGGTCTTCGTGGGCTTCCACGGCCAGGGCCACCTGGTGACCAGCGGCCTTGAGGGCACTGGAGAGGTGCATGATGCCCTGGGGCTCGTAATCTATCTGCTGAGTGACGAAAAGCACACGCATCTGAATCCCCCACGTGAAGATGTCGCCGTTGGGGCGACATCTACCACTGTTGCGGTACAGGCGTAGTTTACCACATATTTCAAGGGATGACAACT
>SOHZ01000455.1 GCA_004377365.1 Anaerolineales bacterium | reverse complement strand
CCCCCCCCCCCCCCCCGGCCCGCCCCCCCCCGCCCCCCCGGCCCCCGCCCCCCCCGGCCCCACGCGGAAACGCGGAATGACGGAAGGCGCGGAAAAGTAGGTCCGCGTATTCCGCGCTTCCGTACTTCCGCGATTCCGATGCCCCCATATCCGCATAGGAGCCAAGGGCACGGAAAGGAATTCCGCGTATTCCGTATTTCCGTACCTCCGCGATCCCGATGCCCTCAGACCACGCAAGAGCCAAGGGCGCGGAAATGAGTTCCGCGTATTCCGCGCTTCCGTCTTTCCGCGATATTATATTCGACAAGGAGAAGTAAAAATGGAACAACAGACCGTCTACAAGAAGCTGGCTCAGAAGTTGGACGCCATCCCCAATGGCTTCCCGGCTACCGAGAGCGGAATCGAACTGAAGATTCTGGAGTGGATCTTCACGCCCGAAGAGGCAGCCCTGGCGGCAGAGATGCGCTTGAGAGCCGAGAGCGCCGACGAAATCGCCCCTCGGGCCGGCCAGGACCCCAAGGCAGCCTACGCCACCCTGAAGGGGATGGTCCGCAAGGGGCTCATCTACGCCAAGCGAGATGAGGGCAAGCTCAAATTCGGGTTGCTGCCCTTCGCCATCGGCGTCTACGAGGAGCAACTGGGGCGCATGGACGAAGAATTTGCCCAGATGTTTGAGGACTATTACCACGAGGCTCTGAGCGAGGTCCTGCTCGGCCAGCCAGCGCCAATGAGGGTCATCCCCGTCGAGGAGAGCATCCCCGTTGAGATAGAGATTTTCCCCTACGAACGGGCCTCGGAATTGCTGAGCCGGGCCAGGTCCTTCGGCGTCAGAGATTGCATCTGCCGCACCCAGCAGGCCCTGCTGGGCAACCGCTGCCACTATCCCATGGAGAGCTGTCTGCTCTTTGCTTCTACCGAGGGGGTCTTTGCCCACGACCCCATCACCAGAGAGATCAGTAGAGAAGAGGCTTTCCAGATCCTGCGGGGAGCCGAGGAGACGGGTCTGATCCACTCCTCTGGCAACTACCGCCAGGGCCACTACTACATCTGCAACTGCTGTACTTGCTGCTGTGCCATCATGCGCGGCATCTCTGAACTGGGCATCCCCACGGCGGTAGCCAGGTCCGATTTCTACGCCGCAGTTGACGAGGAGCTATGCGCAGGCTGTGAGACCTGCCTGGAGCGTTGCCAGTTCGGTGCGCTTTCGCTGGTAGACGACGTCAGTCAGGTGGACCGGAATCGCTGCGTAGGGTGTGGCCTGTGCGTTTCCACCTGCTCCGGTGAGGCCCTGCGGCTGGAAAGAAAGCCACCCGCAGAGAGGACGCCTCTGCCAGAGGGCCGCAAGCAGTGGTGGGTGGAGAGGGCCAAGAACCGCCAGATTTCTTTGCAGGGCATGCTTTAGGGCTTGCAGAAATATGACCCCGGTTTGCTCCGGCTGGATTTGTAATCCAGCCGCCGAACCGCCGGATTGCAAATCCGGCGGTAGCGGAAGTTATCCTTTTTATGGACGCTTAGGAGGTTCCATGCCACCGAAAACGCGCCAGCGTTTGCGTATCACCTTCGCCAAAGGTGAACCCATCAAGTACATCTCCCACCTGGACCTGATGCGCGTTTGGGAGAGGGTGTTGCGCCGGGCGCAGGTGCCCCTGGCCTACTCGGAGGGCTTTAACCCTCGGCCCAAAATCTCCATCGCCGCCCCGCTGCCGGTGGGCTTTACCGGACGCGGTGAGGTGATGGATATCGTGCTCTCGCGCCGCATCTCTCCCTACAACTTGATCAATCGCCTCAAGCCTCACCTGCCGCCGGGCCTGGAAATTCTCTCCGTCGAGGAGGTCTATCTCAGCCTGCCCTCGCTGCAATCGCAGATGCGCTACGCCGAGTATCGGGTGGTGGTGGAGAGTGAGGAAACGCTGGCAGAGATGGAGAAGCGGGTGGAACAGGTGCTCTCGGCCCAGAACCTGCCCCGTCAACGGGAGCGGAAAGGCAAGGTCACTGAGTACGATCTGCGCCCCCTCATTGACGACCTGTGGATAGGTTCGGCAAGGTCTCCTGACCGCCGCCGTGAGGGGACCGCTTGCGTTCTGGGGATGCGTCTCCAGTCCGATAGCCAGGCCACCGGCCGCCCCGACGAGGCGCTGGAGGCCATGGGCCTGGGAGACGTGCCTCGTTCCATCGAGCGGACGCGGTGTTTGTTTGGGGATGCTGTGGAAGTTGGAAGTTGGAAATTGGAAATTGGAGATTAAAGTTGGAGATTGGAGATTGGACATCCTGAAAGGTCTGAATTCAGCGCAAAGAGAAGCTGTACAACTCATCGAGGGGCCGGCCCTGGTTTTAGCGGGGCCGGGCAGTGGCAAGACCCGCGTTCTCACCCAGCGGGTGGCCTATCTGGTGAAGGAGTGTGGCTGTGAGCCCTACCGCATCCTGGCCGTCACCTTTACCAACAAAGCGGCCCGCGAGATGAAAGAGCGCCTGCATCACCTTTTGGGCGAGCGGCTGAAGCAATTGACCATCGGCACCTTCCATGCCATCTGCGTCCGCATCCTGCGCCGCGAAGCCCGCCACTTCGACACCCCCTCCAACTTTGTCATCTATGATGCCGCCGACCAACTGAGCCTCATCCGCCAGGCCCTCAAGGACCTTGACCTGGACGACAAAACCTACCGGCCCCGGGCCATCCAGGCCGCCATCTCCAGAGCCAAGAGTGAGCTGATAGGCCCTGATGAGTACCGGCCGCGGACCTACTGGCAGGAGGTGGCCAGCCGGGTCTACCAGCGCTATCAGGAACTCCTGGCCGCCAGCTCGGCCCTGGACTTTGATGACCTCCTGATGGCGGCTGCCCGCCTGTTCAGGGAACACGAGGACGTGCTGCGCAAGTACCAGCGGCGCTACCTCTACATGCTGGTGGACGAGTTCCAGGACACCAACATGGCCCAGTATGAATTGCTGAAGCTCCTGAGTGGAGAGCACCGTAACCTTTTCATCGTCGCCGATGAGGATCAAGCGATTTACTCATGGCGAGGGGCTGACTTTCGCAACATCCAGCGCTTCCGCGACGACTACCCCGAAGCCAGGGTCGTCCTTCTGGAGAAGAACTATCGCTCTACCCAGACCATCCTGGATGCAGCCAAAAGCGTCATCGCCCTCAACGTCCACCGTATCCCCAAGGAACTTTATACCGATAAAGGGCGAGGGTTGGCCATTACTGTTTTCGAGGCCTACAACGAGCGGGAGGAGGGCCAGTACGTGGTGGACGAAATCCAGCGCCTGGTGGCCCAGGGGCTCTGCCGCTCCAGTGATTGCGCCGTCATGTACCGCACCAACGCCCAGTCGCGGCCTATCGAGGATGCCTTCGTCTGGCAGGGGATGCCCTACAAACTGGTGGGGGCTACCCGCTTCTACGAGCGCCGGGAGATCAAAGATGTCTTGGCCTACCTGCGCCTGATCCATAACCCCTATGACAACGTCAGCCTGGCCCGGGTCATCAATTTGCCCCCGCGAGGCATCGGTAGCAAGACGATGGCTCAACTGGAGAAGTGGGCCGGGGAGATGGGGGTAGCAATCTATGATGCGTTGCAGATAATGAAGGAGAGGGAAGAGGAGGAAGGGGCTGAAGTGCCTCTCTCGTCGCGGGCTCGGAAAGCTTTGTTGGGATTTGCCACCTTGCTGGAAGGGCTCATTGCCGCCCGGAGGAAATCAGACCTGCTGGATCTGTTGGATCTCGTCCTGGCCAAGACAGGCTACACCGACCATGTGCAGGACGGCACTGAAGAGGGTAGGGACCGTTGGGCCAACATCATGGAGTTGCGCACGGTGGCCAAAGAATATCTCGATTTACCCCCCGAGACGGCCCTGACCACTTTCCTGGAAGAAGTGGCCCTGGTCTCCGACGTGGACAACTTGGACGAGCAGGTAGACGCGCCCACCCTGCTGACCCTGCACATGGCCAAGGGTTTGGAGTTTCCGGTGGTCTTTATGGTGGGCATGGAAGAGGGTATCTTTCCTCACAACCGCTCCATGAATGACCCCGACCAGATGGAAGAGGAGCGCCGCCTCTGTTACGTGGGCATCACCCGGGCCAAAGAGCGCCTCTATCTGATTCACGCTTTCCGACGCACCCTTTTCGGCCAGAGCGAGTTGGGCCAGATCTCCCGTTTCATCAAGGACATACCCGCTCATTTGATCGAGGGCCGTCAGGTGGCCGAGGTCTCAAACCGGCGCAACAAACCGGCGCAACAGCGCCGTGCCGACGCACCTTTGGAGCGCCGGCCCGTCCTGGAGGCCCAGTTCAAGACCGGCGACCGGGTACGCCATCCCAGTTTTGGCCAAGGGATGGTCATTGAGAGCGCAATCGCCGGCGGTGACGAAGAGGTGACGGTGGCCTTTGAGCGCCGGGGCCTCAAGCGCCTTTTGGCCAGCTTTGCCTGTCTGGAAAAAATCGGCGGCTAGCCCCTTGCGATTGTTTTAAGGTTTAGGTGAGATGAGCAGTGAGCGTTACACGGTTGGGACACGGGAAGTGGGAGGTGTGGGATGGATGCCTGAAACCCTCCGGGAGCTTGTCCCAAATGCGTAACGGTCCCCGTTTTAGACTTGCCTTGTCTCTCGAATCGTGATATAATAGCAATTACTGAAAGAGTCGCTGGGGGATCGTCTAATCGGCAGGACGGCTGACTCTGAATCAGCTAGTCGGGGTTCGAATCCCTGTCCCCCAGCCTGCGCGGCACACTGAACGCGCAAAGGCCCCATGGACTATGCACTTGGTAAGGTGCTGCAAAGGTACAGAGAGGCACACAAAGACCGTCAGCCGGGCCGGGCTGGCGGTCTTTTCTTTCTAGCCTTCTTTCAGCTTCTCTTCTGACTGAAAGTCGTCTTTACCTTCGACCCATCGCCGCAGCGCCACACGCACAATCTCAGCGAGTGGCCTACCTGCCTGTCTCTGCTGACTTGAACGGGCGCGGCGATGTAAGTCTTTGGGTACTCGGACTTGCAGTCTGTGATCTTTTGACATGCGCCTCTCCAGTCATGCGGTGTGTACATTATGCTACGCCTTGTTTTTCTTGTCAATTAGAGATTAGAGATTGGAGATTGGAGGATGGCGAGATGCAGGCAGGTAGCAGGGAGCGGTGGGGCGAGGGAGCACCATCTTGCTTGATAATTCGAGTGACTTGTGATACAATTCAGCAAGGTTTTGAGGAAGG
>SOHZ01000657.1 GCA_004377365.1 Anaerolineales bacterium | reverse complement strand
CCCCAGCTTCCAGTGTGTCCTGCCACTGCTGTCTTCTCCATGCTTGTAGGTGATAGCCAGGCGTTTGCCATCGGGCGACCAGACGGGTGATTTAGCCATTTCCGAGCCAAAGACTTGGGTCTCGTTTTTGCCATCCTCGTCAATTAGGTAAATGCCTGGTGACGGTTTTCGCCAGCGGGCAAAGGCCACCCGCTTCCCATCGGGCGACCAGGCTGGATCCAGGCCATCGGTCAGTTGCCGCAACCCCGTGCCGTCAGCGTTAATGACGTAGATTTCGCATCCGCTGCACCGTTGGAAGACCAGCTTGCCCTGCAAACCGGGCGTCGGCGTGGGGGTAGTGGTGGGAACAGGAGTAGGCGTGGGTGTGTCAGGGAGCGGAGGGGTGGGAGTAGCAGTTGGCTCTTCAGGAATGGGTGTGTCTGTAGCAGCGATGGTCGGTGTAGCCGTGGGCGACGCAGTAGGCGTATCAGTGGGGGCTGCGGTCGGTGTGATCGTGGGAGTTGGGCTTGGTGGAACCGGCGTGTCGGTAGCCGTGGGCGTCGCCGTAGGCACAGTCGTGGGGGTAGGCGAAGCCAAGCCGATGATGGTGACAAACTCTTGATCGGCTACGATGAGCTCAAACACCACAAACGCAGCGACGAGCAGCACGATTGCCAGGACACGAACTTTCCAGCTCACTTCATTACCTCACTAATGTTGACTCGTTGACCCATTGATTCACTGCCCCCTCACTCGTACCGCAAAGCCTCGATGGGATTCAGTTGGGCAGCACGGGTGGCCGGATAGATGCCGAAGAAGAGGCCCACGGCCATGGAAAAGCCCGTGGCCAACAGGACGGCCCCCGGGGTGACTGCCGTTTCCAGATTCTCGGCCAGGCTGGTCACGATCTGGGAACCGGCAAAGCCCAAACCTATGCCGATGAGACCGCCAATCAAGCTCATCATCATAGACTCGATGAGAAACTGGAGCAATATGTCGCGGCGTTTGGCTCCCACGGCCTTGCGGATGCCAATCTCTCGCGTCCGTTCGGTAACGGACACCAGCATGATGTTCATGATGCCGATGCCCCCGACCAGGAGGGAGATGGCGGAGATAGCGCCCAGATAGAGGGTCAACACGCCAAAGATGTCGCTGGCGAAAGAGACAATGTCGGCCTGGTTGATGACGGTGAAATCATCGTCGTCGCGGAATTTGATCTTGTGGCGGGCGCGCAGCAACTCGGTGATGTCATCTATGGCTGCCTCCATGCGCTCCTCGTCCGCTACCTGGGCATAGATAGCCGAGACGGTGTACTCGCCGGAGAGGGCTCGCTGGCGGAAGAGCCGGGTCTGGGCGGTGGTCAGGGGCACAAAAATGGCATTGTCCTCGTCGCCGCCGAAACCAGAGCCGCCCTTCTCCTCCATCACCCCGATGACCTTGAAGGGCACCTGGTTGATCTTGATGACCTGGCCGATGGGGTAAGCCCCTTCGGGGAAGAGATCTTCCAGCACCGTCTGTCCCAGAACCGCCACCCGGGAGCGCCCGACCACGTCCTCGGCGCTGATGAATCGGCCGAATTCGGGGTAAAAGCTGCGTACCTCCTCGTATTCGGGTGTGACCCCACTGACGTAGATCTCGGTATCTTTTTTGCGGTAGATCACTTCAGCAAAACCCATGGACTCCGGGACCACGGCCACCACGTCGGGCACGTTGAGGGGATCGGCGATGGCCTGGGCATCAGCGTAGGTCAGGCTTCGAGGGCTGCTTCCCATACCCATACCCCCTCCGCTGGACCCCTCAGGGTCGCTGGGAATGACGAAGAGGAGGTTGGAGCCGATGCCCTGGATAGAATCCGTGACCATCTTCTCCACCCCCTGCCCCACCGAGACCAGGGTGATGACTGCGCCCACGCCGATGATGATGCCCAGCATGGTCAGTATCGAGCGCAGTTTGTTAGCCGTCAAAGCTCCTACGGCTACGCGGATGCTTTCGGTGATGTTCATGGAACGTCTCCCTGATCCCCCCTGGCAACCGGGGAATCGGCCGAGGCCCCTCTGGCAATCAGCGGCTCAGCCACGGCCTCCTCCCTGATGACGCGACCATCGTAGAGGTAGACGATGCGCCGGGTGTGGGCCGCGATTTCGGCGTCGTGAGTGACAAAGACGACGGTCATGCCTTGCTCCCTGTTGAGACGCTGGAAGATAGCCACAATGTCAGTCCCTGACTTGGAGTCCAGGTTGCCGGTAGGCTCATCGGCCAGGATGATCGCCGGGTCGTTGACCAGAGCCCGGGCGATGGCCACCCGCTGTCGCTCGCCGCCGGACAGCTCGTTGGGCCGGTGGTGTATCCGATCGCCTAGCCCTACAGCTTCGAGGGCAGCGATGGCTCGCTGGCGGCGGTTGTTGACCCGTCCCGAGTAGAGAAGGGGTAGTTCCACATTATGGAGAGCCGACGTCCTGAACAGAAGGTTAAAGGTCTGGAAGACAAAGCCTATCTTGCGATTGCGGATCTCGGCCAGTTGGTTGTCGTCCAACTGGCTGACGTCAGTACCGTCCAGGAGGTAGCGGCCCGAGGTGGGCTGATCCAGGCAACCGATGATGTTCATTATAGTAGACTTGCCCGAACCGGAAGGCCCCATGATGGCCATCAGTTCGCCTTCTTCGACTTGAAGGGAGGCGCCCCGCAAAGCGTGGACCTCCACCTCTCCCATGCGATAGATTTTGGTGATATCGTTGATCTCGATCAGGGCCATGGTCATAGCCTCAAGCCTTTCTACTGCGGCTGAATTGAGGAGTGGAGCCTTCAGGCGGAAAACTCCGGCTAAAACCTCAACTCCAACTGTTTAGTCCCACTCAAGCCTTTCTACTGCGGCGGCCCGAAAGTACGCTGCAACCGCTCGCGGCCGGAGAGGCTGCGCAGGACCAGAGTATCCCCCTCTTCCAGGCCAGCCACCACCTCGCTGGAGAGTTCGTCGCGCATGCCCGTCTCGATTTCCAGCCGTGAGGTGAGGCCGTCTTCTTCTAACCTCTCCACGTACATCTTGCCGCTCTCGCGGTCTATCTGGATGTAACGATTGGGCACTATCAGCGCGTCATCTTTGCGGGCTGTAGTGATGGTGATGTTGGCGCTCATGCCAGGCCGCAAAAGCGCATCGGTGGGCTCGATGGCCACGGTCACGACGTAGGACACCACTCCGCCATCGGCGCTGCTGGCCGTAGGGGCGATGGCCTCAACGTGACCGGCGATTTCTTCATCGGGCAGGGCATCAAGTGTAATGAGTACCTCCTGTCCTACTGCTATCTGGCTGATGTCTATCTCGTCTATCTCCACGTCAATGTGAAAATTGGAGATGTCTACCAGCACCACCATAGGCGTGTTCGATGAAAGCATCTCTCCGACCTCGGCCCCCAGCGAGGCCACCACGCCGTCGAAGGGAGCGGTGATGACGGCCTTCTTCAGCTTTAGCTGAGCTTCTTCCAACTGCGCCTGAGCCTGATCCACCTGGGCCTGGGCGATGGCTACATCCTCTGGCGCGGGATTCTTCCTCAACTTGTCGAGCTGAGTCTGGGCTTGAACCACTTGGGCCCAGGCGCTCTTCAGTTCGCTCTCGGTAGACGGCTGGGCTACTATCTGGTAGTTGGCCTTGGCCCGCTCGTAGTCTATACTGGCCTGTTGCAAGGCGGCCGCCTGGGGCGAAGCCGAAACGCCCGGCCTCCAGGCTACCCGGTCGTACTCAGCCTGGGCCTCTTGCACGGCGATGGCAGCCTTTTCCATGTCCGCCTTGGCCACGATCAGTTCATCCTCAGTGGGTCCGGCTTTGACCTTTTCGTAGTTGGCTTTGGCGCTGGCCAGTTCGGCCTCGGCAGCAGTGATGTCTTCAGCGTCAGCTTTCTTCATTGTTTGCTGCAACTTGGCCTCGTTCAGGGCCAGGGTGGCCTGAGCCTGGGCCACCTGGAGTTCCAGGCTGGCCATTTCCAGTTTGGCCAGGGGATCACCAGCGTTCACCATCTGCCCCTTTTCCACAAGAATCTCTTCTACCTTACCTCCCAACTCAAAGGTCAGAGTGACTTCAGTCTCAGGAGCAATGCTGCCTGTGGCGCTGACCGTAGCCTCGACAGCGTCCCGCTTCACGACAAACTTTTCCAGGTCTTCATCCTCAACTGCCTGCTTCTGGATCGCTTGGCCGCCAAAAGCCTGATAGCCAAGCCAACTGAGGCCGATGACAGCGCCCAATATGAGAATAATGGTAATCACCCGTTTCATTGACTTTCAATCTCCTTCGCAAACGCTTCGTTGCCGGTCCAGTCCAGTGGGCATCCCTTTCTTATGAAAACATGGATCCGACGAGAGTGGGGATCAGACTCAGGGCTGTAGTCACAGCCAGGTAGATCAACCCCACGATGGTCGCCTTGGTCTTTGAAAAGCGGCCCACGGCTGCCAGCCCCACGATCACCAGGATCAGATGCCACAGATAGAAAAGGTCAACCTGAGCAAGAAGACCGTAGAGCCAATTAGCTGTGTCTTTGGCCTGATCGCCCGTGGCTACCAGAGATGACAACCCTGGGTTGAGCAGTTTGCCGCTATAGGTGACGTAGGCAGCCATCACCAGATTGCGCAGAGCGTAGGGTAGCCAGCACCAGACCAGGATGACGAAGGATTGGCCAAAGTTGGCCTCACCGCCGGCCACCAGGCCGAGGAAGTAGAGGACTCCAGCCGACACGAGCCAGATCACCGCCAGAGTGACCAAGCCACCAATGATACTGAAGCCAGCTACCATGGGTGGAGAAGTGAACCGCTCGATCTGGGCGGCTGCCTGCTCTGCTTGCTGAGGAGGCAGGCTGGCCATCTGCTGTTGGGCCTGGCGCATCGCCAACTCGGAAGTATAGGGGGCCGTGACCACGCTGAATACCACTAACCCCACCAGAACCAGAAGGGCTGGCGTTACCCAGGTCCAGCCGGGCTTTTTGCCCACATAGCTCATGGTAGTGGCTGGCCGGTCAATAATGCTAACTAAAAGTTGCAGTACGTTCATTTTTTCTTCGGTGTCTTCAGCCAATATCTCGCTCCTTATCTGTATACAGTCCGTTGCATAACTCTTCAGCAGGGGAAATCGTTTGGGACACTCCACGCACATATCATAATTGTATCATAGACCTCTTGAATACCCTCTTTTCGGTAATATTATGGCAAGTAAATGAATTATCTGGCCACAAGATAT
>SOHZ01000338.1 GCA_004377365.1 Anaerolineales bacterium | reverse complement strand
GCCGCCCGCCACGCTTCGCTCGCGGCTTCGGCTCCTCGCAATGACAAATGCGGTTATAGTACTAGATCCCGAACAAGAGCTGCGACTGTCGCCCACCTGCGAGGATCGTCCGTGAGGCATGTGAACGCCGGTTGCCTGGTTCTCATGCTGCAAATCCAGAATGGAAGACTTGACAACCTGCCGGATTAGTGTATAATATGTGCCGTATTCTGTAAGGAGGTCTGATATGCGCACTGCAATGTTTATCGCCACCGCCCTTCGGCTCCGCGATAACAGCGGAGATCTGCTGTTGCCTTGTCGCAGTGCGCCCTTCGAATAGTTGACATAAACGTCACTCAAGGCCGTGGGCGGCTGCGACACCCACGGCCTTTTTTATTAATTCTGGTATCCCTTTGCAAGGCCGTGGGCACTGTCCACGGCCTTTTCGTTTGTAAGGTTTTCAAGGAGAAAGACCTGCAGTAGGAGGAATCGGATGTGCACGCATGACCATATTGCCCTGGAAGTCTCGAGCGTCACCAAGCGATTTGTCAAAAGCGATGGGCTCCGCTGGCCCTGGAAGCGGAACGGTAACGGCCGCAAGCCGGTCGTGGCCGTGGACCGCGTCAGTTTCCAGATTCGGCGCGGGGAGGTCTTTGGCATCCTGGGCCCCAACGGCTCCGGCAAGTCCACCCTGGTGCGTTGCATCGCCACCCTGCTTCTCCCCGACGAGGGCCACATCACCGTCTTCGGCCACGACGTGCTGCGAGAGGAGATGGCAGTCAAGCAACTCATCAACCGTGTCTCGGTAGAGGCCTCGTTCTTCAAGAAACTGACGCCGATGGAGAATCTGCTCTACGGCGCACGGCTCTATGGCCTGGGGGCGCGGGAAGTCCGCCAGCGCGTTCTGGAGGTCTTGGAGCGGCTGGGGCTCAAGAAGGAGGCCATCTTCAGGCCGATGGAGGAGATGAGCCGGGGCATGCAGCAAAAGGTCGCCATCGCCCGCGCTTTCCTGACCCAGCCTATCTTGCTCCTTCTTGACGAGCCAACGACGGGGTTGGACCCTCGTTCCAAGCGGGAGGTGCAGGCCTTTGTAGAGGAACTGCGGGACAACCACAACGCCACCATCCTGCTGACCACCCACGACATGCAGGAAGCCGACGCGCTGTGTGACCGCATCGCTATCCTCGACGAGGGGCGGATCGTGGCCCTAGATACGCCAGCCGGTCTGAAGGGTCTCGTGCCTGGCACCAACGGCCACGACCCGACGCTGGAGAATGTCTTTATGGAACTGACCGGCAAGCGATTGGTCAAAGATGTAGATGAGGAATGAGCAGACGCGATTCCTCACTCCTCATCTACTCACTTACTTTGGGAGGCAAATCATGACACAACTTGTCCACGAAATCCGCATTTCGTATGCTTTCGTCGAGCGCAACTTTAATCTGGTGAAACGATATTGGGGCTGGGAGATCGTCTGGCTGGCTTACTCTGTCTCCAATTCGCTTGCCATCACCTTCATCGGCGCGGGGGCAGAAGCCGTCACCGGTCAGGCCATTGATACCAATCACATGATCCTTTACCTGTTGGTGGGGACGCTGGTGTGGCACTACCTGGCCGTAGTCTTTGACAACGTCAGCGAGATGATCGCCTGGGAACGCTGGGAAGGCACCATCGAGTATACTTTCATGGCCCCCATCTCTCGCTTCACCCACATGGTCGGGCAGACGCTCTTCTCGCTGGTCTACGGCCTGCTACATACCGGCATCATCCTGGGAGTGGTGGCGCTCTTCTTCCACCTCGACCTGAGCGGCGCTAACCTGTTCGGTGGACTGTTGATGCTGGTTGCCGGGAGCCTGTCGTTTATCGGCCTGGGTATCGTCGCCTCGGTGCTGCCGCTGCTTTTCCCGGAGCGCGGGGCACAGATGACCCACGTGATCCAGGCGCTGCTGTTGCTGATCTCGGGCGTCTACTTCCCCATCTCTGTGCTACCCGAATGGATGCAGCCCCTGGCGCGCATCTCCCCCGCCACCTACGTGTTGGAGGGCATGCGGGCCGCACTGCTCGACGGAGCCGGCACCAGCACGTTGCTGGGCCACCTGGGCCGGTTGGTGCTCATCGGCGTGATCGCAATCCCGATGGGACTGACGATCTTCCGTCAGGCGGAAAGGTACGCCAAGCGCACCGGAAAACTGAAGCGCAGTGGGTAGGGGGGAGTAGGAGATGAAACCAACACTTATCATTGACGCCGACGATACGCTGTGGGAGAACAACATCTACTACGAACAATGCATCGCTGCTTTTGCGGAACTCATGGGGGCTCAGGGCTTTGTGCAGGAGGAAGCGGAGCGCACTGTGGAGACGGTGGAGCGGGAGCGCATCCCCCAGGTGGGTTACGCACCGGAGGAGTTCGCCCGCAGCCTGGTCATCAGCTACCAACGTCTGTGCGAGAGCCACGACCGGCCCATCGAAGACGAGGTGCCGGATAGGGTGTGGGAGATCGGGCAAGCAGTGATAGAGTATCCCATCGTGCTGCTCGACGGCGTGGCAGAGACCCTGGCCCGACTCAGCGGCCATTGCCGCTTGCTCCTGCTGACCAAAGGGGATCGGGAGGTGCAGGAGAGCAAGCTAGCGCGGTCGGGCCTGGGCCATCTCTTTGACGGGGTGCACGTCGTACCGGAGAAGGACGCCGAGGTGATCCGGAGCTTGTTAGCCCGCTATGGGCTGCAACCGGAGCAGACCTGGATGGTCGGCAACAGCCCGCGGTCCGACATCAACCCAGCGCTGGAGGCGGGCATCGGCGCCATCTACGTCCCACATCCGAACACCTGGAAGATGGAGCATGAAGAGATTGCAGAGCCGGAGCGGGTGATCGTCCTGAAAGGCTTCGGGGAACTGGCTGCTTTGTTTGCCGGCGCCGAAAGGAGGCAGAAGGTATGATTCGAGCCATCATCTTTGACGTCGGCGGCGTGCTGATGCGCACCGTCAATCCCGTCCCCCGACGCGAACTGGAGCAGCGGTTCGGGCTGCCAGCGGGTGGCGTGAGTAAACTGGTGTTCGGGACCGCTACAAGATCGCTCTGCTGACCAACACCCTTCGTCAACCTGTTCTGTCGCTTTTACGAGCCCAGGCGAGGCACCATACACATCTGCGGCCAGGACTATACCCGGCTGTCGCTGCACGCCATTCAATCTCGGATTGGGGTGGTACTGCAAACGCCGCATCTTTTCTCCGGTACCATCCGTGAGAACATCCGCTACGGCCGGCTGGATGCCACGGACGAAGAGATCGAAGAGGCAGCCAGGCTGGCCAGCGCCCACGATTTTATCGCGACGCTGGAAAAGGGGTACGACGAGGAGGTGGGCGAAGGGGGTAGCCTGCTTTCGGTCGGTCAGAAGCAACTGATCAGCCTGGCGCGGGCGGTGCTGGCCCAGCCGGAGATCTTTGTCATGGACGAAGCGACCAGTTCGGTGGACACACTAACCGAGGCCCTGATGAAAGACTGTACCAGCTTTATCATCGCCCACCGGCTTTCGACCATCAAACGGGCCGACCGGATTTTGGTCGTCGTCAATGGGACCGTCGTGGAGATGGGCAGCCACGCCGAATTGTTGCGCGCCCGGGGACACTACTACTGGCTTTACACACAGCAGTTTCGGCACGAGTTGGAACGTGAGTACCTTGGCATCGAGATAGAGATGTGAGATAGAGATAGAGAGAAGTGGGCGAGTTCGCGGGTGGAGGTCGGCATAGCACAGAACGCGCACGCTGCTGGCGATGTTACATTGATGTAAAATCGCTCTTTTGCAAGCTCTAAGCGGACGATAGTCCACGAAAGGTCTTGAAAAGCGGATGGGAAGGTGCTATAATATAAACGTACCGAAAGAAAAAAGCCTCGGCCAGCTTTAGGGGCCAACTTTCTGGCCCATATCGGAGCGCCGACATCCAGTGCTGGATGCCAGCGACTTGCTATAAAAGGCACTCACTGTTATAATACTAACTGTAGCGTAAATGCGACACTTCAGTGCAAACAAAAAGGGATCAACAGAGTAGCCGCTCTGTGAGATCCCAATAGTAACGCCTCACTTCCTGCAGCGGAGGAAGTAGGCTGGTTGGCATTATACCATACAAGCCGCTTTCTGCGCAAACAGGAGCGGCTTTTGTGCTCTTACGCCAGCATCCTAAAGGATGGTGCCTATACCCGATACAACCCTTACCCCTGGCATTGTGATCACCAACCACAATCGCCTGTAGTGTGTGGATGCCAACGAGGGCGACGTCCTTGTCGCTACCTCCATGTCCCAATTCCCGCACGAGTCATCTGGATAGGAGGGGGCTCCTATGAAGACGATCTTTGACAGCTGCGAACCACGCACCGAGGTCCTGAAGGGAGAATTGCGAGAGGAGATCTTTGCCGCCCGTCTCAAAGATGTTATAGAAGACAAGGCTGATCCTGTTTACCAGGACCCTGCGACCTTTTTCGATAATACCTATCCCACTGAGGGCCTGAAGCTCCTGTTGGACGAAGTGCTGGGCCGGCTGACGGGTGTGAAGGCGGCCAACAACGCCATCATTCGCCTGGAGACGGCTTTTGGGGGCGGCAAGACCCACAACCTGATTGGCCTTTACCACGCGGCCAACGGGTATGCGTCTGGACCATCGTTCGTTGATGCTGCACTGATCCCCACCCATGGGACAGTGCGGGTGGTCGGTGTTGTGGGCTCGGACCTCCAGCCACGAGATGGTCTCGATCACCCCTCGATACACTCGGGACACCGCGGGGATGCGACTACATATACTCTGTGGGGCGAACTGGCCTATCAACTGAGCGGCGACCCGCTGCGCGCCGTGGCCGACCACCTGCTGAGCGCGCTGCGGGCCAACGGCCACAAAGCCACCGACCTGGCCCGCGCCGCCGGCAGCGAGACGCCCTTCTACCTGGACGAATTGACCGGCTTGCGCCTGGCTCTGATCCTGCTGGCCGTCAAGCCGCTGGCCCGCCACGACCGCATCGAGGCCATCGGCCAAGGGGTACAGGCAATGGGGGACGAGGAGGCGTATTACTGGTTCAGCAAGTGCAGCGCCGGGTCAGATGCGCTCCGCGCCCAGCGGGCACTGCGGATTCTATTGGCTGGGGAGTGAGGAATATAGATATGGAGTGCGTCTATTGCAAAGGCTCATTGGTGCGAAAGAAGGTAAGCTACACCGCTACCCGAAAAGGGTATCACT
>SOHZ01000027.1 GCA_004377365.1 Anaerolineales bacterium | reverse complement strand
AATATACCCATCACATTATAGCTCTTGTCGGCTATCTGGTCTTGACCCTGATCATGACCTTTCCGCTGGTCACAAAGTTTACCACCGCTATCCCTGGTGACGGCTTTGACGGTTGGCAGAACTACTGGAATCTGTGGTGGGTGAAGAAAGCTCTGCTGGACCTGGGAGCGAACCCTTTCTTCTGTGATTATGTCTACTATCCGACGGGAGCCAGCCTCTACTTCCACACTCTGAACATCTTTAACGGTCTGCTTACAGTGCCTGTTCAGGCCGTCTTCGGATGGACCGTGGCCTACAATTTTGTGGTCGTCTTCTCTTTCGTCGTCGGTGGCTACGGCACCTACTTGCTGGTCTATCAGCTCGGAGCGGGCAGTTCGTCTCGCCCTTCGTCCCGCGTCTCGACTGAGCTCGAAGTCTCGGGACAGGGCTCACTGCAGGGCAGGCTGGCCGCTTTTGTGGCTGGTCTGGTTTTCACCTTTTCTCCTTATCATTTCGCTCACCTGTTGGGCCACATGCAACTGATCGCCCTGGAATGGCTGCCCTTCTACGTCATTTTCATTGTCAAGTCGCTCGATTCAGTTATCGGTCAACGACCGTCACCACGAAACAATGAGAAAACGCGAGGCTGGCTGGCCTACAGTTGGCCCGCGGCTGTTTTCCTCGTTCTGACTTTTCTGTGTGAGTGGGGATATTACGTGATGTATCTGGCCATATTTACCCTGCTCTACACTGGTTATATGATTTGGAAAGGGCGTCAAATTTGGGAGCTGGCTGCCAGAGCCGGGCTGATTTGGCTGCTCTTCATTGTTCTGGTGAGCCCCATCCTGGTACCGATGGCCGTCGAAGCCATCAAGACAACCGAATATCTGACTCCTGCCTTCGAGCAGAGCCTTTCGCTATCGGCCGACCTGCTGGCCTTCTTCACCCCCAATGAGATGCACCCCCTCTGGGGAGACTGGGCCAGAGCCTGGAGCGAACGCTTCACCACCACCACTTCGGAGAGGATGATCTTTGCCGGCTACATTCCGCTGGTGTTGGGCGCTTTAGCTCTCTGGAAGCGTCGTCAGCGAGCCGGATTTTGGGCCCTGAGCCTGCTGGTTTTCTTCATTCTGGCCCTCGGCCCCATCCTGCACGTGGGAGGACAACCGGTCTCTGTCCTGGGGACAACCATTCCCCTTCCTTACATCGTGCTCTACCGCCTCTTGCCTTTCGTCCGGCTTTCCCGCTCCATCAGCCGCTTTGATGTGATGATCATGTTGAGCCTGGCGGTGCTGGTGGGATTGGGGATTGGATGGTTGCGAAAGGGGGTGGGTAGGCGGTTAGGTGGTTGGGTGATTGGGGGAGTGGCCGGTGCTCTCATCTGCTTCGAGTTCCTGGCCGTCCCTTATCCCATGACGGAAGTGGAGGTGCCCTCGTTTTATCAGCAGGTGGCTCAAGAGCCCGGCGACTTTGTCCTGATGGAATTGCCCATGAACTGGGACCGCCCCATCCACATGTTCAACCAGATCCACCACGACAAAAAGCTCATCGCTGCTTACTTCGGGAAGCCGAATCCCCTCTCTGTTGTGGAGAAGACGCCGGTCTTGCAGCACTTTCGCTACCTGGGGCCCGACATCATCGCTCAAGACATCTCGGAAATCGGCACCAGCGTACTGGCCTCTTTCAACGTACGCTATGTGATCCTCGACCTGTACCAGATGCCTACAGAGAATGAAGAATGGAGGATGGTGAATGGTGAACGGGAGATCACGCTGGACCTGACAGAAAAAGTTTTCGGCGATACCGCGCCCTTTTACCGTGACGAGAGGTTGATCGTTTACCGGGTAGAGGAGCCTGTCACTCCCAGGCCTTTCCTCAGCCTGGGTCAGAACTGGGGACGCAGGGAGATGCAGGCCGAACGTCCCGTAAGGCAGATCGAGCAGGGTGCTGCCGTCCGAATACGGGCCTGGGGACCTGATTCGGTCCGCTTGCGCATCGCGGCCCAAAGCCCTGCGGAGCAGTGCCAACTGGACGTGTACTCAGGCAGCCAGCGGCTCGCGTCCTTTGAGCTGGAAGCCACAGCCCAAGAGTTCGTCACTCCCCCCCTACCGTTGATAGAGGGCGACAATGTATTCCATCTGTACTACAATAATGAAGAATGTAGGATGGAGGATGGAGAGTGGAGGATGGAGAATGGAGAATGGAAAGTCGGTCCTATCATCAGCAAGCTCGATTTAGTCAGTTAAAAATTACAAGGAGGTAAGACAAATGCTTATTATTGGCGAGAACATCCAGATCATATCTACCCTGGTCAAGAACGCGGTCAACAACCGGGACGCCAAACCCTTGCAGGACCTGGCCAGGAAGCAGGTCGAGATGGGAGCGGGCATGATTGACCTGAACATCGGGCGGCGCAAGAAAGACGGCACTGAGGTCATGCCCTGGATGGTGGACATCATGCACGAGGCGGTGCCCGGCACGCCTCTCTCCCTGGACACCACCAACGCGGCCGCCGTCGAGGCCGGGCTAAAGCGCTGCAAAGAGCTGGGTATCGAGGCCATGATCAACTCCGCTTCGGCCGAACCGGAGCGGCTGGAGGCCGTGATGCCCCTGGCCGCTGAGTACGACTGCAAGATCATCGCCCTGACCATGGCGGCCAACATCCCCGCCAGCGCCGACGGTCGGGTGGAACTGGCCATGAACGTCATCGTCCCCAAAGCGATGGAACTGGGCATTCCTATGGAGCATCTCTACCTGGACCCTTTGGCGATGACAGTTAATGGAATGCAGGACCACGCTCTGGAGACCATCAACGCCGTGCGCATGTTCAAGATGATGCTCGACCCGCCGCCCATGACCACCATTGGCCTGTCCAACGTCTCCAACACCACGCCCCACGAGGGCCGCAGCCTGATCAACTGCATTTTCCTGGTGATGCTGCTGGCCGCTGGCCTGGATTCGGCTATCGCCGACCCGCTGGATGAGAAGCAGAACGAGATAATCCGAATCATCGAACAGCGGGACGACAGCACGCCGGTGGGCAAGCTGCTGCTCACTCTTTACGACGAGACAGCGGCCATGGAGAGCCTGGAGCCGGACGACGTGGACATGAGCGACCCGGATCAGGTGGCTATCTTCAAGACGGTGCAAATCCTGGAGAACAGGGTCATCTACGCCAAATCGTACCTGGAGGTATAGGAAGGGCGAAAAGGACAACCGGGATCATTGTGGATACAACTGGCTGCCGTCACCTGCCCCGTGGCGGCAGCCAGTTGTTGTATGGGGAGATGCCTGGAAAGCTACGATGTTCTTGCCCCATATGATTGGGGTGTGGTATAATAAGCCTGCAATTCCAGACACCGATTATTCGATGATGGAGGGCTGATCACCATCCGCCCCCGCCAGAACAACCCCAGTATAACCATTCTGGATCCTGCAATTCGCACGCGGGTGGAAGCCATCGCGCGTCAGTTGTTGGAAGGAGTGATGCCGGAATGAAAGATTTATCAGCCATTCGGGCCCGTTATGTGCGCGATCCTCTGCCGGTGCGTCTGGGGGGACTGGCCGCCGACCTGGCCCGTATCACCTCATTCTCACAGAATCCGGCCAACCTCGCGCCTGTGGCAGACCTGATGCGCGAGGCCGCGCACTTTATCGAGTGGTGCGCTCCAGAGTCTGACCTGGAAAGTCAGGTGACGCTGCTGGAACTGCAACGCCTTCTGACGCGCTGGCGGATGCGGTTGCCACAGCGGTTCCCTGATCAAACGTGGCGCGGTCAGGTGATCACCGAGGCCCAACAGTGGAGCCAGCGCGTGCTGGAGATGAGCGGGCTGTTGGCCCAACGGCTTGAGGAGCGGCTGGCAGCTATGCAGCATTGAGCAACCGGACCGCAGGGCGCAGGCTCCAGGCCACTTTAGCCAGACCCGGCACAATGCCGATGGAGCGCCTGATCCCAACCCAGCGCGGGGTGCAATCATCGGCGATGATTCGATGCAAAAAGGGCACAGCTCAATGGAAGCCAAAACACTCGAAAAGGTTTGAAAGCGCTCCGATGAAGCCGTCGCCTACTAATTGGCAGGTGAGTTCGGCCACGCCGCGCTGTGCTATTAGTGCATCACCGAGGTTGCTGATGCCGTCCAAGGATTCTGCTTGCGATAGTTGAGATAAATCGTCTTTGGGAGAGCGATCGAGCATTTGCTTGCTCTGTTTGAGGATCGAGGACACCAAGATGCTCTCTGTATTGAATGCAGCCTATTGGGAACGAGAGTTTGCGGTAACTGACGGCGATGTAGAACGTACCCACCGCTATCTGTGTAAGTGCCGTGAACCGCAAGAGGCAACCCGGTTGCTGGAGCGTATAATAGCCCATAAATTGCAGAGAGGTGTACCTCGACTTGACCCTGCTCAGCGAGCGAAGTCGGAGGCTTCTGCAGCAAGCTTTCTGGAAAGAGCTACTGTTTACCACCCTACTCTCAGCTACAGCGAAAAGCAGCAGCTATTTGTCGCCGTTAAGCGACCCCCTGATAAATGGCGAATTGGCAAGGGAACGGTCACGGCAGTTGAACAAAGCAAGGCATCGCACTACCGGTCGATTATTTCGGTTTTCGTTGACGAGATAGGTGAGACATGGCGTTTTATCGCTGAGCTAGATCCCAAGCACCCTTGGAACAAACAATTCAAATCTCCTCTACCAGGTACCTCGCAACTTCTTGAGCAAATCATGGAAGTGTATGGAAGCATACTACTTCCTCATCTCCTCGGCCGGCTGACCCAAGATAGCCGGTTTGTGAACTGGGGCGATCTATGGTGGGCAGGAGCGGTGGTTCCTTCTGTAGAGGACTCTGTATTGCGAGAGGCACAACGATTGCTTCTCAAGTCAACCCAGGCCCTTACTTTGGACGACCTTTTGCAGGCTCTACTCCCAGGCCAGAAGGCAGTCGGCAACGCTGAACGCTTTGCCCTTTACCAGGCTTTAAAAGCTCGACCCCATCGTTTCAGCAATGTTGGCACAGAGCTACAGCCGCGCTACCGTCCTCTCTTGCCGAACTTGCCGCAGGAGATTGAGAAACTAAGGCAGGTGATTCTTGCTCGCAAGACACCCATTGCTCTCAATGTCGAGGTGGCCGATCTCTTTCCGAACCACGCAGACCGGCCAGAGTCGCAGGTAGCAATTATGTCAATTGTCCGGGATCACCTAGATCAGCGGTTTATTCAGGTTGCGCCCAACCTTTGGTTCC
>SOHZ01000414.1 GCA_004377365.1 Anaerolineales bacterium | reverse complement strand
GTTAACCAGGCTGAGATCCTTTAAGCTTCCTTCCAATGGCATATCCTTCCTCCTCGTAATATCATTCCGCCCATACCCCTGTTCAACTGAAGAGGCTATCCAGTGTATCACTGAGCGAGGCACTGAACTCGGAATCAAACACCTGGTTTGCTTTCATCATCTCTGAGGTGGTGGTGATCTCCAACAACTCCCGAATGGCCCGCTTGGTGTAGAGCCAGACCATCCCGATGCGGCTGGTCTGCACCCGACGATCAAAGATGAGCGTCAGGAAGAGCCTGTTGCCCACGTTTGCCGAGTAGATGTCGTAGGCTGCGCTTTCGTGAAAGTTCAGGTTAAGAGCCTCCCTCTCCCCCAGGTGTCTGAATATCTCGAAAGTGGTCGCAAAGCCGCCAGCCAGCAAGGAGACCAAAGTGGTGATATCTAGTCCTTCAGTTAAGCCAACCTTGGCAATGAGCTGGCCGACATCGTCGGCCAGGAGGATGCATTGGGCTCCTGTTTCGAAGCGCAAGTTGGAGAGGCGTCTGGTGATAGCATTGAATCGCTCGTCGGAGAGGATGAGCAGGCTCTTTTCGCTAACGATCATGTCTTTCAGGGCCTCTTGCACCGTTTCTATAAAGTCTTCTATGTGAAAAGGCTTGGTAAAATAGCTGTAGGCTTGAAGCCGTCGGGCTTCGGCCTCGACTTCGTCAGAACCGTATGCTGTGATCAAAATCGTCCTCGTCTCTGGCGAGATGGCCCTGACACGTTGCATCAACTCTAGTCCATTGATGCCAGGCATCCTGAGGTCAGTGATGATCAAGTCAAAGGGCTGGGATTCAATCTGCTGCAAAGCCGCCTCAGCCGTCTCCGCACTGACTACTTCGTAATTGTCTCCCAGATCTTCCAAACTCTCCTGCAGGAAAAAAGCCACCTTCTTCTCGTCATCAACTATCAGTATCCTCTTTTTGTTATCAGCGCTCATTAGCCTCCGCCTTTGTGTGGATGGATTATAAATATCCCTCCTTGTATATAATACCACAAAACTCTGTTAGTGGAGGTTTCAAAATGATTAAGGTTCAGTTACAAGATCGTTACACAACAAAAGAGCCGGACACAATAACCGGTCCGGCTCTTGGGAAGGTTCCGTGCAGGTTCGCTACCCGTTGAAGCGATCGTGCCTCCCCTCTCATTCCACAATTTTAGAAGGGCGGGGGGGGCTGGCGAGCATGTAACCAACCCCGCGCACGTTCAAAATATATTGGGGGTTGGCCGGGTCAGGTTCGATTTTCTTTCGCAATCGTCGGACGTGCACGCGAATGATGTCACGGGCTTCTAGTTTATCGCAGTCGTAGTTCTGAACTTCTCGCACCAGTTCCTGACAACTTAGGACCTGATCAGCTTTTTCCATCAGGCAGGCCAATAACCTGAACTCTGTGGGAGTCAGGTTTAACAGTTGACCATGCAAAGTGGCGATGTGCTTCTGCAAGTCAACGATTATCCCTCCAGATTGCAAAAAGCGCGCTCTCTTAAGTTGATCGCCCCCGGAGGCAGAGGTCGGTATTTCATCTTCTTCAGCTTCCAACGCCCGCAGCATCTCTTCTACTCTGGTCACCAGTTCCTTGCGACGTCTCTGTTGCCGCTGCCTGGCCAGACCGCTCTCCACGCTGGCCACTATCTCCTGAGCGCCGCAGGGCTTGATGAGATAGTCATAGGCTCCCCGGCGCATGGCCTGTATAGCCGATTCCAAAGTGCCATGGGCGGTCAACATGATGACCACTGTCTCCGGCGAGAGTCTCTTGGCCGCCTCCATCACTTGCAAGCCATCCACCTCTTTCATCACCAGGTCTGCCAGAACCAGATCAAAAGCCCCTTCTTCCAGCTTTTGTAAGGCTTCTTCACCGCTCCTGGCACTGGCGACTTGATAGCCTTCCAAAGAGAGGATCTCTGCCAGCGACAGGCGCGTGACTTCCTCGTCGTCCACAACAAGGATTTTGGGTTGGTCAAATTCGTTCATTGTGAGCTCCTGACATCCAGAAGCAGAACCTGACACCCCTGCTCACAGGTTCTCAAGTAGTGCTGTTGAGCGGCAGATGGACGGTAAAAGTTGCTCCTTTGCCCAATTCGCTCTGGACTTTGATCCTGCCACCGTGCCGCTCGATAATGCCGTAACTGACCGAAAGGCCCAGTCCTGTTCCCGTGGCTTTGGTGGTGAAAAAGGGCTCGAAAATGTTCTCTTGCTCCTTCTCTGAAAGGCCCACCCCTGTGTCAGTGAAAGCTACAGAGAGCCCATCCTCATCCCCACTCAATTTCGTCTCTATGCGCAACTCACCGCCCTGGGGCATGGCTTCAACGGCATTGATGACGAGGTTGAGAAAGACTTGCTTCAGTTGATCCCTTACGGCGCTGATAGGCGGCAGATCTGAGGCTAGCTTTTTAGTAACGGTGATCTTGCCGTGTTGAAGGCGCTTGCTAGACAGGGTCAGCACATTCTCGATAATGGTATGCACATCGGTGGGAGCCATGCCCTCCTTGGATGGCCGATAGAACTCTAGCATACGCTGCACGATAGTGATAAGGCGTTCTACTTCTTCCTGGGCCATGCCCAGGTAGCGGTTTTTCTTCTCCTCGTTGAGGGGTTTCTTGAGGGTCAGGTGAAGACAATTGTGAATGGCCTGTAGCGGATTGTTGATCTCGTGAGCGATAGAGGCGGCCAACCGCCCCATGGCTGCCAGCTTTTCGGCCTGGACGAGTTGGGCCTGGGATTTTTCCAATTCTCTGGCGAAATCGCTCAGTTCTGTGTAGAGGCGCGCGTTCTCGAGGGCGATGGCTACCGAGCCAGCCATGTAGTTCAGAAGCCACAAGTCGTTTTCGTCAAATTGACCGTTGAGTTTGTTGATCACCTCAATGGCGCCGATGATTTTGTCCTTGACCTTGAGCGGTACGCAGAGTACCGAGCGAGTCACAAAGCCGATGGCCTCGTCAACGCGTGGGCAGAAGCGCGGGTCATTCTGGGCATCCAGCACCAATAAAGGCCCCCCTTTCTGTACCGCATGACCGGCAATGCCCTCACCGGGCTTCAATCTAAAGCCTACTATCCGCTCCTGGCTGCCACTCAAGATCTTTTTGAATTCTAACAAGCCATTGTCTTCGCCCAGCAGCAGGAGGGAGCCAGCTTCTACGTGCAAAATCTCCCGAATGCCATGCATTGCCTGGCTCAAGATTTGGTCCAGGTCAAGGCTAGAGGTGATAGCTTTGTTGATTTCGTTCAGGGCCGCCAGTTCGCGGGTGTGCTGGAGGAGTTCTTGTTCCATGGCACGCACGCGTAACATGGCTTTTACCCTGGCCACGAGCTCCTGGGCTCTGAAAGGTTTGCTCACATAGTCATCAGCGCCAATGGCCAGTCCTCTGGCTGTATCCTCAGCAGACCCCAGGCCCGTTACCATAATGACGGGAATATACTTCAGATGATTGTCCTGCTTGATCGCCTGACAGATCTCATGACCGTCCACATCGGGCATCCTTACGTCCAGGATCACCAAGTCAATCGGAGACCTGCGCTCCACGGGTTCCTGGATTCCTTGCTGAAGGATTTCCAGAGCCTCCGTTCCACTGTAAGCCGGGATAACGGCGTATCCCTGGCTCTCCAGCAGAAAGGAGATCATTTCAACCGTTTCTACTTCATCGTCCACGATCAATATATTGGCTTTGTTTGTCATTGATACCAACTTGTCCAATACCCAAAACTTCCGCTGCAAAACTGTGGGCGATAGCCCGATAATGTCCCCAATCGCGCCAATCCGCTTCGATAGCCCGTAGATTCTGGGCCACCGTCTCAAGTTCAGTCAGAGGCACCTCTCGCAAGGAGGTGATCCGTTCGCCTTCGTCCTGGGGACACAATTGACCGCCGTTCTCTCGTAACAAAAAGACGTATGAGACGAAAGGCAGCATCTCCCCTTGATAGCGAAACTCGTACTCCAGTACGCCCAAACAGCGCTCGATAGCCACCGTGAGCCCGGTCTCCTCGCGGGCCTCGCGATGCACGGCCGTTACCACATCTTCCCCTCGCTCTATGCCGCCCGTGGGGACGCGGTAAATCCCTTCGGGATAAAAGTCCTTGGTGTGTAGGATCACGTGACCGCTGGGGCGCAGGATGAAGAGAGCCACCTCTCCCCGACGATCCTTATACATTTCCTGCCAATGGGCAAAAGTTCGTTCTCCCATCTCCAAGACGTAGTGGCGTTGCTCCAGAGAGCCGTACCGCCGGGCTAGTTCTGTGACCTCCTTCTCGTCAATCACATCGTTCAAGACCCGCCCCCTCTCCTCTTCGCCCAGAGCCAGAAGATGAGCAGACCCAGCAGTTGGGCTGCCAGGCCCGTCAGCCCCCCTTCTGGCCCAAAGGCTCCGCCGGTGATCGCGCTCCCGGCCTGGCTCACCTGAGTCAGGAGCAGGCCGCCTGAGATCATGCCGCTGACGGGGAAAGAGAAGATCGGCCCCTGGAAAAAGTTCCAGGAGAAGTGGAAGGCGAGGGGCAGCCACAGATTACCGGTTATCAGATAGGCATAGCAAAAGGCCACGCCAGCCAGGGCGATGTTCAGTGCGGCAAAGAGGTTGAAATTGGGGTTGAGCACATGGACCAGGCCGAAGAGGATAGAGGAGATGACGACGGCCAGGGTGGTGCCGGGCCACTCTCTGAGGTTCTGTAAAATGTAGCCCCGGAACATGATTTCCTCAGATGCTCCAGCCAGAATAAAGAGGGTAAAATAACCAGCCAGCATCAGCAAGGCAGGGCCCAGCGACTGGGAGCGCCAGACCCCGTCGCCGACTGTCAGCCACCCCCCGGCCCATTCGATGAGGAAGATGCCGCCCATGAGGGCGAAACCCAGGACGACACCAAGGCCAATCTCCCACAGCCAGCCGCGCCGCCGTTCGAAGCCCAGGCTGGTGAAACTCTGCCGGTCCAGGAAGCGCCGAAAGAGGTATGTCAGCAGCCAGATCACACCTAATTGCATCATCATTGCCGGGAGGGTGAGGGCCAGAGGCAGCCTGGTAATCTCCAGCAGCACCGTCTCAGGAGGCAGACCGGAGAGGATCCGATAGGAGATGTAGGCCACGACGATGGGCACTTGAGTCAGCAACATGCCCACCAGGGTGACCAAGAAGTAGAGGGTCACTCGCCAGCCGGGATGCAGTCTGCCCTCTCTGATGAAGAATCGGCTCAAATCGCTTTCCATATCCCGTCAACCTTACGAGCATTCGTCATGAATTATACTTCATTCTATCCCAAAAGACAAGCCCCCTTGCCTCAGTTCGAGGAAAGGGGGGCTTACCATCGGGATATTTCTATGAGTAATGGGTTCTGTGTTAGACCCAGCCACGGAGCCTGACTACTTCGGCCACCCGGTTGACGGCCACCAGATAGGCCGCCAGCCGATTGTGAACCTTGTGCTTCTGGGCCATTTCGTGGACGGCGTGGAAGGCGGCGGTCATCTTCTGATCCAATCGCTCGTGCACTGTCTTTTCATCCCAGTAGTAGTCGTAGGCGTTCTGTACTTGCTCGAAGTAGCTGACCGTCACGCCACCAGCGTTGCACAAAAAGTCGGGGATGACGTAAACGCCGTTCTTGTAGAGGATCTGGTCAGCTTCTGGGGTGGTTGGGCCGTTGGCCAGTTCGGCCACGATTTTGGCCTTGATGTTGCCTGCGTTCCAGTCACCAATTTGGTTCTCCAGCGCGGCGGGGATAAGGACTGTCACATCTAGCTCCAGGAGTTCCTCATTAGTGATCTCCGTGGCTCCTGAGAAGCCTTTGACTGCCCCTGTGTTGTTCTTATGTTCCACCACTGCCTTGGCCTCAAGGCCATCAGGATTGAAGATGCCGCCTCTGGAATCGCTCACGGCCAGCACTTTCAATCCCAGCAGTTCCTCGCCCAACAGGTGAGCGAACTGACCAGCATTGCCATAGCCCTGGATAGCGGCTGTGGCTCCTTTCAGTTCGATGTCCAGCACCTTGCCTGCTTCACGGGTACAGAACATGCCACCGCGGGCAGTAGCATCACTGCGTCCGGCGGAACCGCCCAGGGGGATCGGCTTGCCGGTGATGACGCCCGGCACGTTGTAGCCACGTATAAAGCTATACTCATCCATCATCCAGGCCATGATCTGGGGGTTGGTGTAGACGTCGGGGGCGGGGACGTCAACCTCCTCGCCCAGGATTCTGCCTACCTGGCGGATGTAGGCCCGGCTCAGCCTCTCAAGTTCGGCTGGTGACATCTCCTTTGGATTACAGATGATTCCGCCCTTGCCACCGCCCAGGGGGATGTCCACTACCGCCGTCTTCCAGGTCATCCAGGCAGCCAGGGCGCGCACGGTGTCAATGGTCTCGGCTGGGTGGAAGCGGATACCGCCTTTGGTCGGCCCTCGGGCGTCGTTATATTGGACGCGAAATCCTTTGAAGACTTTTACACTGCCGTCGTCCATCTTCACCGGCAGGGTGACGTGGAGCTCGCGGAGGGGCTCGCGGAGAAGGGCGTGGATACCCGGCTCCAGTTTGAGAACCTGGGCAGCCTCGTCAAGCTGCCTTTGTGCAATTTCGAAGGGGTTCAGTTTCTCGGTCATTCTAACTCTCCTATGAATTTTGTTGGCTCCGCCTTGCGGCACAGGGGCCACAGGGAGCCGATTGCTACAGCGTTGTAGCTGATAGTGGCCCTGACTGGTTGTAACATCGTCTCTCGCGAAGGGGTATCAAATTCCCGGTGAACTCTATTCGAGTGCGGATTATATCATACATGACCTCCATTGGCAAAGGTTAGGGGCTAGCTAATCGGCGCAAGACCACTGGTGCGCCGATCTCAGCGTAGCTTTTCTTTCAGCAGCTCTGTGACCAATTGAGGGTTGGCCTTGCCCTGGGTGGCCTTCATCGCCTGACCGACGAACCAACCCAAGAGGCGTTCCTTGCCGGCCCGATACTCGGCTGCCTGGTCAGGGTTGGCGGCGATCATCTCATCAATGACTCGCCCTAACTCGTCTGCATCGCTGATTTGAGCCAGGCCCTTTTCGGCCACGATCTCTGCTGCCACCCGGCCGCTCTTGAACATCTCGCCCAGGACTGCCTTGGCTGTGTTCTGGTTGATGGTATCTTTCTCAACCAGGGTGAGCAGCTCGGCCAGAGCGGCCGGGGTGATCCTGATCTCTTCGATATTTGTCTCCGTTTCCTTGAGCAAACGGAATAGCTCACCGGTGATCCAGTTGCTAACGGTCTTGGCCTGGGGATAGGCTTTGACGCAAGCCTCAAAGTAGTCGGCCACGGCCTTGTCGGCGGTGAGGATACCAGCGTCGTAAGCAGAGAGGCCATACTCGGCTATGAAGCGATCCCGCCTGGCAGCGGGCAGCTCTGGCAGCTTGCTTCTAATTTCCTCCACCCATTCCCGGCTGATGCTCAGGGGGGGCAGGTCGGGCTCGGGGAAATAGCGATAGTCGTGGGCGTATTCCTTGCTGCGCTGGACCACCGTCACGTCCTGGTTTTCGTCCCAGCCCATGGTCACCTGCTTGATGCTTTCCCCTTCGTCGAGGATACGGCTCTGGCGCTGAATCTCATAGTCCAGGGCCAGCTTTACGGAGCGGAAGGAGTTCAGGTTTTTGACCTCGACTTTGGTGCCGTACTCTGTAGAACCCATGGGACGGAGGGAGACGTTGGCCTCGCAGCGCATGGCTCCCTTTTCCATGTCGCCGCTGCTGACGCCCAGGTAGCGCAGGATCTGGCGCAGCTTGGTCAGATAGGTGTAGGCTTCGTCGGCTGAGCGCATGTCGGGCTGGCTGACAATCTCCATGAGGGGCACGCCGGAGCGGTTAAAATCCACCAGGCTGTGCCCGTCCACGTGGAACAGCTTGGCCGTGTCCTCCTCCAGATGCACCCGCTCGATGCCGATCCGTTTGGAGCCGCTGTCAAGCTCGATTTCCAGCCAGCCGTTCTTGGAGAGAGGAAGATCATACATGCTGATCTGGTACGATTTCGGCAAATCGGGATAGAAATAATTCTTCCGGGAGAACACGCTGGCTTCGGCGATTTCACAATGCAGGGCCAGGGCGGTCATGACGGCGTACTCGATGGCTTTCTGATTGATGACCGGCAGCACCCCTGGCATCCCGGTGCACACCGGGCAGGTCAGGGTGTTAGGTTCGGCGCCGAAAAAGTCGGCGCTGCAACTGCAAAACATCTTGGATTGGGTCAGCAATTCGGCGTGGACTTCCATGCCGATGATGGCTTCGTACTTCAACAACCTATCTCCTCAAGCTCCATCTGTCGCCCGTGCTCGATCTTAATTAGGAGTTCGTCCAGTTCCCCCGGCTCAAATGCCCAGATGCCGATGCACTCCAGCAAGGCTTCGCGGGAACCGCGCTTGGAGACGAGTATCTCCTTGGGTTGTGCGTACCGTTCTGCCAGAAACTCAACGAAATCCAATACCTCTGCAATCTTTTCCTCAGGCAATTCGTACAGTTTGGTTCTGACTCTTTCTGCCAATTGTGCTGTTTTTTTGCTCATTGTCATGCCTCCATCTCGCTTGATCTCAAAAGGCGCTCATGTCTGCTGCTTGTCCGTTGATAGTTTCCGTTCCAGCCTTGTTCCCGATCTGGCGCAGGAGAGCATCAACCTTGGTCACTTCGTATTCCATGTCCATACGCACGAATTGCTCTCGCGCACTCAGGGCCAACTCTGCTGCTCGTGACGTATTCCCACGAAGTGCGTGGACTCTCGCCAGCCCAAACTCGGCTTTGGCGATGTTGTCTTGTCTCAGGAATTGTCGGCTGCTCTCCAGTCCCGACTCGAAATAGGGAGCCGCTTCGTCCAACTGATTCTGTGCGAGGGCGACGTTCCCGAGGTCAATCTGTCTGCTTCCAACGCTGACCCTCGAGCCTCTTCTCTGGGTGGCTTCCAGGGCACGGAGCAGCAAGGTGCGTGCTGCCTCGAAGTTTCCTGATCGCAGTTCGATGTGCCCCTGCGTTGTGAGCAGCCCGTGAGCTACCGCTTCATAGCCAGCGTCTCCTACAACCCTTGTGGCTTCATCAATCACCTCGCGAGCTTGGTCTAGGTCACCCTGGACAACTGCGATCTTAGCCAGAGTGATCATCGCCTGGGCAGCATCCTTCTTTTGTCCCAAGTCGATCCACGATCGAATGCAAGACTGAAGCAACTCCTCGGCATTCACGTGTTTGCCTTGTCTCAGTAGAATCCATCCGAGTGTGTGGCGACACACCGCCGCTGACGAACGATCACCAGCCTGCTCGGCAGCCTTGAGAGCCATCTGCCCATACTTAATTCGTTCCTGCCAGTAACCGCGTGTGCCGAGAAAGTAGTAGAGGTGAACGAAGATAGACGTGACCGTGTCCCACCCCTGAGCACGATTGGCCCACTCCATAACCGCAAGAAGGTTCGGAAGCTCGGCTTCAAGCCACGGGAACCCCGGAGTATAACCCCACCTTCCCATATCGCTGCAACGTTCGATGTAATGTATCGCCCAGCGCAGTCGCGCCTCTCGCTCGAATGTTTCACTTTCAGAAAGACGTGCCCTAGCAAAAGACCGGGTGAGAGGGTGGATGTTATAACGCCGCTTGGCGGCGTCCAGCGCGTCGGTGGCCTCCACCAGCCACATCTCTACCAGTTGACCCAGCCCCTCGTCCAGGGCGTAGTGATGCACATCGCTGGCAGCCTCGATGGCCGCCCGGGAGGCTGAAGCGGCGAAGATGGGCATCACCATCAGGACACACCGCGCCTCCTCGGACAGCAGCGACCAGGAGCGGGCGAAGACCTCCTCGAAGATGTCCCCCTTGGCCTCGTGCAGGGCGGCCAACACGGTGTCCAGCGATTGTCCCTTCTGCTTGATCTGCCCCACTGCCCATTTGATAGCCAGGGGCGCTCCGCCTGTGGCCTTATGGAGGCGCAACAGCACCCGCTCCTCGCCTTTCTCTAGCGACACCAACCCCAGCCGCCGCCCCTCGCTACGGATGAGGGTCAGGGCTTCCGTCTGTTCCAACCCCTTGAGGGACACAGCCCAGGCCTGGCGTAGCTTCTGCTCCCGGCTGGTGATGAGGGCCTTGGACGGCTCCGGCAGGCGCAGCAGGAAGTCCCGCACGGCGTCGTCCTTCACCGTCTCAAAGTTGTCCACGATGAGGAGGTACCGCTTGCTCTGTAGCAGTTTGCGCACCGACTCTTGCTTCTCCTCCAGCGGCTGCTGGGCGATGCCGGGGTAGTCCAAGGTGCGAGCGACGGCGTCCAAGACATCGTTCAGGGTCAGTTCCCGGTCCTTGGCCGTGGTCCAGACGAAGCCATCGAAGGTAGGCATGCCATTGGCTGGCACCTCGCCTTTGCTGGCTCGTAGGCACTCGCCAGCCACCTCCAGGGCCAACGCTGTCTTGCCGATGCCGCCGATGCCGTCAATGCAGGTGAGTGGCCAGCGGGAGGCCAACGCCTCCCGCACCCGCACCTTCTCCTTCTCGCGTCCGATGAACTCGCCCCGGGGCGGCAGATTGCTGGGGATGGCTGGCGCGGGCGGGGACGAAGCGATAACCTCTTCAGCGATCGGCTGGCGCTTCTTCTGCCGCCGTTCCTGCAAATACTGCAGGATCTGGACAATGCCGGCCACGATGCCGATGATGACGGCCAACCCAGCGATCGGCGCCCAGATGTCCATCAATCCCTCTCCCGTCCCACAGCTCATTCTTCAGGTGGAATCTGTTCTCTTCTGATGCTGGCGATGTAGCGATCGGCTTCTTTCTTGGAACAGATTTCCAGCACATGTACCGCGTCACCTTTCACGTAGTAGAAGACCCGATAGTCACCCGCACGCAGTCGAAAGACCGTCCCGCGAATGTATCGAATCCTTCTGATGACTTTGCCTCGCGGGAAGGGCTGCTCTGTCAATTGCCCTTTGATCTTGATGAGAATCTGGATCCGTTTCCTGGGGGGAAAGGTTTCTAACTTGGCTACGATGTTGTCAGGAATCAGAATCCGATAGCTCATGGCTATACTTTTCCAGCAACGCATCAACGGATTGGTAGCGACCCGCTGCAAGGTTTGCTTTCGAGGTCAAGATCGTTTCTCGAATGGCCGGGTGCTGAAGCAGCAGCACGTCATCCAGCACATCCTCATCCAGCCGAGAGACCAGGCGATAAGGTTTACTGTCTTTGGTGATGAGCAGGTCGTCAGCCATGTCTAGTACAGCTACCGGATTGGCTTGCAGTTCTTCCAGAGTGATTGTTTTCATGACAATCTCCTTCCGTTCACCTCTTTATGAATGCATCACAGAATGTGTTGACACGTAGCCACCTTGGCCGCCAGTCTCAGCTTTCCCAGCTCTCCCACCAGGGCGTAGTGATGCGTGTCTCGTTGGCAGCCTCGATGCCGGCCAGCCGCCCTTCTGCATCATAATCGGCTGCAATCCCTTCTGCCAGGTGTTCGGTTATCATGCTAGAGCACCGCCGTCCCTGCCACCATCTTCCGTAGCTTGCGTACCACCTTGCGCGGCGAAGCGTACCGCTTCCAGTAGTAGCGAACTGCCCGCTTGAGTTGGTTGACGGGCTTGCGCCGCCGAGATTCCTCCAGGGCCCATTTCAGGAACTGGTAGTCGTGCCCCTTGATTTTCACTTCGTCGGGGTTGCGGCGGTAACTGTCGTGGTCGGTGACCAGCGAGAGACCGTGCTCCTGACAGTAGTCGTAGAGATCGCTGCCAGGATGAGGGGTATAGAAAGCGGGGCTGTAGTAGTCAGGGTCCATCTCCTTCAGCATGGAGATGGTCTCTTTGATCTCCTCTTCGGTTTCTGTGGGCAGACCCAGCATATAGTTGGCCCAGACGGCGATGCCATACTTGCGGCAGATGCGGGCTGCCTCCAGATTCTGAGCGCGGGTGGTGCCCTTGCGGATGAACCTGAGCACCCGATTGCTGCCGCTCTCGAAGCCGATGAAGTAGCCGCGCAAACCAGCCTCGGCCATCAACTGTACCATGTCTTCGTGCTTGACGATGATGTCAGCCCGGCTTTGACAGAAGAAGGGCTGAGTGAAACCCTCAGCCCTGTAGGCCCGGCAGAACCCGCTCACCCACTCCTGATCCTCGGTCAAGGTATCATCGTGGAACATAAAGCTGGCAAAGTGGTACCTATCGCGCAGGTGCTTCAGTTCGCCGATGACGTTTCCCACGCTTCTGCGCCGCACCCCCCGGCCGAAGAGGATGCGCTCGGCCGGCTGGCAGTAGCTGCAATTGTAGATGCAGCCCCGGCCAGCGATGAGGGTCACAAAAGGCGGGGGCAATTCGGGCACAAAGGGGGCTTCCGGCGAGTCGAGGGCATAGCCCCACCGCCGCCACTCGTCGAGGAAAAAGTCGTGATCGGAGAAGGGCAGCGAGTCCAGATCGGGCGGCTCACCACGGATGAGTCGCTCCGCCGGGCGCTCTCTAGCCTCGACAGCAGCCAGCAGCCTGGGGAAGGCGATCTCCCCCTCGTGGGTGATCACATAGTCAATCTTCTCATTGGCCAGCACCTCTTCGGTGTCCAGAGTGGGGTGCGGCCCGCCCACCACGGTCACAATGGCTGGATTGACCTCTTTGATGACGTCCACACACTGCATGACCGGGTTAAAGTCAACGCTCATCATGGTCAGGCCGCAGACATCGGGCTTGCGCTTGACCAGATCCTCTCGGAAATGCTCCCAGTCCTTGAGGGTTCGCAGGTCAATGAGGTCCACGTCGAACCCTTGCTCCTTGGCCACAGCCGAAAGGATGGCCAGTCCGTGGCTGATCCAGCCCGAGTCCATCCCCTGGCCAATGCTGTCAAAGCCCTTGCCAGTGATACCGGCGTAGATCAAGGTTGTCTTCATTTACTTTTTCTGCCTTCTCTTCCAACGGGTTCTCTTCAGTTTCTTTTTGTGCTTGTGTCTGGCTATTTTCTTCCTGCGCCATTTCTTAGCGTTCGCCATAAGCGTACCTCCTTTCTAAAAATTGTTAGTCCTCTGCGAAAGCGGCACCCACCCCACCTCAGCCGTTGCAAACGATGCCCAGCCGGCTGTTGTCTCCCAGGGTCATCTTGTGCGCCTTGGGCTTGAGCGGTGAGCGGGTGATCTCCACGTTGCGGCCGATGAGCGAGTTTTCGATGCGCTGATCAATGTCAATGATACGGCTGTGCTCCAACACAATAGAGTGCTCGATCTCACTTCCCTCGATTGACACGTGATGGTAGATTGAGGTGAAAGGGCCGACATAGGAGTTGACGATGCGCGTTTCCTGGCCGATGATGGCCGGCCCCCGGATGACACTGTTGATGATTTTGGCCCCTTTTTCGATGGTCACTTTGCCGCTCACGCGAGAGTCACGATCCACATAACCCTCGATGCGATGAACGATTTCGTCCAGCACCAGGCGGTTGGCGTCCAGCATGTCACCCGGCGCGCCGGTGTCAATCCACCAGCCCTCGTGGACGTAGGGGTAGACCTTGTAGCCCTTATCCACCAGGTATTGGATGGCATCAGTGATCTCTAACTCGCCACGCCAGGAAGGGGTGATCGCGTTCACAGCCTCAAAGACGTGGTGATCAAACATGTAGATGCCCACCAGAGCCAAGTTACTCTTGGGTTGGCGGGGCTTTTCCACCAGACGCACAATGCGGCCGTCTTCCAGTTCGGCCACGCCGTACTGCTCAGGATGAGGGACATGGGTGAGGACAATCTGGCAGTTGTAATCACTGTCTTGAAACTGTCGCACCAGAGAACTGATGCCGCTTTCGATAACGTTGTCACCCAGGAACATCACAAACCGCTCATCGCCCAAAAAATCCTGGGAAATTTTGACCGCGTGAGCCAGCCCCAGGGGAGCCTCCTGCGGAATGTAGGTGATCCTGGCTCCCCAACGAGAGCCATCGCCCACAGCATTCTCAATCTCCTCTGCCGTGTCGCCCACCACCACGCCGATCTCCATGATGCCTGCCTCGACAATGGCCTCGATGACCCGGAAGAGGACTGGCTTGTTAGCTACCGGCACCAACTGCTTGGCACTGGTGTAAGTAATGGGATAGAGGCGAGTGCCTTTCCCACCGCTGAGCACTAGACCTTTCAATGCTCATCCCCCTTTCTGCGTTGCCAATTGAATGGACTTGTCACTGCCTATTATAGCATCACCTGGACTAGAATTCAACTCTGGCCGCACGCTTTTCCTTTTCTTTCTGGCCAAAATGTGGTAAGATTGGTTGGACCCAACAAGCGGCACTGTTGCGCCACAGGGAGTGTCTATCATCGTTGTGATCGTATCTGGTATTATCATCGCATTAATCTCCATAGCCTTTCTACTGGCAGTAGTCGTTTCGATCATCGGGGCCATCAGCCTGCACGGGTCGAGCCAGCTCATCCGCCGACGGGTACCCGATGCCCCCAGCGATCCAGCGCAGTATGGGTTGACTTACGAGGAAGTGGTTTTCCCCAGCCGTGATGGGTTGACTCTGCGAGGGTGGTTCATCCTTGCGCCGGAGGCCAGGGGGACGGTCGTTTTCTGCCACGGCCACGCGGGCAGCATGGACCCCGACGTCAGATACGTGCCTGCCCTCCACGAGCGAGGCTACAACGTCTTGATGTTCGACTTCCGGGGACACGGTCGGAGCGAGGGGCAGCACGTTTCCATGGGCTACTATGAGCGGCAGGACCTGCTGGGAGCGGTTGATTATTTGCAGAGTCGGGGCATTGACCGCGTGGGGGTGCTGGGCTTCTCTATGGGCGGGGCAGTGGCTATGGCCACCGCCTCTCACAGTGAAGCCATCCGGGCTGTGGTCAGCGATGGCGGCTTCGCCCGCCTCTCAGACGCCATCACCGCCGGGGTGCGCGAGCGAGGTCTGCCAGGCTATCTGGCTCCCCTGGCGGGACATCTCATCATATGGCTGACGGGCCTGCGCCTGGGCTGCCCCCTGAGTGAGGCCGATCCCATCCATTGGGTGGACAAGATTGCGCCGCGGGCTCTGTTCATCATCCAAGGTGCTCTGGACCCATTTGTGACCGTCGAAGAGGCTGGCGAGCTTTACACGGCGGCCGGCGAGCCCAAAGAAATCTGGGTCGTGCCAGAGGCCGGGCACCGCCAGGCGGATCGGTGTCATCCTGAAGAATATCGTCATCGCGTGCTGGCCTTCTTTGACCAGTGGCTGGCGAGATAGAATGGAGAATGGAGGATTAAGAAATGAAGAATGGAGGATGGAAGAGGAGACTGAATGTTTTTGTCGTCCTGGGGCTGTTGCTTGTGGGGATGGTATCCTGCGACCTGGACTCTGGAAAGGGACCGGTGGAGTTGACATACACTGCCCCGATTGAGATCGGCGTCAGGGCCGGGGAAAACCTGCCCGGCACCAGCATCCGTTACGTGGGCCAGTCTGAAAAGGGGGCTGAGGTGCTCATTGCCGGACAGCATGCCTTCAAACAAAAGGGAGATTCTCTAGACTGGAAGGGCGATCCCGTTGAAGGTGTGTCGGTCGACCTTTCGCTGCGCGTCCTGTGGTTCACAGAAGACACCCTGCATCTGGTGGGGACGGGGAAGGTCGTTGTGCGGCAACCTAACCCTCAGCCAGCCCTCATCCAGACCGATTGGCCTCTAAAGTTCACCAACGCGCCGGTGACTTATGGAGTAGGTCGCAACGAGTATATCCCTGGCACCACCATCGAGTACCTGGGCAAAAAGGAAGAGGGAGCCCATCTGGGCGGTATTGACGGCTATCCCTATCGCAAGGGGGCTGATTCCATCCTTTGGGATAGCAAGCTCAGGGAGGGGGTCTACCTCCGGCTGAACGTGCGCGTGCTCTACATTGGTGAGAATTCGTTGCGCGTCGGCGGCACGGCCAGCATCTGGATTGTGCCTTGAGTTAACTGATGCATCCTATCCTTTTTCGCTTTGGCTCTACCATTATCTACACTTACACCATCCTCTTGGATGTGGGCCTGGTTTGCGGCCTGGTGGTGGCCTGCTTGGAGGGCAAACGCCGGGGGATCGCCCCTGAGCGCATCGTTGACGCCGCCCTCTGGGCCGTGGTGGCGGGCATAGCGGGCGGCCGGGTGGGTTACGTGCTGGCCAACCAGGAGTACTTTGCAGAGAACTTTAGAGAGGCTTTCTACGTTTGGGAGGGGGGACTGGCTTTTCAGGGGGCCTTCCTGGCCGGATTGCTGGCCCTTTTCCTGTACAGTGCCTACCATAAGCTGCCCTTCCTGGCACTGGCCGATACGGCCGCTATGGGGCTGGCCCTGGGTCAGGTCTTTGGCTGGTTGGGCTGCCTGATGAGTGGCTGTGCCTACGGGCTGGAAAGCCACGGAGCGACCTCGATCCTGGCCTGCCTTTCCCTCTACCTGCCCGACATCTATGGCATCAGTGCCCCCCGCTTTGCTACCCAGCCGCTGGCCAGTGCCCTCAGTCTGGCCACTTTCATCCTCCTGTGGGCCACGCGCCGTCGCTGGCCCTTCGACCCTTCGGCAGAGCTCAGGGCAAGCTCTGCTCAGGACAGGCCCTTCGACTACTCCGGTTTTGCTTTCACTCTGTACCTGCTCCTGTACGCAGGCGGCCAATTCCTGCTGGAATTCATCCGAGGCGACGAGGCCATCTACTGGGGCCCCTGGCGGGTCTCACAATGGATCTACCTGGCCGAAGCTGCTTTAGCTCTTGTATTCCTCGCTTATCTGTCCCGGAAATTCAAATCATCTCTAACAAAACTCTAACGTTCCTCTAATGCTATTCTAATACAATGTTGCTAGAATAGAGGCGGAAAATCGGCAGTAGCCGATAGGACAAGTAGCATTGTAAGAGGAGGTGCGATGTGGCTAGGAATTTGGTGCGATGGGAACCCTGGAGTGACTTGGTGTCTCTGAGGGGGGCGATGGACCGGCTCTTTGAGGAGAGCGTTGTCCGCCCGCGTGCTGGCTGGCTGGCCCCCTTGGGTGCTGAGAGCTTGGCCGTGGACATGTACGAAACCGATGACGACGTTGTCGTCAAGACGGTCGTACCCGGCGTCAAGTCTGAGGACATTGACGTCAGCATCACCGGCGACGTCCTGACCATCAAGGGCGAGACCAAGGCTGAGGAGAAAGTGGAGAAGGCGAACTATATCCGCCAGGAGCGTTGCTATGGAGCTTTCTCCCGCTCTCTCACCCTGCCGAGCACAGTGGTGGCTGACAAGGCCACAGCCGATTTCGAAAACGGCGTGCTGATCCTGACCCTTCCCAAGGCCGAAGAGGTCAAGCCCAAGACCATCAAGGTCAAAGCCAAATAGGATACTGGACAGGGAGATGGGGACTGGACAGTTGTCCTCTCTCCCTGTTGGCATTTCCTTCACGTAAGCGTTCGGGGGGTGTCATTGCGAGGAACGAAGTGACGAAGCAATCTCTACCGTTGACAGCAATTACACCTTGGAGATTGCTTCGCTTCGCTCGCAATGACAAATTCAGGGGCAGTCTTTGGGCTCATTCTGAACGTCCACCTGAACGGTTACTCTTTCACAATGGAGTACCATCTCCCACAGTTGGGAGGTAATTTAATATCTTTTTAGGAGGTACAGACATGGCTAACATCAATCTCAGACCACTAGCTGATCGGCTCATCGTCGAGCCCATTGAGCAAGAGGAAAAGACCGCCAGTGGCATCATCCTGCCGGAGACAGCCAAGGAGAAACCCCAGGAGGGCATCGTGCTGGCCGTCGGTTCTGGCCGCAAGGACGAAGAGGGCGAACGCATCCCCATGGACGTCAAAGAGGGCGATCACGTCCTCTACGCCAAGTACGCCGGCACCGAGGTCAAGCTCCCCGATGACCGCAAGGTTCTGGTGTTGAAAGAAAGTGATGTTTTAGCGATTGTCGAGAAATAGGTCAACGAGGGGGTCGTTACCCATCACTCATTGACCCATTAACCAGTTTTAAGGAGGAATATATAATGGCAAAACAACTGATTTTCTCAGAAGAAGCTCGAAGATCCCTGAAAAAGGGCATTGATACTTTGTCCGCCGCGGTGGGCACCACCCTGGGTCCCAAGGGCCGTAACGTGGCCCTGGACAAGAAATGGGGTGCTCCCACCATCACCCACGACGGTGTGACCGTGGCCAAAGAGATCGAACTGGAAGACCCCTACGAGAACATGGGCGCCCAACTTCTCAAGGAAGCGGCCACCAAGACCAACGACGTGGCCGGCGACGGCACCACCA
>SOHZ01000286.1 GCA_004377365.1 Anaerolineales bacterium | reverse complement strand
TCACGGCTCGGAGGGCCAGGGAGGGGCGGTGGCCAAGGAGCCTCTGAATTCAGCCGAGTTCCTGGACAGCCGAAGCGACGATGATCTACGCCAGGCTACCTCCGATGGGGTGGGAACGGCTATGCCCGGCTTCGGCGGTACTTTGACGGCCCAGGAGATCGCGGACATCGTCGCCTTTTTCAGAAGCTGGTAGCCGTCCGATATCGAACCACCAGCCTGGAAAGCTTTCAGTTCAAAGCAAAGCAAAGGAGGCTGACAATCATGATGACTGAAGGGAAAGTATCCCCTGAGACGAACATTTCCAGGAGAGAGCTCTTCTCCTACGCCTGGGGAGCGGCCATGGCCCTCTTCCTCGCCGAGACAGGAGGGATCATACTGGTTTTCTCCATGCCCCGCTTCAAGGAGGGCGAGTTCGGCGGCCGGTTCGAAGCGGGTAGAGTTGACCGTTTCGACGAGGGATCGGTGACCCTTTTTCGGGGGGGAAGGTTTTTCCTGGTGCGTCAAGGGGGAGAGAAGTTTATAGCCCTCTATCAAGTATGTACCCACCTGGGTTGCCTTTTGCGTTGGGATGAGGACAATCAGGTCTACAGTTGTCCTTGCCACGGCGCGAAATTCGCCAAGGATGGAACTTATATCAGCGGACCGCCTCCGCGCTCCATGGACCGCTTCGCCGTCGAGGTTGTAGATAAGCAGTTGGTGGTGGACACTGGTCAGCGCAAACCCGGCACGCCGGCATAAGTAGGAGATCTGAGAGCCATGAACTGGAACAGAATCCGAGACAAGATTGATGAGACGGTGACGGCCATCGCGGCCGGCATGAGTATAAAGGACATCCGCGAGATGCTGCGGGGGGAACCACCGAGCAGTCGTCCCAACCCGCGCTACCGGGTTCACACCACCAGCTTCTGGTTTCACATCCGCCCTCGTTGGTATCCCAAAAGTGTCACCAGATTCACCTATACCTTCGCCCTGGGCTGGATCAGCGTCTTTCTGCTGATCATCGAGGGCATAACGGGACTGATCTTGATGATCCCTTACACCCCCTCGCCCGAGAGGGCCTATTTCGACATGCTGAATATTATCGGGGGAGTCCCTTTCGGCGATCTGATGCGCGATATCCATCGACTGGCGGCAGAGGCCATGGTCGTCAGCGTCGTCCTGCACGGCGCACGGGTCTTTATCACCGCCTCCTACAAGCGGCCTCGCACCTTCAACTGGGTGGTGGGCGTGATTCTGGGCATCATCACCCTGATCTTTAGCTACAGCGGCTATCTGCTCACCTGGGACCAGATCGCCTACTGGGCCATCACCATCGGCAGCAGCATGGCGGAGACGGTGCCTCTCATCGGCAACCAGCTCATCCTCCTTCTCCGTGGCGCACCCGAGGTGGGGGCGGCCGGGTTGTTGCGCTTCTACACGGCGCACGTGGTCATCCTGCCTATCGCCATGGTGTGTATGCTTGGAGTCCACTACTACAAAGTGGTGCGCCAGGGCTTCTCCAGGCCGCCGGGGTTGGAGGAGGAACTGGAGGGGAAGAAAGAGGAGCGAGTTCCTTTCTTGCCCGACATCCTCATCCGGGAGGCATTATGGGCCATGATCGGCATCTTTATTCTGGTCGTCGTAGCTGCCTTTCTGTGGAACGCCCCCCTGGAGGATCATGCCGACCCCTACCTCACCCCCCTGCACGCCACAGCACCCTGGTATTTCCTCTGGGTGCAGGGACTTATCAAGCTGCCCGATGTCTTCGGGCCTATTGAGGGCAAGTTCGTCTGGGGCGTGCTGGTGCCCACTCTTGTGTTTGGCCTCATCTTCGCTTTGCCTTACATTGATCGAAATCCCCGTCGCCGGTGGCAGGATCGCAAGCTGCTGCTCGGCATTGGGGGGCTTTTCGCCCTGGCCCTGGTGATCCTGACCTATATGGGCACGCCTCGCTACGGGCTCGGCACCCCGCCGGCCGATGAGATTATCCTGGAATTCGCCCCCGGCGACCGGGAGGGTCAAATCCACCAGTTGCCGTACGAGGCGTTGATTGATGGCACCTACGACACGAGCACCTTCACCACTTTGTCCCCTCCCTTACCCCTGGAGAAATTCCTGGCCGCACTTAAAGCCAGGATTGAGAGCGAGGAAGGATTGCCTGACGGGTGGGCGGAACTGACCATCCAGACCTGGCAACGGGACCTGAAGAGGATCAACCTGACCATCATTTGGATGGAGGAGGGCCAGGCGGTGACCAGAGCCGAGGATGTCTATATCCATCGCCAGGCTCATTAGACTGGCTGCCTGGTCAGCTAGTGGGAGGAACTTAGATGCAGAGGAATCTAACGATTGGTTTGATCCTCACCATGGCCATCGTGGTCATCATCGTCGTCATCTGGGTCAACGAGCCGATCCGCATAGCTTCCGAGGCCGAAGGACAAGGGGCACGTTCTGTCGAACGGGGAGCGGCCCTGTTCGGAAGCTACTGCGCTGGATGCCATGGGCTACGGGGGGAAGGGGTAGCCAGCGTGACTCCCCCCTTAAACGTCGAGGATCTGTGGGCGGGGCGTGCTGACATTCAGTTCTACGGTACCCTCCACGATTACCTGTATCTGACCACCGCGGCCGGCCACACAAAGTTTGGCATGCCCGCCTGGGCTGATGACTATGGCGGTCCCCTACGCGGCGATCAGATCGAGGATCTGGTGCGGTTCATCGTGAACTGGCAAGGTCCCCAACCGGAGGGGGTCAGGCCCGAGGCCGCCCCTACGCCGGAGGAAGCCCCCACCGAGGAGGTGCTGGCTCCGCCTCGGGAGGCCGATCCGGCCAACGGCGCTGCGCTCTTTGCCAACTGGTGCGCCGCCTGCCACGGTCCCGGTGGGGATGGAACGAACCTTGGCCCCCCTATTAACCGCGCGGGCGTGCTGGCCAAGGACGATGATTTCCTGCGCATCATCACCAGCGAGGGCATCCCCGGCACATCTATGATCGATTTCAAGAAGCGGCTGACCGCTCAAGAGATCGAGGATGTCATTGCCTTCATGCGCACCTGGGAACCAAAGCCGCCGGCAGCACCGGGAGAAGGGGATCCGGCCCGGGGAGCCACCCTGTACACCGGCAACTGCGCTCCCTGTCATGGCTCCAATGGCGAAGGGGACGCTCTGGGACCCCCCTTGAACCTGACCGACGTGCTGGTCAAGGAGGACGATTTCCTGCGCACCATCACTCGTGAGGGCATCCCCGGTACAGCTATGATCGACTTTGGGACCCGCATGAGCGCCCAGGACATTGACGACATCATTGCCTTCATGCGTACCTGGCAGCCGAAGCCGCGACCCCGGCTGGGAGAGGGTGATGCGGACAACGGAGCCCAGGTCTACGCCAGCACCTGCGCGGCCTGCCATGGCTCCGACGGAGAGGGGACCGCCATCGGGCCTGCCCTCAACCGTGCAGAGCTGTTGGCCAAAGGGGATGACTTCCTCCGCGCCACCACCCGCGAGGGCATCCCTGACACCTCCATGTTGGCCTTTAAGGATCGACTGACCGATCAGGAAATCGAGGATACCATCGCCTTCATCCGTAGCTGGTCGCAGGGTCCGCCAGCGGAGGGTGATGCGGCTAATGGAGCCCAGGTCTACGCCAACACTTGCGCGGCCTGCCACGGCTCCGACGGAGAGGGGACCGCCATTGGGCCTGCCCTCAACCGTACAGAGCCGTTGGCCAAGGGGGATGACTTCCTCCGCGCCACCACCCGCGAGGGCATCCCTGACACCTCCATGTTGGCCTTTGAGGATCGGCTGACCGATCAGGAGATCGAGGATATCATCGCCTTTTTCAGAAGCTGGGAATAATGTCCGTAGCTAGCCAAGAAGCGGCTGAGACCTGTACGACCGTGTATAGACTCACGTAAATAGAGCGATAGATAAAAGGCTCAAAGGTAAGGATGAGCATCTGAAAATGGTTACTTTCGAAGTGAACGACTTCTTGAACGCCCTCCCCGGCGTGGACCGCGACGCCGACAACCAGCGGGTCGCAGAATACCTTACTTCTCGCCCCGAATTCAAAGCATCCGGCGTCAGCCCGGATGGCACGGTCTGGGCGGAATTCACCGATGGACGGGAGTTTTTCTTCTTTAACAACCGCCCGAACACCCCTGAACCTTCAACCGCGCAGGCAGACGCCCCCGCGCCAATTTCCGCCGCCTCCCCTGGCCTCGATCATCTTCCCTGCTTTCCAGATGCAGACACAGCACATTGGGGCGGAATCGGTTGTGATGCAAGGGACCGCGGGCGGACTTCCCCAAGAGCGATCAGGTGCGTATGTTCAACGCGCTGGGCTCCTTCTACGGGGACCTGACACCTCCGATAAAGTCTTGGCTCAGTGCGAGTGGTTATCAACTTGCCGCTGGCGATGCGACAGTCGAAGGGCTCAAAAAAGTGAGTGGAGATGGCATCTTCTACTTCAATACCCACGGCGGTTGGTTGACAAAAATCAAATTTTGTGGTAGGATAAAACTAGATGGTATCTTCTACTTCAATACCCACGGCGGTTGGAGACCCAACATCCATGGGGAAAGGGTCTATGGGCTATTCACGTCCACACCAGTTAATGATGCCAACGATATCCTGCTAAAGGAAGATTTAGATAAAGGACGTCTGCGTTATGCCTCCGCACCCCATGACATTAATCCAGACTTCGACCCGGAGGTGGACCCCGACCCTCGCTCAGAGGAATGCAAGAATGCGGATCCCCCTTGTAAGAAACCGTATACCAATGCCTCGCATTATGCCATCACGGCAAAATTCGTCGAGCATTACATGTCGTTCGGTGGAAACAGCTTTGTCTACATTGACGCTTGCTCTAGCGAGACCAATGAGATCAAGCAAGCGTTTCTGGGTAAGCCGGGGGTTTCAGTCCATGCTGGCTGGACAGGCTCTGTGGGAAACGGCTTTGGCACCAGTGCGACCAGATTCCTTTTCGACGGGCTACTTGGGACTTTTTCTCTTGAAAAGGTGGCCTAACAATGTGCTGGAGCTGACCGGGCTATTGCGCGTCGAATTTGAAGCTGGTTTCGCTTTCGTAGGTGTTTTGCGCAGGGGGCGCGCTGTAAAGCTGCCCGGCAGCTCAGCTTCAACGAAATGAAGGGGGTGATTTGAAGAAGGACGAAAGATCCTTCAGAAACTATCCATCTCTTAAATAAAAAACAATGATGAAAGGAGAATCAAACAATGGCAAAGAAGATAACTCTCTTTGTGTTCA
>SOHZ01000133.1 GCA_004377365.1 Anaerolineales bacterium | reverse complement strand
ATTTCGTCATTAGTCAAGCGATTGAGGACCTTTCATTCCAAAATGAGAATTGCTGAGGGGGATGAAGGCAAAGGCCGCGAAATCGGCCAGGGCGTGGCGCACGTAGAGCGTCACCAGCAGATAGGGCGCAAAAAGATAGGCCACGGCCGAGACCAGCCCTCCACGAGGGCCAAAGACTTCCCCCGCCAGCATATACATCCCCAGGCCGGCGAGAAGCAGCAGGGCAAAGCAGGCCAGGTTCTGCGAGGCCACAAAGCCGAACCCCAGAAGGTGGAAGAAGGCGGACACGTAGTAGAAGAGGGGCGGATTAAAGTTAAAGAAGGGCTGGCCGTAGCCAGCGCCGAGGTCGGGTGCCCAGCGGGGGAAGAGTTGTCCGGCCCTTAACCCTTCATAAAACTCTACCGTGCGCGGCAGGTACGCCAGAGCATCGTGGCCGCCTATGATCTTGAACTGGAAGAGGGGCAGCCCGGCGAGCAGCGTCATGAGGGCCAGTCCCCCCAGGTAGGGGAGATGAGGGTTGAGACGCTCCCTGGCCGCCAGGTATCGTCCCCAGGACGTGACCTCCAGGACCCTGCGTCTCACGAATGCCGGCAAGCGCGCCAGGCGCAGCCACCTGGCCAGCCGGATCAGCTCCTGCCGCCGCCACTCCGCCAGGGCGATCAGGGGCAGGGCCAGCAGGCCCACGATCAATAAGGTGCCCCGCAGCGGCCTGGGCTGGTACACCAGGCGAACGTGGTGAAGGCCGGGGGCCACTTTCACCCCCACGTAACTGGGCATGACCATCACCGTCTTGGCCGCGATGCCATCCACGGTGGCGCGCCAGTTGGGATGATAGGTGACCTTCAGCAGCAGCGTGCTTTCCCGCTCCACCTCGACCTCGGCCAGATAGGCATTGCTCTCGACCTTTTCCCAAACGATGCGGCCCCGGAGTGGCTCTTCCGGGAACGATGTCTGCGCCATGACATCGTCTGCCTGTGATAGGGGGAAAGGCTGCTGATCAGTGTCTGTAGCCTCGCCAAGGAACAAGGCCGGATGCTGTTTCACCCGCGGCCGGTCGCTCCACAGCCAGCGGGAGGCCGCCGGGTAAAAGTCCCTCTTGTCGCCGCTGAAGGCCAGATCCGACCCGACCAGGTCAAAGTAGCCGCTCGTCGCCACCCGGTAGAGCCGGTGCCGGCCAAAGTCCCCCACCGGCCGGACGAAATCGGGCCAGGTCCGCTCGGCTGGGGCGACCACGTAGCGGACGTTAAAGAGATTGTAATGCTCGGGGCGGCTCTCGTCGAAGAGAACCTGGATATCGGCGTTGAGGGAGAGGGCGTGGTAGAGGTAGCCCAACATGTCGAACCCGTCGCGCTGAAGCAGCGCGTAGATCGGGACGGCGCCGACCTTGTAATCCTTGCCCCATCTCCCAGCCAGCCCGGCGTAGACCCGGCCCGGTGGCAATTGCCACAACGTTTCCGTCAGCGCTTCGATGTCCTGCGCCTCGGCCGCAAACGCGCTCTGGCTCTCGGCCATCCAGCGGGCGTTCTGCCCCAGGTAGTCCGCCCGCTCGCGGTAGACAGGGTACAGGAGCAAGGCCGTCAGCACGGCCGGTGCCAGCAGATAGCGAACGTCCCGTCGGGAGAAGGCCCAACCCCAGGGGAGGGCCAGGCCGAGGCCCATCAGGGTTATGCCCGCCAGGTGAACGCCAGCGATCAGCCGGTGCAGGTGCAGGTCGCGACTCATGGGCAAAAGGTCCAGGAGCACGCCCCAGGTGGGCCGGCCGAAATACAGGAGCAGCCACAAGATAAACAGGGCCACGGGGACGCGATAGCGTGTTTCCCGCCAGCGCCACAGGCAGAGCGCCAGGCCGACCCCGGCCAGAATCGTCAACGAGGGCCAGCGACCGAAATCGAACAACTGCCCCCGGAGCAGCGTCCCCAGGATCCATTCATAGCCATACGAGTCAACCTTGCCCGCTTCCTCCCAGACGCTGCGGTTCAAGTAGGGGTTGTCTAATAGGAAAGGGACCCAAAAGTAAGCTGTCACCAGGGCAACCAGGGCCAGCAGCAGGATCAACCGCTTGGCCCTGCGCCAGACATCATCGCTGGTGGGTAACCGGTCAGGTGGTTCTGCTTTTTGCCAGTTTCCATTCTGGAGTGGAGGCTTTAGCCGGTGTTTGCCAAAGCTTCGCCCGAGTTTCGCGTCATTTTCTCCGCCTAAAGGCTCGACTCCGAGAGATGGCTGAACGCTTATGCCGGTGGTTCCTTTTCCCCGTTGGCCCAAAACAGGCAGAAAAGTAAAGAGGACGAGCGAAGCCAGGGCGATGTAGCCAAAGAGCAGGTGGGATAGCAGCGTGGCGGCCAGCAGCAGGGTGGCCCAGAAATAGCCCCGACCCTCTCGTAGGGCCGCGTAGCCCTGGGCCAGGGCCGGGGGCAGGAGGAGCATGCCCCACAGTTGGGTGTACAGGCCGTGGCCGCCCCAGACGTAACTGCCAAAGTCCAGGCCGTAGAGGCCATCGGTGGCCAGGAGGGGGGCCACCAGGCCGCCCAGGGCCGCGGGCAGGCGGCCGAAGCCAAAGCGCCGCATGGACCAATAGATCGAGAGGGGAAAGAGACTCAGCAGCAGATAGCGGGTCCAGTTAAACAAGTCGAGGAGGGGCAGCCTCCCCAAGGAGAGGAGGTGCAGGGCCGCCGGGGGAAAATAGGGCAGATGCTGGTAGTAGTGAAAGAGGGGATAGCCCTGAACGACGGTGGGCAACCAGGGGTCGGTAGGATTCTGCCCGAAGAAAAGGGCCGTCACCACCCGTTCGGTAGCCAGGAAGTGCAGGACCCCATCGTTCAGGTTGGGGACCTGGATGGCCACCTCGGGATACAGATGATAGAGGTTGAAAGCGACGGCCAACAGGAGCAGCAGGGTGGCGATGAGGCGCTCCTGGCCCGGAAAGGTGATCCAGCGAGCGGTCCTCACCAGTATACCTTCCCATCCAGCCTGCTGCTTATGAACCGGCGGATCCGGATATGCACGAGATCGCATCGGACGAAGTGATACAAGAGGCTTATACCTGGCTATGTGAGCGCCGTAAGGACTATTCGGCCAATGATGATGTGTGGAACGTGCGCTAGCGCTGGGCGGAGATCAACCCGCACCCGCAAGCCGACCTGCGGGCAAGGCACTTAGGACCTGTAAAAGAACAACTTCCCGCTTTTGCAGAGTCGTCTGAGCATCCTGAGTAGCTGCGGAACGCAGTGAAGCAGCGTATCGAAGGGTGCGGCTTATCCCAGATCCTTGCTTGTTGTCACAACCCGCACCCCCTTCGACAAGCTCAGGACAGGCTTCGATACGGCCTCCACTTCGCCCTTCGACTGCGCCCTTCGACAGGCTCAGGACGCAGTTTCGGCCTACTCAGGATGCTTGTGGTGAGCCACATGTCGAACCGCTGATCTTGCCTTTGCAACCGTTATCCTGTTTATATTGCCCTGGGATAAAGCGGGAAGTTATTTCTTAACGTCCCCTTATCCCCGATCCGCGGGTGCGTGATCTGGTGTGGCAGTACCTTCACCGCACCATCTACGATGACGGCCTGTATCGCGAGGTGAAGCGGGGGATTGCCCTGGGCTGTCCCCTGTCGCCGCTGATGGGGGCCTTGTATCTCCACCGGCTCGACGAACGTATGGCGGAGCTGGGGCTGTTTTATGCTCGCTTTATGGATGATTGGGTCATTCTGGCTCCCACCCGCTGGAAGTTGCGCAAGGCCATCAAAGTGGTAAACCAGACCCTGGCCGAGTTAAAGGTGCAGCAGCACCCGGACAAGACCTTTATCGGCCGGATCGCGCGCGGATTTGACTTTTTGGGCTATCGTTTTTCGTCCTCGGGGCTGGGGATAGCCCCGAGGACGATTGAACGCTTTGAGGAGCGTATGGCCCGGCTTTATGAGCAAGGTGCGGACGCGAGCCGCATTGGGGCATACGCCCGACACTGGTGGCGGTGGGTACGGGCCGGGGTGACCTTAATGGACCAGGCGCTGGCGGAGCGGGGGCGATCACGCCTGTAGCCGTCTGGCCCAAGGATCAGGCCAGATGGTACTAATCAGGTTCTGGGCCAACCGGCTAGAGGTCGACCCCACGCAGCGTATGCGCATCAGTGTGTTAGCCTCCTACGTTAGGGCCAATTCCACAAGGGGAGCTAAAAAGGTGCCGCACCAGCCAATGAGATGGATAAGCAAGTCCCACGGGCAGCGGCACATATCATACCGGGCAAAGGCGCCCCCCGTTCGGGTGTCCATGGCCCCCCCGAAGCTAACCGTTGTCCCGCCCCATCCACTTTGACCTTCCCCCCCCCTCCCCTCCGTTACGGCGTGACATCGGCGCATACCACCCAGGCGTCGAAGCGAACCGTCCCGCTGCTCATCAAGTTCCTCATACTGACGTACCATCCCTCCGTACCGTTTACTGTAGTTGGATGGTTTCGGTATTTAACCAAGGGTGTAGACGGGTGACTAGGGACCTCATAGCCACCACCCGTGGCGATGTCCCCGAACAAGCACCACGCCACAAGGGCACGGGCTTCTCCGCCAGGGACAGAGTCGGTAGCGGTCCTCCGGTAAAAGCCCAGGACCCCGGATGGTCCGGTTGGCCCGGTTGGGCCCTGGGTCCCGGTGTCGCCGCGCAGTCCGATGTCACCCTGCGGCCCTTGGTCACCCCGGTCACCTTTGGCGCCCGTCGGTCCAGTTGGTCCCATCGGCCCCTGGTCACCCGGGTCACCCTTGGCGCCCGTCGGTCCAGTTGGTCCCATCGGCCCCTGGTCACCCTGGTCACCTTTGTCGCCCGTCGGTCCAGTTGGTCCCATCAGCCCTTGGTCACCCTGGTCCCCTTTGGCGCCCGTCGGTCCAGTTGGTCCCATCGGCCCCGATGGCCCAGTCCTGTTCCAGCTCTCCGGCGACTCCTGTCCCCTGCACTCCTCTTCACCGGCGACGATACGGATCGTGCCGCCGGGGGTGACGCAGGCGTAGATGGTGTTACCGTCGTCGGCCAAGGCCCAAGTAGCCCCGCCAACGAGCACGATGGCTAGCAACATGATCACCACGAATCTGTTCGAGAGTTTCATCATGATCCTCCTTGTCATTTTGTTCACACTTCTAACGGAATCTTCAAAACCTAGGGAAACATTAGATCTCGCCAGATATACATCACCTCCTTCCGCCGTCCTACATGGTTCGGCTCTCGCCTTCCTCGACGCCAGACCTGACAGGTTTTGGCAAGCTTGCGTGAGTTAATGA
>SOHZ01000188.1 GCA_004377365.1 Anaerolineales bacterium | reverse complement strand
GGCTGACAAGTGAGGATGCCCAGATGTAGCTGAAGGTTCAATCAGCAGGATCATCTCTACATACTGCCCTTTCTTACAGGGCAACCCTCCTACAGAGATTTCACCGTCTTTCTCAACAACCTTGTGAATACGAATCGCTTCCATGACTTTTCACCTCTATAGCGTTTCCGATTACTCCCGCAAGGCCTGAATAGCACGAGGATATTGTTCCCGGCGACGGAACAATATTTTGTACGCCCCAGCCCAGTCAGCCCAATCTGGCATCCAGGTATCATCCTCAGGCTCTTCACCACTTGTGTACGATTCATAAAATGTCTCCGAAAGCACGCCATACTTACGCTCGTATGCCTCCAAATCTTCATTAAGGGCGTGAATATCGGCTATAATCTCTTGCAAAGTCATCGCTGTCACCTCCTGCCCCCATTATACCAGCCCCATGTCTTTAATGCAAGATAGAGATTTCGGTTAACGGGGAGGGGTGCCAAAACGCAACGAGCCCGAAGAGAGTCTTCCTGAGAAACAGCGTCACCACTGCCCCATATAGGGGGAGAAAGATGACCAGAGATAGAAGAGGGAAACCCAACAGGCAATCTTCATAGAGTGCCCGACACCAGTAAATCCTTCAAGGTCTGGAGAGTTAGAAACCGAAAAACTCGGATCCTCAGTAGCCTCTATGACCAAAGAGTACTTCAACTCGATTATAACCCTCTACCGCAAGACGAAATACCCCACCAAGACAACCACACCCAAGAGCATGGACAAGGCATAATTGCGTACAGAACCGGTCTGCACCTTGCGGGTGGTCTGGCCGCTCCAGCCGAAGAAGGCGGCGAGGCCGTTGACCAGGCCATCAATGCCCCGCGCGTCGAAAATCCGAGCCAGCCAGCCAGCCAGGCCCTTCAAGGGATTGACTGCGATGGCCATGTATAGTTCGTCAACGTAGTACTTGTTGGACAGCAACGTGTACAGGAGACCCAACCCCTTGGCCAACTTCACAGGCAACGTCGGCTTGGCCACGTACATGAAATAGGCCAGCCCGATACCAGACAGGGCCACCACCACCGAGATGAGTAGGAAGGCCACCTCCAGGCCGACATTGGCAGCGTGGGCTCCTGCTTCGGCGGCGTGGTGGGCTCCTTCTTCAAAGACCGGCGAGAGGAAGCCTTCTATAGCAGAGCTGCCCAGGAAGTGGGGCAGGCCCACGTAACCGCCCAGGAGAGCCAGAAAAGCCAAGACAACCAGCGGTACGATCATGACCCGAGGCGACTCGTGGACATGGTGGGCTACCTTCTTGTCGAGCCGCGACTGCCCCCAGAAGGGCACAAACACCGCCCGGAAGCTGTAGAAGGCGGTCATGAAAGCAGTGACGATGCCCACCAGCCAGAGCGCGAGGCCTGCGTTCTCGTATGCCTTCCAGAGGATTTCGTCCTTGCTGAAGAAACCTGAGAAGAAGGGGAAACCCGAGAGGGCCAGCGCACCCGCCAGAAAGGTCCAATAGGTCCAGGGAATCTTGTCCTTGAGGCCGCCCATCTTCTGGATATTCAACTCGCCGCTGAGGGCGTGCATCACGCTGCCAGCGCCCAGGAAGAGGAGGGCCTTGAAGAAAGCGTGGGTGGTTAGATGGAAGATTCCGGCGCCGTAAGCGCCCACGCCCACCCCAACGAACATGTACCCCAACTGACTGATGGTCGAATAGGCCAGGATGCGCTTGAGGTCGTTCTGGACCAGGGCTATGGTGGCGGCGAAGAAAGCGGTCAGTACCCCAATCCAGGCCACTACGCTCATCGAGAGAGGGGCCAACTCGAAGAGGACGTGGGTGCGGGCCACCATGTAGACGCCGGCCGTGACCATGGTCGCAGCGTGGATGAGGGCGCTGACGGGCGTGGGGCCTTCCATGGCATCGGGCAGCCACACGTAGAGCGGTATCTGAGCCGATTTGCCCACAGCGCCCGTGAAGAGTAAAAGGGTGATGGCCGTGGCGATCGTGCCGCCCACTGCCAGCACCTCTGGCGCACTCGCAAAGACCTGGTCAAAGTTCAGAGTGCGGAAGGTGGCAAAGATGAGCATCACCCCCAGGGCAAAGCCAAAGTCGCCGATGCGGGTGACCAGGAAGGCTTTCTTGCCTGCGTCGGCCGGGGCCTCGCGCTCGAACCAGAAGCCGATAAGCAGGTACGAGCACAGTCCTACCAGCTCCCAGCCGACGAACATGACCAAAAAGTTGTTGCCCAAAACCAGGAGGAGCATGGAGAAGGCAAAAAGGTTGAGAAAGGTGAAAAAGCGAGTGAATCGCTCGTCCTCAGCCATGTAGCCCACTGAGTAGACGTGGATCAAAAAGCCCACGCCGCTGACCACCAGGGTCATCAGCGAGGAGAGGGGGTCAGCCCGCAGGGCCAAGCTGACGTCGAAATCGCCGACCGTGATCCAGGAGTACAGGGGGCTGACCACGGCGTAGTGGCTTTGGACCACTCCCCAGAACATGCCGCAGGCGGCCAGGAAGGACAGTCCTACAGTAGCGGGGCCTACGATGCCGACCACCCTCTTGCCGAGTCTGCGTCCAAAGAAGCCATTGATCAGCACACCCAGCAGAGGAAAGAGAAGTATAAACCAGATTGTATTATGGATCAAAGCCTCACCCATTCACCATCCTCCATTCTCCATTCACCACCTCATCAGGTTGATCTCGTCAACGTCAGTGGTCTCTTTTAGGCGGAAGATAGAGACCACGATGGCCAACCCCACGGCCACCTCGGCAGCGGCCACGGTCATTACCAGAAAGACAAAGATCTGCCCGTCCAATGAATTCAGATAGCGGGAGAAAGTGATAAAGGTCAGGTTGACGGCGTTGAGCATCATCTCGATGCACATGAAAATGACGATGGCGTTGCGCCGCACCAGAACGCCGATGACGCCGATGGTGAAAAGGATAGCGCTGAGAATCAAATAATACGATGATGGGATCATTTAGAGCTCTCTCTTGGCCAGCACCACCGCTCCCACGATACCTACCAGCAAGAGCACCGAGGCCAGCTCAAAGGGCAACAAAAAGTCGGTGAAAAGCACCTGGCCGATGGCCTGGACATTGCCCACCTCGGCTATCTTTTCCGGGGTATACTGTCCAGGCGTGCCGCCCAGGATGCCGGTGAAAAGGACGTAGCCCACTTCCACCAGCATGAGGACAGCCAAAAAGACAGCAAAGATTTTGGCATAAGGCTTCCTATCTTTGCCCTCCTCTTTGCCTGGCGAAAGAAGCATGACCACAAAGAGGAAAAGCACCACGATGGCCCCGGCGTAGATGATGACCTGGGCGACGGCGATGAACTGGGCGTTCAGCAGGATGTAAAGGCCCGCCAAAGTGCAAAAGTTGAGGAGCAAGAAGAGGGCGCTGTTAGCAGCCTTCTTGCTGAGAACCACGCCAGCGGCTGCGATCACCGCTATGACAGCCAAAACGACAAACAAAGTCAGTTCCATGAAGGCTAACCCTCCAGAACAATGACGTGAGGCGAGGCGGGTTGCAGCAGCCTGGCCTTATCGTAGATGAGGCTACCGCGATCATAGTCGGCCAGGGCGAATTCATGCCTGAGTTGCAGGGCGCCAGTGGGGCAGGCCTCCTCGCAGTAGCCACAGAAGATGCAGCGGGTCATATTGATCTCGTAGATGCGGGCATAGCGTTCCCCCTTGGAGTAGCGTTCCTCCTCGGCATTCTCCGCCGCTTCCACGTAGATGGCCCCTGATGGGCAGATGGCGGCGCACAGGCCGCAGCCCACGCAGAGTTCCAGGCCATTCTCATCGCGCTGCAGCTCGTGCCGCGCGCGGAAACGGGGATAGATGTGTACTTTTTCCTCAGGGTACTGAACGGTGATGGGCTTCTTAAAAAAGTGCTTGAGGGTGACGCCCATAGCTCTGATGAACTGCCACAGGCCACCGATAGCTTCGATCACGATCATGAATGCACTCCGTGCTTAAACTTTTGTTGACTTGTACGCTCATTCATCCAAGTGATTCTTGCTTCTTCGTTCCACGGACATCCTGCCAAACGTTCGGCGTGTTTGCGAAGTGCCAAAGGCATTTGAGTGAGCAGAGCGAAACTGCAAACACGCTGCCAGGCGACGTTTGTTATGGTACTATCCCCGCACCGGAGCGAACACGGACACAACTCGCTGGTCAAGCAGGTGATGTTGGGGTAGGCCCAATTTGTTTCTAATTCCATCCAAGTCAGTCAGCCAGTCGATAACAGTTGATGGCCCATTCTGCTCTACGTCACCTACAAAGTAGAGAAAGACCATCCACGCAGAAATCTGTGCTATAACGTTCAAGAAGTACAAATGTGCAAGGCGATTGGCATACTGGTAGAACTCACCCATCCAGTCGGCTTCTGGTTTGACACCTAATACCTGCTTGACGGTAGCTAAACTGCGACCAATCTTCGCACGACTTTCAGGGCTTTCTGCTTTGCACCCTTGGCCACTGATTTCTGGAATGTGGCTCTTAGCTTCCACGATAACGACGCCCTCGCTACCGTTTTTCCCCTCGACTGTCGCAAGTGCGTCCCAGACGGGGCCACGCAATGGCCAAAAGGCGTAGAGTTGGTCTGAGAGTTGCGGAAAGCCAATTGCCTCAAGAAACCGCTCATCCCGGTACTCCATGTAGTTGTCAGAAGCGAGCGGAGAGACCCATTTGGGATGCGTTGCTGCATAGGTCCGTAAGGAAGGGCTGCTTGAGAGGATGAGACAGTTGAGATATTCGGGATAGCCGTTGACCAAGTTCTGCAAGTCGTTGACCAAGTTCTGCAAATGGAACTGGCTGCCTTTCGACGCCCGACCAGAATGTTGTCTCGTTTGCATAGATACTCCTCCTATAGCTGAGAAACAGCTTTCAGTTCGGCTTCCCATTCAGACTCTTCGATCAATTCTTTCCTGAGGAGGAGATTGACCAAAGCACGAATCTCAGGCAAGTCGGCAGTAAAGGGTTCGTCTGCTTTCCCTTCGCACATCTTGATTAGTTGGCGTGCTTCCTGGTCGTCAATGAACCGTTCTAACACGGACTGAAGGACTCTGGAGGCTGTGGCGAACTTGTGCGCTTCGATGAAACAATGAGCCGCACTCAAATAGCTCACCTGTGCATCCCGATCGCGACCAAGGGAGGCGAACGCCTCAGCCAACTGAACTTCATGCTCCGCAACGCGAAGGTATAGGGGCCGAGCGTAATGGACCAAACCCATCCTCTTGAGCAATTCCGCCTCCAGCAATAAGGCGGATTTGGCAGTCTTCAACCCGCCAAGTTTTTGTGTGACATCATCTTGAGTCATCGTTATCCCCTAACTATGATAGCTGAAAATGCTACCCCTAATTTGAAACACTATTACGTACACGTACCCTGGATATCCGAGCTTGAAGAGCCCGCTGCCTTTCAGTTGGCTTTCTTTCCTGTGATGCAGCCGCGAGAGATCCCCTGAGCTCCCGGCATCCAATCCACTGACTTCGAGCACGGCTCGGCGATCATCAATCCAATAGTCTATGCCATCGCCCCGTTTGGTAACCTCGGTTACTTCTCCCTCGTTAGAATAACTGAAGGTGGCGCAACACAAGCCGATGCTCGCAAACTCTGTCAGTGGCTGGGCCTGCAAGGTGTTCTCAACACGGTCTGCATCTGCCTCGCTCGCCAGTGACCAGCTAAAATCAATTGCTGACTGCCCATTCCCTGCTGTCGGTAATGAGCGCCTTTCTATAGTGAGTGAAAACGGCTGCTGGCTCCATTTCCTGCACAGAGATATTGCTGGCGAAACGAAGAGGTCAGCAAGTATTCGAGGGTGATCCCAGGTGATGTCTTCTATCCTGTATTGGGGCATCTACGCCTCTCTCGGCCTCAAGCGGGCAGCAAAGCAACGACGGTGGCCGTCACCGCCAGATTGACCAACGCCAGTGGGAACAGGAACTTCCAACAGAACTGCATCAACTTGTCGTAGCGCACGCGGGGCAGGCTGGCCCGAATCCACACGAAGAGGAACAAGATGAAAACCGTTTTGGCAAAAAACAGCCCCACGGCGATGATGGGATGCAGGTCAGCCAGAAAGGCCGGCCACTGCCAGCCACCCAGGAAGAGGGTCGCGGTCACGGCGCTGACCACAATCATGTTGATGTACTCGGCCATGAAAAAGACGGCGAACTTTATACCGCCGTATTCGGTGGCAAAGCCCGCGACCAGCTCGTTCTCCGTCTCCGGCAGATCAAAGGGCGAGCGGTGGGTCTCGGCCAGCCCGCAGATGAGATAGATCAGAGCGGCCACCGGTTGCAAAACGACGAAGGGCAAGACGGCCTGCTTCTCCACAATCTTGACCAGACTCAGAGACTCACTCAGGAGCAGCACGCTGACGATGGCCAGACCCATAGGCAGCTCGTAGCTGATTACCTGAGCCGTGGTGCGCAGGGCCCCCAGCAGGGAATACTTGTTGTTGGAGCTCCATCCTCCCAGAACAATGCCATAGGTCCCCAGGCCAGCGATGGCAAATAGATAGAGCACGCCGATGTTCACGTCGGCAGCAACGGACAAAGAGATGTCCGGAACCTGGAAGCCCAACACCTGGAAGGAGTTGATGGTGGGGCCCACGGGCACGACGGCAAAGGCCAGCAAAGCTGCAGCCAGTGAAATGCCGGGGGCGATGACGTAGATGACCTTGCTATGGACCTGGCCAAAGATCAACTCTTCCTTGAAGATCGCTTTGAAGGCATCGGCCACAGGCTGCAAGAGGCCGAAAGGTCCGGCCCGGTTGGGCCCGTAGCGCAACTGAAAGCGGGCACACAGCTTGCGCTCGGCCCAGGTCATGTAGGCAAAGGCCACCAGAAGCCCTATCACCACAATAAGGCTTTTGATCAAAGGAATTAATAGGTTCGGTATCCAATCCATGGGTTTCCCTGTTTCTATCAAAAGTTCGCTGTTCGCTACTCGCTATTCGCCATTCGCTATTGGATGGTTTGGGTGACTATTTTCGTTTAGTGACTTTTACCCAGGTAACCGCTGCCTTCACGTCAGAGAGGGCTACTACCGGCATCTCATTCAGGTGCAGAGGCACAAAGACGCACCCGGGGCGGATGTCGTCGCTTACTTTGGCCTTCAGTTCCAGGCTGTCCCTGGCCGAGGACACCGTCACCGCATCCTGGTCGGCGATGCCCAGAGCTTCGGCGTCGGCCGGGTTGAGCTCGACAAAGGGCTCGGGTACGAACTGGCGCATAGTCTCCGACTGGGCGAAGGGAAAGCCTTGGTCGTAGAGCAGCCGTCCCGTCACCAAGGCCAAGGGGTAGGCAGCGTCGGCTGCCGGAGCCTGAAAGTCCGCCTGGGCGAACCGGCGCGTTCTCCCTTCTGTCGCTATCGCCGCCTGGATGCCGTCATCACCCAGAGATCCATAGCTGAGTCCTTCATAAGATGCGGCCACCCTGGTGATTTCTTCCATCACTGCCGGCGGCGAGTAAGGTCCCAATTTCTTCCCCATCACTCTGGCCAGGTCAACGATAATCTGGCCATGAGGCTTGACCTCCGCCGGAAGCCGCAGGGCTTTGTGCAACCTCTGCACGCGCCCCGCCATGTTGGTGAAAGTGCCGTCGGCCTCGGCAAAGCTGGCCGCAGGCAGAACCACGTCGGCCAATCGGGCCGTCTCGGTCAGGAAGAGGTCTTGTACTATCAAGAACTTGGCTTTTTCCAGGGCCTCATCTCCGATGGGATGATCCATCACCGGGTTGGCAGCCATGATGTACAACGCTTCCAGTTCGCCATCCAGGGTTGCCTTCAGCATCTCATCCAATCCCAGGCCTGCCTCGGAGGGCAACTCGGCCTTCCATCGCTTGCCTAATCTCTTTCTAACTTGGTCGTCCTCAAGTCTCTGCCGGCCGGGGTAGAGGTGGGGAGCCAGTCCCACGTCGAGCACGCCCCACGAGTTGGGCTCCTGGGCCAGGCAGCCAGGCTCATAAGCGCCGATCAGCAGTGCCAGGTTGTTCAACGCGGCCAGGCAGGCCTGACCATGGGGGCCGCGAACTGTAACCAGGCCATAGATGAGGATGGCCTTCTGGGCCTCGGTCAAAACCCTGGCTGCCTCCCGCAGGGTCTCTGCCGGCACAGCGGTGATTTCCTCCACCTTGTCGGGCGGATAGTCCTTCACCCACTCTTCGAGTTCGGTGACCCTGCGGCCTTCTTTGTGCAGTCCTTCGGCCAGGATGACATGGGCCAGGCCGTTCAGCAAAGCCACCTCGGTGCCAGGGCGATAGGCCAGCCAGGGGCCGTCGTAGCCGGTGAGGTTAATACGACGGGGATGGGCCACCACGACTTTGGCCCCCTTCAGGTTCGCTGACTTTCTGATGAACAACTCGATGACGGGGGCTTCCTCCAGGGTATCGGCTCCGAGCAGCAGGATGGTGTCGGCTTCCCGGACTTTAGTTATGGAGGGGAGAGGGTGCACGCCGTCGGGCAGGCGGCCGAGGTGGTCTACGTTGTTGGTGCCGAGAACCGTCCGCATGAACTTTTGGAAGAGGTAAGCAGCCTCGTTGGTGACGGTAGCCGACCCGACCCCACCCACGCTATGGGGTCCGCTCTCTTGCACGATTTCCCTAAGCCGCTGGCTGGCCAAACTCAGGGCCTCGTCCCAGGATGCTGGCTTGAGTTCGCCGTTCTTGCGGACCAGCGGCTGGGTGACCCGCTCAGGGCTATCCATGTATTGATGGGCGAAGCGGCCCTTATCGCAAAGCCAGCCATCGTTGACGGCCGGGTTCTCCCGGCCGCTGATGCGGCGCAGTTTGTTCGTCTTGACGTCCAGGGTGACGTTGCAGCCCACACCGCAATAGGAACAAATGCCGGGCACCTCTTCCAGTTCCCAGGAGCGGGCCCGGAAGCGGAAGACGCGGCTGGTCAGAGCTCCCACGGGGCAAATGTCAATGGTGTTGCCGGAGAACACGGAATCGAAAGCCTGGCCAGGGAAAGTGTCTACCCGAGTGAGCCGGCCCCGTTCAAAGTAATCCAGTTGGAGGTCGTCGGCCCATTCTTCCAGATAGCGCACACAGCGCCGGCACAGCACGCAGCGTTCCTCGTCTTTGACGATGAGGGGGCTGAGGGTGTAGGCCTTGCGTTTGTGGCGTTTCTCTTCAATGTAGCGGCTCTCGGTGGGTCCCCATTTGAAGACGAAATCCTGGAGGTCGCACTCACCGCCTTTGTCACAGACCGGACAGTCGAGGGGGTGGTTGGTGAGGAGGAATTCCAGGATGGCCTTGCGGGTCTTGAGCACCTCCGGGCTGGCGGTGCGCACCACCATCTCCGGCCTCACTACGGTAGTGCAGGCCGTTTGCAGGCCGCGCATCTTCTCGATCTCCACCAGGCATATGCGGCACCCACCAAAGGGGGCCAGCTTCTCGTAGTGGCACAGGGTGGGTATCTCGACGCCGATGGACTTGGCTGCTTCGAGAACCGTCGTCCCCTCGGGGACGGTCGCTTCGTGGTCATCTATGGTTAGGGTTACCAGTGGTTCCATTCATACACCGTTTTTCTCGAATATGATACAGGTACTCGTCGCGGAAATGCTTGATGCTGGAGGTGATGGGACCCAAGGCCGCGTCGCCCAGGGGGCAAAAGCTCTTGCCGCCGATGTTGTCACAGATGTCCAGGAGGAGATCAATGTCCTCTTCACGGCCCTGACCGTGCTCGATGCGGCGCATGATCTTGTAAAGCCAGTCGGTGCCCTCACGGCAGGGGATACATTTACCACAGGATTCGTGGCGGTAGAACTCGGCCAGCCGCTCCACAAGCTGCACGATACACGTCCCCTCGCCGATGACGATGACTGCTCCGGAGCCCAGCATGGAGCCGGCCGTAGCGATGGCCTCATAGTCCAGGGTCAGCGTGTCCAGCACATCGGCGGGCAGCATCGGTGTGGACGAGCCACCCGGGATGACCGTCTTGATGGGCTTGCTAGGGCCGCCAGCGTAATCGTTGATCAGGGTCATCATCGGCGTGCCCAGGGGCAGCTCATAGACGCCTGGTTTGTTGACGTGGCCGCTGATGCAGAAAAGCTTCAACCCCGCGCTTCTCTCGGTGCCAAAGCCCTTGTACCACTCGGCCCCGTGCTCGACGATGAAAGGCACGTTGAAGAGGGTCTCTACGTTGTTGATGATGGTCGGCTTACGGTAGACGCCCTGGCTGGCCGGGAAGGGAGGTTTCAGCTTGGGGTGGCCGCGGTCGCCCTCCAGCGAGGTGAGCAGGGCCGTCTCCTCGCCGCAGACATAGCTGCCCGCTCCCCGATGCACCGTCAACTCCAGGTCGTAGCCGCTGCCCAGGATGTTTTTGCCCAGGTAGCCTCTCTCGTAAGCCTGGGCGACGGTCTTTTCCAGGCGTTCGGCCCCAAAGACGTACTCGCCGCGGATGTAGATGAAGGCGTGTTCCACCTCACAGGCATAGGAGGAAATGACGATGCCCTCGATGAGGCCATGGGGGTCATACTCGATGAGCACCCGGTCTTTGAAAGTGCCGGGCTCTCCCTCGTCGGCGTTGCACACCAGATAGCGGGGGTAGACCCTTTTGGGCAGAAAGCTCCATTTGACTCCGGTCGGAAAGCCGGCCCCGCCCCGGCCCCGCAAACCCGATTCCCTAATCAGACTAACCAACTCCTGGGACTCGAATTCCTTGAGGGCCTTGGCCAGAACCTGGTAGCCGCCGCGCTCGATGTAAACGTCTATCTCGTGGGAATTGGGCACTCCCACGTTGCGAAGAAGGAACTTCTCCATGTTGGAGCTACTCCTCAAGAATCAGATTATCTATGCGGCTCAATGATCACTTTGATAGATTCCCTAGCCTCGGCGACCAGTTGGAAGCCCAGACCTGTCTCGGCCAGGCTCAACCGATGGGTGATCATCTCGTGCACAGGCACCCGGCGAGCACGGATCAGTTCTATGGCCACTGTAGTGTCCAAAGGACTGCCGCTATAGGAGGGTATCAGTGTGATCCCGTTGCTCCAGAAATCGTTGACGGGGACGGGAAGGTCCACCCCCGGCTCTGTCGGCGCGAAGAACAGCACAGTCCCTCCGCGATCCACAGATTGCAGGGCCTGGGTCAAGGCGGGAAAGGCTCCCGTGCAAACGATCACCAGGTCGGCTAGCCTGTCTTCGTTGGCCTGGCGCAGGCGGGCTGGCACATCTTCCTCGGCATGGATCACGACATCGGCCCCCAAGCGCTGCGCTGCATTCAGGCGGTATTCATTGAGGTCTGTGGCCACTATGCGCCCGGCCCCCAAGGCGTGGGCCAGGGCCACGTGGAGTAGCCCAGAAATGCCGCTACCGAGGACGAGGACCGTCTGACCCGGTTGCAGCCGCGCCAGCCTCTGCCCGCGCACGACGCAGGCCAGCGGTTCGATAAACGCCCCGTCCTCGAACGATACCTCGTCGGGCAGCTTGTACACACCTCGATCCACGTTGATAGGTGGCACCCGCAGGTATTCAGCAAAACCACCAGGATCGTAACGGGTGGTGTGAAAGGTCTCGCAGACCGTATGCTGGCCCTTCAGGCAGTAACGGCACGTGTTACAAGGGACGTGGTGGAAAACGAAAACCCTGTCGCCGACTTGATACCGCTCCACGCCCTCCCCAACTTCTACGATCTCTCCCGTGATCTCGTGGCCCAGCACCCGTGGAGCCTCTTTGATGCGATACCATTCCATCACATCGCTGCCACAGATACCACAGGCTATCACTTTCACCAACAGTTCGCCCGGGCCAATCTGCGGCGTTAGCATTTCCTCCAACCGCACGTCTTTGTTGTTGTAATACATTGCCACGCGCATGGTATCCTCACGTTCCCAAAGATTTCGGTTCTCGGGGATGAGCCGGGTAGGAAACGCGGATCCACTTAACTTTCGGCACTATCTTTCGCCAGTTCCTCTAGAATCCGATCTATCTTCTCTTCCGTCAGATTCTCATAGTACGTATCGTTGATTTGCATCATGGGCGCGGTGCCACAAGAGCCCAGGCATTCGACGGTGACCAGGGTGAATCTGTTGTCCGGGGTGGTCTCGCCCACGTCCATGTTCAACTTTCTTTTGAGGTATTCGACGATGTGCTCGGCTCCCAACAGGGAGCAGGATATGTTGGTGCAGACCTGGATCAGGTTTTCTCCCACGGGTTGACGGTTGAACATGGTGTAAAAGCTAGCCACCGAGGCCACTTCTGTGGGTGGCAAATCCATCACCCCGGCCACGTCGTGCATGACCTCTGAGCTCAGCCAGCCGTGTTCTCGCTGGGCTACATGCAAGGCCGTCAGCAGGGCCGACCTGGGGTCGGGATATTTCCCTCTAATCTGCTTTATCGCGGCTTTAGCGTTCTCTGAAAGCACAAGCGCCTCCTACCTATCCACCTCTCCCAAAGTGATGTCAACACTGCCGATGATGGACACCATGTCTGAAAGCAACTGACCTTTGGCCATGATCCCGGCTGCCTGAAGGTTGGAGAAGGAGGGGCCACGGATTTTCACCCGGTAGGGTTTGGGGCTGCCATCGCTGACCACGTAGAAACCCAATTCCCCTTTAGGATTTTCACAACCGACGTACACCTCTCCCACTGGAGGGGAAAACCCTTCGGTCACCAGCTTGAACTGATGGATCAGAGCCTCCATGCTGGTGTCCAGTTCTTCTCGCGGCGGGAGGGTGATCTTGCGGTCCTCGCACTGGATGGGTCCGTCAGGCAGACTGTCCAGGGCCTGGTGGATGATGCGCACGCTTTGGCGCATCTCCTCCATGCGTACCAGATAGCGAGCGTAAGCGTCTCCCTCGGGTTGGGTGGGGATGTCGAACTCGAAATCCTGGTAGCTGGAGTAGGGCGTGTATTTGCGGACGTCGTAATCTACACCCGCGCCCCGCAGGCAGGGGCCCGTCACCCCCATGGCGAGAGCATCCTCTCGCGACAGCACCCCGATGCCCACCGTCCGTGACTTGAAGATGGGGTTTTGGGTCAGCATCGTGTCATAGTCAGCCAGATGCTTAGGAAGCTCGTTGACAAAGGCGCGCACCGCATCCACCCACCCAGGTGGCGTATCCCAGCGCACCCCGCCGATGCAGAAATAGCTGGGCGTCTGCCGGGCACCGCAGATCATCTCGAAAAGGTCGTAGATGGCCTCCCGGTCACGGAAACAGTACATCAGCAAGCTCATGATAACGCCCGAGAGATCCAGTACACTGGTCCCCAGCCATATCAGGTGAGCGCCCAGGCGTTGCAACTCGCAACATAAGACCCGCAGGTACTGGGCTCTCGGGGGGATTTCCACGTCTAAGAGCTTTTCCACGGCCAGAATGTAGGGCAGGTTGTTGTTCATGCCCGAGACGTAATCCATGCGGTCGGTGTAGGGAATGACCTGCTGGTAGGTCTTGCTCTCGGCTGTTTTCTCGATGCCGGAGTGGAGGTGCCCGATGTCGGGGTGGGCGCTGACCATGGTCTCCCCATCCAACTCTAACACGACCCGCAACACACCATGAGTAGCCGGATGCTGAGGCCCCATGTTGAGCACCATGTATTTCTCTGTGTCCACCCCGGGTGGTAGAGAGGATTCCGGTGAGGGCGCTTCCATGACCTGGGTGCCTATTGACTCCAGCTCTGGATAATCGGCCGTGGCGGAAAAAGCCACTGGCTCATCTTCAGAGGGGTAATCCTTGCGCAGCGGGTGGCCCTGCCAGTCGTCTGGCATCATGATGCGCCGCAGGTCTGGATGGCCTTTGAAGACGATGCCCATCAGGTCGTAGGTCTCTCGCTCGTGCCAGTTGGCCCCCGGCCAGATGGAAGTCACAGACGGAACGGTGGGTGGATTGTCTGTCAGGGGCACCTTCAGGCGCAGGCGGCGGCGGTGCTCCAGAGAGTAAAGCTCGTAAACCGCCGCGAAACGGGGGGGCAGCCCCGTAGCCGAATAATCAGCCCCGGTGACGTGGGTCAGCATCTCATACTTGAGCCCAGGGTCATCGCGTAAAAGCAGACAGACCTCTACCAGGTCTTTAGCTCTCAACTCAACGGTAGTCTCCCCTCGGAACTCTTTCTCCTCCAGCACGGCCTCGGGGAACTGGGCCTTGAGTTTTTCGACAGTGGTATCACCTTCAGCCATCTACATCCTATCCTTGAACTTTTCTTGCTCTATCTTTTTCTGCAGTCTGGTGATAGCGTAGAGCAGGGCCTCGGGGCGGGGTGGACAGCCGGGCACGTAGACGTCAACGGGTACGATCTTGTCCGCCCCCTGGACGATGGCATAGTTGTTGAACATACCGCCTGACGAAGCACAAGCCCCCATAGCGATGACCCACTTGGGCTCGGGCATCTGCTCGTAGAGGCGTTTGACCACCGGAGCCATCTTCTGAGAGATGCGTCCGGCCAGGATCATGACGTCGGCCTGGCGCGGTGAAGCGCGGAAGACCTCTGCTCCAAAACGAGAGATGTCGTGCCGTGACACTCCGGCATGCATCATCTCAATGGCGCAACAAGCCAGGCCAAAAAGAAGAGGCCAGGGTGAATATTGGCGGCTCCAGTTGACCATCTTTTCCAGGGTGGTGGTGAGGACCGCGCCTTCCGGCAGCTTGCTCTCTAGTCCCATTCCAAAGCCCCTTTCCGCCAAACGTACAAATAGCCTACCAGGAGGATCAATACAAAGACACCCATCTCAATCAAGCCAAAGAGTTTCAACTTTTTGAACACGACCGCCCAGGGGTACAGAAAAATGACCTCAATGTCGAAGAGGATGAAGAGCACGGCCGTGAGATAGTACTTGACAGGGAAGCGTCGGCTGGTGGTGCCAAAGGGGATCTTGCCAGATTCGTAGGTAGAGAGCTTGATCGCGGTCGGTTTGCGAGGACCCAGCAGGGCAGGCACCAGAAGGGCCACAACGACGAAGATGAGGGCCACAATGACGAGGATAAGGATAGGGAGATAATCAATGGGCATGCACTAAACTCCTCCTACAGAGACGTATGGACCGTCATGGTCGCGAATCTCAGATCACGATTTTGGAGCAAAGCGGGCTCCCATGCCCGCGAACCGGCGGCGTGGGAGCCGCCTCTTGCTGAGAATCCGTGATCTACTGAGACTCCTAAGCGCATAGGCCAGAGTACGCCATCGCCGTAGCCTGGTCAAAACATCGTCAAGTTTATCATAGTCCAGATGCTTTGTCAAATGCCTTGCATTAGCCTCCAGGCAGTGGTATAATATCGTTCAGATGCTATCTGCCTGGGAGTGTATCAGTGTTCTTTGATGAAGCCAAAATTTACGTCAAAGCCGGCGACGGCGGCAACGGTTGCGTCAGCTTTCGCCGCGAAAAATACGTGCCTTTCGGTGGACCCAACGGCGGCAATGGCGGCAAAGGGGGCGACGTCTATCTGGTCGTAGATCCTCACCTGAACACCCTCATCAACTTTAAGAAACGCAGCCACTTCAAAGCCCGGCGGGGTGGCCACGGACGAGGCAAAAATCAGACTGGCAAGCAGGGAGAGGATCGGACCATAGCAGTGCCCCCTGGCACCGTGGCCTACGATACCGAGACGGGCCAACTGCTGGCTGATCTCACCCAACCTGGGCAGCGGGCCCTCGTCGTCCAAGGTGGACGAGGGGGGCGAGGCAACGCCGCTTTCGCCACATCCACCAACCAGGCCCCCCGGCTGGCGGAAAAGGGTGAGCCTGGCCAGGAGCGCTGGCTTCGCCTGGAGCTCAAGCTCATTGCCGACGTGGGCATCGTCGGCGTGCCCAATGCTGGCAAGTCCACTCTGTTGGCCGCCGTCAGCGCTGCCCGGCCCAAGATTGCCGATTACCCTTTCACCACTTTGGAGCCCAACCTGGGTGTGGTGACGATGTACGACCGGGATTTCGTCCTGGCCGACATTCCTGGCCTCATTGAAGGGGCCCACATCGGCGCTGGCCTGGGCCATCAGTTCTTGCGCCACGTAGAGCGCACCCGGCTTTTGATCCATCTTCTTGATGGAGCATCTGCTGACCCCCTTGGCGATTTCAAGAAGATCAATGAGGAATTGGCTCTTTTCGACCCGCAGTTGGCCCGCAAGCCCCAGGTGGTGGTGCTGAACAAGATGGATTTGCCCCAGACTCAAGAACTATGGCCACGGGTCAGGCAAGAAATGAAAAAGTTAGATCTGGAGGCTATGAGCATCTCAGCCGTCACCGGCCAGGGAGTGCCAACCCTGCTACAGCGGGTGGTTTATCTATTGGATAGCCTACCCAGGGAGGAGCCGGGCATCGAAGAGGTAAAAGTCTTCCGCCTGGAGGAAGAAGAGCCCTTCAGCATCGCCCAGGAAGAGGATGGCTGGCGGGTGCGGGGGACCAAAATAGAACGGGTTGTTGCTATGACAAACTGGGAGTACGATGAGGCGGTGATGAGGTTTCAGCGTATTCTGGGGGCCATGGGTATTTCAGCCGCTTTAGAAGAAGCAGGGATCGAGGTAGGGGATACGGTGCGCATCGGCGATACCGAATTGGAATGGCAAAAGTGGTAGTCATTGAACCGTTGGGGGTTGGCCATGCGAGTTGGCGTTTTGGGAGGGACCTTTGATCCCATCCACATTGGGCATCTGGTGAGTGCCGAGGAGGCGCGGGTGGAACTCGAGTTGGAGCGCGTTGTTTTCATACCAGCCGGACTGCCCCCCCACAAACTCGATCACGTCATGTCACCGATGGAGTACCGCCTGGCGATGGTCGAACTGGCTATCGCTTCCAACCCTCATTTCGCTGTCTCCAGGGTTGACATTGACCGCTTCGGCCCGTGTTACACCGTGGATACCATCGAACTCCTGAAGGACGAGTGGGGGGGCGGCGTCGAGATATATTTCATCATGGGCTCTGATTCCCTGCTCGATATCCTTACCTGGCACGATCCGAGGCGACTTATCAGACTATGCCGCTTCGCGGTGGTGAGCCGGCCAGGTTACCAGGTTGATTTTGATGAATTGGATGCTCTTCTGCCTGGAGTGGCCTCGCGGGTCCAGATGCTCAATGCGCCCGAGTTGGCCATTTCTTCCACCGACATTCAACGACGGGTGCGTGAGGGGCTGTCCATCAAGTACCAGGTGCCAGAGGCAGTGGAAAATTACATTTATCGGCACAAATTATACCAGAATTGACAAGAAGGCAACTAATGTGATAAAATATGACGGTGACCTGGAGTGACACATCCCCACAGTCCCCTGCCCTGACGGGCAATTAACTGCGTCTCAACGTCTTTAAACCAACGCCACATTTGAGGCACTCACATTGTAGGAAAAAGGAGAAAAAAAGTGAAGAAGAGTTATCTGATTTCGCTAGTTGTGTTTCTGGCACTGGCTACAAGCTGCGGGGGAGGGGGGACACCGGCCCCCAGTCCTGCTGGTGAAGAGACACCTGGCGGGGCGGCAGTAGCTACCCCTACCCTTGTCCAGATCGTACCTACCCCCACGCCCAAGCCACCTCCGCCCACACCCACGCCTATTCCCACTCCCACTCCCGTCCCCGCAGGGACCGAGGCCCCGACTGCGCCCCCGGTCACAGAGATGATGGTCGAAATCCCAGCCGGTGAGTTCACCATGGGCAACGACGGAGGAGATGACGACGAGAAGCCCGCTCACACCGTTCCCCTTGAGGCTTTTGAGATTGACATGTTCGAGGTGACCAACGCCGACTTTGCCAAGTTCGTCGAGGAAACCGGCCATCAGACCGAAGCCGAAAAGGCTGGCGAGTCGGGCTGGCGGGCCTATGCCGAGGGCAAGGACAACCATCCGGTGGTCAAGGTCACCTGGAACGATGCTGACGCCTACTGCCAATGGGCCGGCAAGCGCCTGCCCACCGAGGCCGAGTGGGAGAAAGCAGCCAGGGGCGAGGAAGGGGTTATCTATCCCTGGGGTAACGAGTGGGACCCGGCCAAGGCCAATACTAAGGAGAGTGGCTTTAGGGGTACGGTGGCGGTGGGCAGCTTTGCAGAGGGAGCCAGCCCTTATGGTGTGTTCGACATGGCGGGCAACGTCTGGGAATGGATGGCCGATTGGTATCAGTCTTATCCGGACAGCACCTATCAGTCCGAGTACTTTGGGGAGAAATTCAAGGTGACACGCAGCGGCGGGTGGTTCCAGGATGCGGATCTGGTGACCACTTCCAACCGCAGCGCCACCGTCTCCAGTGCAGCCAACGATGACCTGGGCTTCCGCTGTGCTCGTTAAACACAGCAATGAGTCTGAAGCCGAAAATCAATAAGGCGAGAGCAGCGGACATAACGTTATCACTCAAGCCGTTAGTGAAGAAAGAGATCTCTCGGAAAGTCGGTGAGTGACGGCTGTGGGGAGGGCGAACTGGGGCT
>SOHZ01000573.1 GCA_004377365.1 Anaerolineales bacterium | reverse complement strand
AAGAGCTTCTGAAAACCGTCGTGCCTCCCTAACAACACTTAAGAGGGAGACTATCAAACGGCGAGATTGACCGAAAGGAGGTCATCATGCGAATAGCCGTCTCAGGTTACAGGTTTCCGCTCAGGGTGATGGGTTTGGTGAGCGCTCTGGTATTGCTGGCGGCCTGTTCTCCGCCTGCTACCCCCGTACCGCCCACGCCTGCGCCAACACCCACCAACACGCCGTTGCCCCCAACGGCTACCGTAACGCTGCCCGAAGGAGGCGCAGAATGGGATTACGTAAAGCTTGGTGATTCCACTGCGTGGGGTTGGCCGAAATTGTACGCCGCTCATATCGAGGCTGATTTGGGCGTTGAGGTCACGGTGCACGATCGGACCAGGGATAGCCAGCCTAGTACCGCATTACTGCGCGCCCTTCGCAACAATCAGGAGTTGCGGAGCGACATCCGTGAAGCCGAAGTCGTGACCTTCCTCGTTTCTCCGCAGCATTTTCAAAGGCCGAGCTGGGTCTATGAGGCCGGAACTTGCGGCGGTACAGACAACCAGGATTGCTTGCGAGAGGCCCTCTCGTTACTCAAAGCAGACGTCGACGCTATCATTGCTGAGATCCTTTCGCTCACGAGCACGTCTGACACGATCATCCGCGCCATGACCTACCACAACCCCATGGTTAATGAGTGGAAAAGGAAGGGTGTTTTTGAAGATCTAAACCCCTACTGGAAGGCCCACAACGAGTACCTTGTCCAGGCTGCTTCCGAGCACAATATTCCTGTTGTGCGGGTGGATTTGGCGTTTAATGGCCCAAATGGTGATGAGGACCCCTCAGACAAGGACTACGTAAGCGATGGATGGCACCCCAACGCGGTGGGAGATGCCATCATTGCCGACCTCCATCGGGAACTGGGGTACGAACCCTTGGGTCCATAGTTCTCGGATGGGCGCATGTCGCCAGCCTAGTGCACCACCACAGTAAATATGATATGTCTGTCATTCTGAGCCGGAGCGTAGCGGAGGCGAAGAATCTCGTTGTTTGCATGGAAAGACGCTTGTTTGCCTAAAACGAGATTCTTCGTCGCTTCGCTCCTCAGAATGACAAGTTATCAAAATCAGTAGGCGGAGTACTAGGCCGCCTTCGCGCCTTTTAAGTTGTGAGGAATGGAATGGCGTACATTCTGGTCACCAATGACGACGGCGTTGATGCGCCGGGGTTATTAGCCCTCAAAACAGCCCTGGATAAAGTGGGTGAGGTAGTGGTCTTTGCCCCCGACCGCAACTGGTCGGTGGCTGGCCACACCCGGATCATGCACAAACCCCTGCGGGTGGGTCACGTAAAGTTACTCGACGGGACGATGGCCTACACCACCACCGGTACTCCATCGGATTGTGTCGCTCTGGTTGTGTTGGGCATTCTGCCACGCAAGCCCGACCTGGTGGTCTCGGGCATCAACCTGGGGGCCAACGTGGGGCAGGATTTGACCTATTCGGGCACAGTCTCGGCGGCGATGGAAGGAGTCATCAGTGGCATCCCTTCCATGGCGGTATCTCTGGATACTTATCATGATGGCGATTTCAGCTACGCGGCCCAGTTTGCCTCCCGATTGGTTCCAACGATCCTGGAGAAGGGGCTACCACCCGGTACTCTCCTCAACGTGAACGTGCCCAACGTGCCGGCGGCGGAAATCTGCGGCGCTCAGGTCACCCGGCTGGGCAAGCGCGTCTACCGTGACGTGCTGATCGAACGCCAGGACCCCCAGGGGCGCAACTACTACTGGATAGGGGGTGAGCCTCCCACCGGCGTGATAGAAGAAGGGACCGACATCTGGGCTCTGGCTCACAACTGCGTCTCCATCACGCCCCTCCACCTGGACATGACCGAGTATCGTTTGTTAGAAGAAATGCAGGGATGGGAGATCAGCAGCTAGGTAAGCGTTTAGACCTCCGAGGTTTTGACCTCAGGTTCGGGCATATTTTGGCAGAAAAGGCTAGGCGGAAGGGCATAACAAGCGTGTTGAGGAAACCTCGGAGGTCTTTGGGACGTTCTACACGATCACCTGAACGTATACGCTAAAGGAAGAGTGGGAGAAAGCATGATGGACCTTTGGGAAGCAATCAAAGAGCGGCGCAGCATCCGGCGCTACGTGCAGGGGTGCGATGTCCCTGCTGAGACAGTTGAGCAATTGCTCCAGGCGGCCATCGCCGCACCCTCGGCGGGGAACCGTCAACCCTGGCACTTTGTTGTGGTGCGAGATGCTGAGACCAAACAGGGGCTGGCTGAGGCTGCCTATGGTCAGCGGTTTGTGGCTCAAGCCCCAGTGGTCATCGTCGTCTGTGCCGACCCCGCCCAGTCAGCCGCGCGTTACGGTCGGCGCGGAAGCGAGCTCTACTGCCTGCAAGACACGGCGGCCGCCACCGAGAACATTCTGCTCGGGGTCACGGCCCTGGGTCTGGGAGCCTGTTGGGTGGGCGCTTTCGACGAGGGGGCGGCGGCCACAGTCCTGGATTTGCCATCCCACCTGCGCCCTGTGGCTATGATACCCATCGGCCATCCCGGCGTGAGATTCGCCGGTCGCACCTCACGGCGGCCATTGTCTGAGATGACCACTTTCATCTAGCGAAGATTCGCCTCAAACCGACAAGACCATGTCATTCTGAGCGAGCGGAGCGAGCGAAGAATCTCGTTCCATAAGCCAGAAACAGGATGCTTCGCGGAGTTTATCTTGAGCGTAGCCGAAGGGCTCAACATGACAGCCAAAAACTTGAGTCATTTGTCAAGAATTTAGCTGATGAAGATACCTAGAGAAAGCCTGTGATGATTGGGAAGCTGCGCCTGACCCGCATCGTGGCGCGCATCATTGAGTCGGATCGTCTAATGCACGCCCTCCTGGCTCTGGGGCTACTACTCAACCTGACCCTCTTCGCCTACATTGGCTGGCGCTATCGGATTCTGCCCGAGTCTCTGTCCCTCCACTTCGACATCCTGGGCCAGCCCGACCGCTTTGGGGTGCGGAGCGAGATATTCAAGCTGCCGGCCATAGGGCTTCTTTTATGGGTCCTCAACGCTCTTTTCGGCCTGGCCATCTATCGTTGGGAAAAATCGGGAGCATACCTGCTCCTGGGGGTGACCACCGTCGTCCAGGTGCTTTTCTGGCTGGCTGCTCTGAACATCATGCATGGTTGACAGAGATTGGAAAAGAGGGTAAAATCAGGCTGTCTATGATATTATTGAGGAGGCGGTAGAAAATGACGCTATATGAGGTTATCACGGATATTCATGCTTTGAACGAACAGATGCAAGAGTATGAGAAGAAATATGGCGTGCTATCGAAGGACTTTTACGCGCTATACATCAACGGCGAGTTGAGAGATGAGGAAGTGGAGGAGATTAAGGATTTCTCCAGATGGGCAGGTCTGTATGAGATAAGGCTGCATCGTGAGGAAGTGTACGAGGAGATGATACGTGACTTGCTGCGCTCCCTCCGCGTGTCATCCCCTGCTGGCAAGCTTGACCTGGCTTCCAACCCTTTGCTCGCTGGCACGCGAGGTTGAGATGCTGCCCTCTTTTGAGGAATACAACCGGCTCGTTTACTCCATCATGGACATCCCTTCTGTCAAGGGATCAACTCTGATTCTGAAGCCCATTGGGGCTACGGTTTGGGAATTGGAGGGGGAGGTCGAGTTTGGGAAAGGCATTACCCTGAGCATCTCGGAGCAGATCAACTTTGAGCTGGGAATAATTGCCCGCTATTTCTATCTGGTCTGCCGAGGGGATGAAAGGCTTTACTGGTATGATCCACAACCTCACCCTCATGATCCCACGCTAGCCAGTACCCACCCCCATCACAAGCATGTTCCCCCCGACATCAAGCACAACCGTATCTCTGCCCCAGATTTGAGTTTTGATAAGCCCAATTTGCCTTTCTTGATCGAAGAGATCGAGCGAGAACTGCTCTAGCTTTGGCTCCTGAGCTCCTCTCCAAATGACCCCAGTCTTGGCTTGCAAAGTATCTCCATGATGCGCATGTCGAAAAAGGTCTGGGCGTTGGCCGGGCGGAGGACCACGGCTGTATCGGCTCCTCGGCCTGTGCCGGCAATGGCAATCGCTGGCTCGTCAGTGCGCACCAGGCCCGCATCGGCAGCCATCAGAGCTATCTCACAGGCTACCTTCATTCCCTGGCCAAAGGTGCGCAGGGTATAGGCGATGATTTCCTCCAGTTCATAAGTGCCCAACTTTTTGCGCACCGCTCGACCCACGCCGCCAAAAGCATGTTGGCAGGTCATGATCTGGGCCCCGGCCGCCTCAATGGCCTGCCGATTCTCCTCGGTCAACTCCTGATAGTTGGGCTCCTTGAACCCCGTGGAGTGGGTGACCACGACCACATTGAAACCCTGAAATTCCTCGGCCGCACGGACCCCCGTCGCCCCGCTGGTCGTTGCCACCAGGATGGTCCTGATCCCCAGTTCCTCAGCCCGCGCCTTGGCGATTTGCAGCGTCCGTTCTGTGTTGCCACCGCCCTGCTTTTCAAAGTAGACAGCTTGTACCATGATTTCGGACATCCTTTGCCTCCTCCAAATGGAAATGTGAGGCAATGATACCACAACTCGTATAATAAGGCCAATCACCCTTGACATTTCGCCTGAAGAGTGTTATGCTTTAGCTAAGTATATAGATAGTCTATGTAGCAGTTGAGGAAGGTAAGGGGGAGAGAAATGTCACCGGCTAGAGACATGAGGAAGGGGAGCACCACGGTACTGATATTGAGTCTGGTGGCCGAGCGGCCCATGTACGGTTATCAAATCGCCAAGGAGTTGGAGCGCCGCAGCGAGGGCTACTTTGATTTCAAGGAAGGCACCCTCTACCCGGCCTTGCACCGTATGGAAAAGGAAGGGCTTCTACGCGGTGAATGGCAGGTCGTGGCCGAAGGTCCTTCGCGCAAATATTACCACATCACGGACAAGGGCAAGAGGGCGTTGGTTGACGTAGCTGTCGAGTGGACCACTTTCTCGCGCAAGATTCTGGCCATGCTGAAGAGCGTTCAAGGAGTCAAGCCAGGTACAATGTAGGCCAGGGGTCCCCTTCCAAATCTTTCGCCACTTGGAGAAATTTCTACGTCAACGTCGCTGAATCCATCTGGGAGATACTGACCAGCATCGGGCAGGCTTCATCATGTCAGGAAAACTCACTCCTCCCCCTCAAACTTTTCCACCGTGACGACAACGGTTAGAGAGCCCTCGTTATCGCTGAGCATGTCGTCGTTGATGCGCAG
>SOHZ01000213.1 GCA_004377365.1 Anaerolineales bacterium | reverse complement strand
GAAGAGAACCCGCATAGCCTGAAGGGTGAAGAGGAAAACGGCTGTGGCCTCTACGAATCGCAATCTCGCCCGCTCTTTCATAGGGCAATCCTCCTGAGTTCAGAGAGCACTAAGACAGGGAGGGGCGACCGCCGAGCGTATATAGAAGTTGGGGGAGCACTGAGACAAGGGCAAGTCCAGCGCCGGCCGAGTAGGAGCGAAGCGACGTATCGAGGCCAAGCGGGTTGTCTGATCTTCCCCCGAAAAAGTGGACAATGAGATAAGCTACGTGTATACTTCTTTCGGAGGGAGACAAATGACAAAGACCAGACGAACGTACACGGACGAATTCAAGCGAGAAGCGGTCCAACTGCTGGAAAGCAGCGGCAAGAGCGCCCGACAGCTTGAACGCGAACTCGGCATTAGCAAAACCTGTCTTTCGCGCTGGAAGCGCGAGTTGGAAGTGAAAGGCAAACAGGCCTTTCTTGGACAGGGCCATGTTGCCCCGGAGCAGGAACGGGTCCGGGAACTGGAGCGGGAGGTAGAGATCCTGCGCCAGGAACGGGACATCCTAAAAAAAGCGGTGGCCATCTTCTCGCACCCAAACAGATGAGATTCCAATTCACCGAGAATCACCGGGACGAGTTCCCGGTCACCCGCATGTGCGAGGTGTTGGATGTATCGCCCAGCGGATACTACGTCTGGCGTGGGCGACCTCCCAGCGCGCGAGAGATGGCGAACCGAGAACTGGTCAAAAAGATCGAGGCCGTGTATAATGACAACTATGGAATCTACGGAAGCCCGCGCATCTATCGTGAGCTCAAGGACCAAGGCGTGGCCTGCGGCGAGAATCGGGTGGCCCGCTTGATGCGTCTGTACCACATCCGTGCCAAGCAGACCAGACGCTACAAGGTCACCACTAAGCGTAACAAGGCTCACCCTGTAGCTCCGAACAAGCTGAAACGGGACTTCACCGCCGACCGGCCGGACCAGAAATGGCTGGCCGACATCACCTACATCCCTACGTTGGAAGGGTGGCTCTACCTGGCCCTCGTCCTGGATTTGTACACCCGTGGGATTGTCGGCTGGGCCATGTTGGACCGGATGACCAGTGATCTGACGCTGGCTGCTCTGAAGATGGCTCTCCAGCGGCGTCAGCCGGGTTCTGGCCTCATCCACCACTCCGATCAGGGCAGCCAGTACACGGACCAGGCGTATCAGGCTCTGTTGAAGGAGCACGACATCCAGGCCAGCATGAACGGCGTCGGCGCTTGGTACGACAACGCGCCCATGGAGAGCTTCATCGGCTCACTGAAAAGCGAGTGGGTGCATCATCGCCTGTACCGCACCCGTGACGAGGCGAGGCCGGACTTGTTCTTCTACATCGAAGCATTCTACAACCGGCGCCGGCGACACTCGTCGCTGGATTATCTCAGCCCAGAGGCCTATGAGCAACTCTACCATCAGCAGCAGAGTGTAGCTTAACCCCCTGTCCACAAAACCGGGGGAGGGTCTGATTTTGCATTACATGAGCCGCGCCGTGGTTTCGATACGCTGCGCTACTCAACCGACGGCGCTTAACTAAATGGCATTGCGTTTAATCCTTAACCAGGGCCATATGACAAGCGAGGAAACTGCTTCCACTACTCTGTGAACTGGGCTGGAAGTGTATTGCTTTACTAATCTCTGCCGGTGTTGCCACATCCAGATAAAAAGATCGGCCTCTGTTCTGTCAGGAAAACGCTCCAGCAAACCACTTTTCTTGATTTTGTGAACCGCAGGACTGTA
>SOHZ01000126.1 GCA_004377365.1 Anaerolineales bacterium | reverse complement strand
GGCCGAAGTGGCCGAAGCGCGCTACGGCGTGACGGTGGACTATCTCAGCTTCCACGACGAGGATGGCGGCGCTGGCTTTCACCGGGGCGGCAAGGGTGTGCGGATTGACTATCGCATCAGGTCCGACAACGCCTGGCTGACGGTGGCCTACACCCGCTGCAAGGTCCCGCCGTGGCCCTTGAAGGGCGGCCAGCCGGGTTCGCCCAACCACATACTGATCGTGCGAGCCAACGGTGAGACCGAGCGCCACTCGGTGGTGAGCGGCTTGACCTTGAACACGGACGACGTCATCCGGGTCATGACGGCCACGGGCGCGGGCTGGGGCGACCCGATGGAGCGCCCCCTGGAGCTGGTGAAACAAGACCTGAAGAACGGCTATATCACGCTGGAGCAGGCGAACCGCTACTATGGGCTGGACAAGCGCAGCACAAGCGGATAGGGAGGAACATCATAGATGGGCGTATTCATTGGTCTTGACCCTGGAGGAAAGTCAGCATTCGGTTGGTGTGTGGCCCGTGATTCTCCTGCCCTGCCTCTCCTCTTGGTGGCATCAGGTGTATGCCACGCCGCCCGTCCTGCCGTGGCCCTCGCGATGTCCGCCGTCCCTGCGGGCGAACCTGTGCTTGCCGCTGGGATCGATGCGCCTCTTGTCTGGCCCCGGGAAGGAGGCCGCGCGGTCGACAATGTCGTTCGTGCAGCTATCCGGAGGGCCGGAGCGCCCCATGCACCCGGCACGGTGCAGAGTGTGAACTCTCTTAGAGGCGCCTGTCTGGTCCAAGGCCTCCTCGCCGCGGTCGAGCTTCGCGACCGCCTGCCCTCACTGCCCTTAGTCGAGGCGCATCCGAAGGCCCTGCGCTGGATCCTGCCCGAAGCCCAAACCGTGCAGGCGCCATCGCAGCACGAGCGCGATGCTCTTCTTGGCACGTTCTCGGCGTGGGCTGCCATCCATAGGCCGCTCACATGGTCAGATCTGTATGAGATAGAAAACCCATGGTTCTCCCCGGTTGCGCCCCCTCTCCACTACTTCATGCCAATTGGCGCTGCCCAACAACTCGCTGCAGCTGACCCGGCTGGCGTGCGAAAAGTGGGAGATGCCTTGCCCTCGAAGTTGTCCTAGAATGAAGGTGGTATTGCCCGAGCCGCCGGGCAGTTGAGCTTGAGGCCGTTGGTGCAGCCTTCGCTTGGCAGTTGTCATTGGTGGTGGTTGTGCTGACTCTTGTGGCCTGGTGAACTATCCGACGATTCAGAAAGGAGGCGTTTCGGTGCGAGTAGCAAGCGACATCGGTGGGACGTTCACCGACCTGATCTATCTGGACGAGGTCATTGGGGAGGTCAGCCTGAACAAAGACGGCGCGATTGCCAACGTGCAGTGGGACTTTTGCCACCAGGCCGGCAAGTTCATCTCTACACAGGGTTACACTTTCCTCCGCGACAAGAAGACCAAACGGGCGGTGCTCGTCGTGGAGTACACTTTTCCCAAAGCAGGTACGCACACCGTCGCTTGCTCCGTGCAGGACGACCAGGGCGGCGAGCGAACGGTGGTACAGGTTATCGAGGTCAGGTAGGCGGCATTGTTGACAATCTGCATTTTTTCGAGTACAATAAGAGCAATCCCCCCGAGTAGCTTCGGCGAAAGGGTACGAAGCCGCCTTTGGGCGGCTTCCGTGTTAGTAAGTGATGAAGGCAAACGTCTACGTTGATGGCTTTAACCTATACTCAGTACTTGGGAAAACTCATGCTCCGGCCTCTGCAGAAGTCATTCTAGGCAGCG
>SOHZ01000537.1 GCA_004377365.1 Anaerolineales bacterium | reverse complement strand
GGAGGGAGCGACTCCGCAGCCAGCGGCTGATACATCTCGGCCAGAGCTCTGTCCTCAGCGGCTATCTCGGCGTACAGCTCACGGGCGCGGGCGAGAACGCGCTGACGCTGCTCTTCTTGCAGCCAGTGCATCAATCCCTCGCGCACCAGGGCACTGCGAGACATTCGCCTCTCCTGAGCGAGGCGGTCGAGGGTAGCGGCCAAGTCGTCGGGCAAACTGATGGAGGTTTTTGTTACCATTTTCCTACCTTTTTCTCCTATTGGTAGGAGAAATATCCTACCAGAATGCAAACAATAGCATACCACAAACGGCGAACAATGTCAACCAGAGGAGGTCAATGTATGTCAGAACGAGTGGAAAGCAAAGTCTGGGCTCTGGAGAAGTGTAGCGGCTGTGGAATGTGCGTCGCTCTCTGCTCCAAAGGGATGCTCTACTGGGATGAGGTAGACCATCCAGCGCGGGAATTGCGGGAAAAGAGGCTGGGACTTTCACGCCTCACCCTCGACTCTTGCACCTTCTGCCAAAAGTTCTGCGAGGAAGGCTGCCCGCGTCTGGAGGAAGAGTGGACGGCGCTTCTACCCCGCCACCTGGTCTCAGCCAGGACGATGGGCATCGTCAAGTCCGATGAGCCAAACGACGTGATCAAGAACCTGTTGGTGGCAGCTCTCTCCGCGGGCCTCATTGATGGGGTGCTGATGATGGACATGAATCCATGGACCCTGGAACCCGAAGCCAGGGTAGCGACCAGCGTCAGAGAAATCGTGGATAGCCTGGGTGGGCAGTACCTCTGGACGCCCGTCCTGAGCGCCCTCAACCAGGCCATCTTTGAGGGGGGGCTATGCAACCTGGTCATCGTAGGCACTCCCTGTGTGGCTGAGGCGGTGCGGGCCCTGCGCTCGTCGGACAACGAGCGCTTGCGCCCCTATCAGGATGCCATTCGCCTGACCATCGCCTCCTTCTGCACCGGGGTCTACTTCCCCACTCTGGTCAACGATTTCTTGACCGGGGAAATGGGCCTCGCGCCGCACAGCGTCAAGCGCCTGATGGCCAATCCTCGGGCGGGTAAACTGGTGGCCCTCCTGTGGGACGGTTCTAGCAAGGAAATCCCCGTGGAAAAGGTGGAGAAGTACACCCGCCGGGGATGCGCGGTTTGCGATGATTATCTGGGCGAGTCGGCGGACATCGCCGTGGGCACTGTCGGTGCCAAGGACGGCTATTGCACCCTGATCACCAGAAGCCAGGTGGGGGATATCTGCTTGCAGAACGCCGTCAATTTTGGCTTGGTAGAGACCGTTGATGAGGTTGACGAGGTCGCCCTGGCCAAAGCCAAAGAGGAGAAGGAACGCCGCGAACGGGCGCAGGCTTTCGACAAACTGCTGGTTTTAGCCCTGGACGCGCTGGGCGATCCCAGGAAGCGAGCCGAGATCAGGCAAGAATACGTGCGGCTGTACGAGATAGAGAGGCCAGCCGAGAGAGAGAAGGAGCGGTGCTATGTCACGTGTGGTGGATGCTAAAGGAAAAGACTTGAGGGTTGTGAGTACCCAATTGAAAGAAATGATCGCCGCCGATGGAGGAGAGGTGACAGTGAAGAATGCCACCCATCTGCACGGCCTGTGCGGTGGCCTGAAGGATGGCGAAATCACCATCGCGGGCAACAGCGGCGACTACCTGGGCGTGTTAAACGATGGCGCGCTAATCCGGGTCATAGGCAACGCTGGCAAGTACGTGGCCGACAACATGACGCGGGGCGCTGTACTGGTTGACGGCGACACAGATTACGGAGCCGGGCAATATTGCTACGGCGGCACAGTGTTTGTCAAGGGCAGCGCCGGCGATTTCACAGCCACCATGAACAAGGGGGCGACCATCATCATCGGTAAGGATGTGGGTGATGAGGTCGGCACCTACATGCTGGCTGGTGACCTGGTGATCGTGGGCAATGCGGGGCACAACCTGGGCAACTACCTGATCCGGGGCAACATCTACGTGGGTGGCCAATGGGCCAGCCTGGGCCATAATATCAAGGAAGAGCCCTTGACTGAGACCGACGTGGACAAGCTCCAGAGGTACTTTGCCGAGCATGCCATTGAAGCTGACCCCCGCGCTTTCCGCAAGCTCGCGCCTCTATCAGAGAAGCCATTCTATAAGTAAGGAGACCAGATAATGCCAATCGTTGGGGCTTTTTGTGTTACTGTTCACAAAGACGTATGTATCAATGCACAGATGCCTGGCAAATGTGCTACCTGTGTGGAAGTGTGTCCTTACGAGGTGTACGCCATTGACAATAAGGGACAGGTGGCAGTGCAGAACTATAACGCCTGCGTGGGCTGCCGCATCTGCGCAGAGTTCTGCCCGGAGAATGCCATCCGCATCAATCCGGCCGAGTCCGAGTACCTCACGCGCTATCCCTGGACCCTCGGCCAGGTAGAGGAAATCCACCATAAGGCTTTAACGGGGGGATACCTCTTGCGCGGCTTTGGCACCATGGGGCCATTGCCCCATTTCGACCAGATCGTGGTGGTGCCTTCGCAGCTCGCTGCCGAGCCACCCAGGGACAAGTACCGTGAAGAGTGCGCGATGGAGGTGGTGATCGGGGAGGACACCTGTGAGAAGCCGATTCGTCTTCAATACCCCATCATCTTTCCGGCCATGTCCTTCGGGGCGCTGTCCAGAGAGGCCAAGCTGGCCCTGGCCATCGCTGTGGCCAAAATGGGCATCGCCGGAAACACAGGCGAGGGCGGCGTGGTCGAGGAGGAACCCTACTACAGTCACGGCTACATTGACAAAGAGGAAACCGAGAAAAAGTGGGAACCAGGTGGGTACCTGGTCGTCCAGTGGTCCACGGGCCGCTGGGGTGTCTCGGCTGACTTTGTGCGGGCTGGCGACGCCGTGGAGGTCAAGATCGGCCAGGGGGCCAAACCAGGTATGGGCGGGCACCTGCTGGGAGCCAAGGTCACCGAGGAAATCGCCGCAGTGCGTGGTATCCCCGTAGGCAGCGACGCCCTGTCACCCTGCCGCTACTACGATGTCCTCTCCTTCGAGGATCTGAAGAAGCAGGTGGCTTTCCTGCGAGATGTCACTAACTACGAGAAACCGATCTGGATCAAACTGGGCCCCAGCCGCCCCTACGACGACGTGCGATTGGCCGCCGAGGCCGGCGTGGATGCCATCTCCCTGGATGGCATCGCTGGCGGCACGGGGGCCTCACCTGACCTGGTTACCCAGGGAGTGGGCATCCCCACCATCGCCTGCATTCCACCGGCGGTGCGGGCCTTGAAGGACCTGGGGTTACATCGCAAGGTAAAGCTCTTCGCCCTGGGTGGCATCCGCAACGGACTGGATGCCGTCAAAGCCCTGGCTATGGGAGCCGATGGTGTGGGCTTTGGCACCGCCGCCGAGATCGCCATGGGTTGTCGAGCCTGTATGGCCTGCCACAAAGGCAACTGTCCCTACGGTATCACTTCACAGAAGCCAGAACTGCGGGCCAGACTTGACCCCGAGGAAGCTGGTCAGCGGTTGGCCAACTTTGTCAAGGCCACAGTTGAGGAGATCAAGATCCTGACCATGCTCTCCGGTCACAGCGATATCAAGGACCTGAGCGAGGAAGACCTGCGGGCTGTGGACCCCAACACTGCAGCTATCACCGGTTTGAAACTCATCGGTTATGAGCGAAGAATGCCCTGGTGGGAGAATGGTCACGACAATTAGAGAGACGTGTAGAGTTTATGACTTTAGCAAGAGATGAAAAAAGGAGGTGAGACAATGTCCGCTATGATGTTCGAAAACGCCCTCGTAACCAGCATGGTGGAAGAGGCCATCGCGTTCTGTGCTGAAAAGACGGGCGCCAGGACCAGGGAAGAGGTTATTGATGCCATTTCCAAAGGCAACTGCGCTGCATGCGACTACTTGAAATACAGTTTAGCCAAAAAAGTAGGGGAGTGCCTGGGCTCGATGGACGAGACCATCAAGGCCATCTACATCTACGAGCCCGAGTACGGAGCTGGCGCGGACAACTTCCTCGATCGTAGTCTGGGCCTCAAATCGGGTATCAACCTCGTTGCCTGGGTGGAGCGCAAGACCGCTGCCCTATCCTCCATTGTGGCCTCGCTCAACGAAGCGCTGGTCGAAGCATGCAAGCGCCTCGGCGCTTCTGAGAATGGGCTGCGTTATCTGCTGGACGTCAAGCTTGCCGATGATAACGAGGTGGCGAACAGGCGCGGTTACGGCGCTCTCGTCCACTCCATTTATGTGCGTCCCACAGAGGTTTGGAGTAGATAAGCCATACCCAGTTTATGGCCAAGCGCGTCGTGCTGAAGGGGCGCGGCGTGCAGGGTCATCTACTCTCCTATATCACTTGCCCCCTCAAAGACGAGGGGGCGAGAAAGCAACCGGTTCCCGCGATGTCAACTGTCACTTACAGGGTCATTCAGCTTTGCGACGGGTGGCTAGCGGGCGCCGATTAAGCGATGCCCTGAGGGCTTTGGCTGAGCGCTTCGGTTCAGGCTCAGTCGAAGCCCTCCGCTCAGATCTCCCCTAAACCAGCTTTGCCCATCCCTTGGGTGCACCCTCGGCGCACATCAACGCCACCCGTCGTTCCCAGGCCAGCGCCAATGGCTCATTCCGGTAGATCATTGCTCTATCGCCCTTCGTCCCCCGCACCTCGGTGACGATTTCCTTCTCTCCCAAGTTGATGTTTCAATAGACCTGTTGCGCGATTAGCGAAAAGGGAGTAAAATAGGCATCAGCGCTATCAGTGATGACGCTCTCGGCTTGTGCCATGTCTTGACCCACTTGCATGCCTCGGACATCTTGGATAAGCTGGATGAGGGAGACACGGCCATGTTTGATCTAGGCTTCATTGGCCTGCAAAATGACTGAGGCGACGTGGAGATCATTTTGCCGTTGCGCAAGCCCAAGGTCCGGCGGGTCAAAGACAGCGACGACGTGAACCGCATCCGGCAGGCCATGGAGGACTTAAGCAAGCCAGCTACGCCATGTCGCAGCAGATGTACGACCAGGCCCAGCCCCAGTATGGGCAGCCCGGCGGCAACGGTGACGAGCCGCGCCAGGGCTACGGCGAAGACGAGGACGTGGTCGAAGGCAAGTTCCACGCGGTGTAGTTGGGCCACAAAGTGAAACGAGGAGCCAGGACAAATCGTCCTGGCTTTTCCATTATGCAAAGGCCCTTCGGGTTTTGAAAACCCGAAGGGCCTATTCTATTAGCGTGACAAATCGGTCAAAACGTGGTAAACTGTATATGGAAAGGAGAAAGGATATGTATTGAGTACTACTCTTGACCTGGCCACA
>SOHZ01000049.1 GCA_004377365.1 Anaerolineales bacterium | reverse complement strand
GAGCCCCAGTTCGCCCTCCCCACAGCCGTCACTCACCGACTTTCCGAGAGATCTCCACAGAGCTCTCTCGGACAACCAACTCTGGTTGAAGCAAAATGGTTTTGGGCTCAATAACCGCTTTATCTTGCTGGCTTGCCTCTATCATGCGGCCCAGTTCTCTGACAGCACAGCGACCTAGCTCAACCATATCCTGCCGCACAGTGGATAACGGGGGATAGAAATAGGCGGACTCGGGGATATCATCAAAGCCCACTAGCGCCAAATCTTCCGGTACCCGCACGCCCCTTTGGCGCGCTGACCGCAGTGCACCCAAGGCCATTTGATCGTTACAGACAAACACGGCGTCCATATCTGGACGCTGTTCCAGTAGTTGGTGTAAGCCTCGCTCTCCACTTTCCGCCGTCCAATCCCCCTCAACGACGAGGTTATTCTCGGTGGTCACCTCTTTGAGCGCGTCTTGCCAGCCAAGTTGACGTTGACGTGCCTCCCACCAATCCAGCGGGCCGGTGATCAGACCAATGTTTTGGTATCCTTGATCAAGTAAGTGTTTAGTGGCCATTCGACCACCGCTTCGATTATCCACCGCAACAACAGACTGGTTGGGGCGAGGCTGCGTGCTCAGGAAAACCACGGGTACAGAGAGTTGGGGAATTTCTTGTCGTATCCAGTCTCGGTTATTGCCAATTTCAGGTACAGCCCATACGATACCGTCCACGTACCGGGAGAGCATATGACGGAATAACTGCTCGACGTCATTTCTCTCGGGCTGGCGTAGCAGACTCAAAAGGAGGCTATAGCCCAATTCATTTGCCTGCTGCTCGATTCCTGAAAGAGTACGCGAAGGGCCAAAGTATTCCAAACCGTAGCCGACAGCACCCAATGTGCGACTGCGTCCCTGGATCAGGCTGCGAGCGATGTGGCTAGGCCGATATCCCAACTCGTCAATGACTTGTAGTACTCGCTGTCGGGTTTCAGGAGCAACGTCTGGACGATTGTTGATCACGCGAGAAACGGTCTGGGTTGAAACCCCCGCCTCTTTTGCTACTTGTTTGATTGTTATTCGTTTCTTGATCATCGTGCTCAGCTACAACTCCGGCTCATTGATTATGTTAACGTTTCCGTTATCGCTCCCGTTATCGTTAACATTATACTATAAAAAGAACATTGTTGTCAAGACTTCCTTGAAAATTTTAAGGTACGACCTGATGGCATTCAGCAGGACCCTATCGTTCCTGTTACCTTTGACATCATGGGACGCCGTCTTCTGGGGCTGTCATCGCCGCGAGGAGGCCAGGGCGCTGCGTCTGTTGTGTGCTGTGAGGCCAGGAATGTTGTTGATGCGGAGAGGAAATGTCCACCTCCACGTTGCGGCGGTGCAACACTGCCTAACGACTGCCGAAAGCAGTGGAGGATCAAAGTCGGGGTGGTGAGGCCGGATCTGGGAAGGAGACGATTCATTCAGTTGGAAGTAACTCCCCCTGGGAGTTATACGAGCGTTCGATTACAGAGAATCCCGTGGGGCGGACAATGCTTACAGTAAGCACATAATCTGCATCAGGTACGTCCCACTCCACCTCACCCGACCACGTCGCTGCTGGGGCAAGCGTGGGGAGCGGGAGGTCGCCCTCTGAAAACGTCTCGTCGCCCTCCGGTGGCATCACTGCCCAATGCAAACGATACCCCCGCAGGGTGTACACGGGCATGTCTTGCTCCACTGGCCCTCGCGTCTGCAAGCTCACGATAGCGCTCCGCCTATCGCCAGACGTAGGGGAAAAGGTCACGGAGTCAATCAACACAGGTGAGTATTCCTCGCGCAGCACCCACCACGAGCCACGCCGATTCCGCGCCGCGTCCACCACGCCCATCATGAAGCCACTGGGCGTCCGGTAATCTTGATAGGTCCAGAAGATCGCGCCCGCCACGAATGGCTTGCTGCGGAACACCTCCATTTGTTCGACGATCACTTGGCGGCGTTGAACATCGGCCTCCTCCGATTCTGAAGGCATGTCCTCTGGGATGAAGTAATAGCGTTCCGGATCGAGTGAATCTGAAGGTGGTCCCCACAGCGTGTTCCAGTGCGGCTCAAAGCCGTACTCGGAGATGATGACGACCTTGTCGGGCCAGGCCGAGTGGATGTCGTCAAGCGCCCGGTCGAGACGATCTTTGGGACTGTGCCACGAGCCAAAGTACTGGTTCATCAGCACAAAGTCGGCCAGATCGGTAGCGTCCTGCTGGGGCTGGGTAGCGAGTCTGTGGGAGGCGAACCCCACCGGCCGCGTGGGATCGAGCGACTTTGCCAGGTCAATCATCTCTCGGACGTATTCGTGGCCAGGCCCTGTGGTAGATTGGAACTCATTACCTACGCTCCACGCCCACACCGAGGGATGGTTGAAATCGGCGGCGATCATCTCGCTTAGTTGCTGTTGCGCCAACTCTAGCATGTCTGGGTCGGCCATCTGCGCAGCGGTGAGCTGCCAGGCTGGAACCTCGGGGATTAATAGGATGCCATTACGGTCGCAGTAATCGAGGATGAATTCGGACTGCGGGTAGTGCACCGGTCGCGAGAACACCATGTTCAGCCGTTTCAGGCCGTCGTAGTCTGCCGTCATCACCGTGACCGTCTCGGCTAGCCCATACTCGGGCGAGTCCGCGTGACGGGTGAGTCCCACCAGCCGCATCGGCTCCCCGTTCAAGTAGAATTGGGCATCCTTCAATTCCACCAGGCGCACGCCGAAAGTGTCCTCGTCGGTGTGCAACGTTTGACCATCAGCCGTCACAAGTGCTGCTGACCAGCGATACAGATGTGGGTGATCAAAGTGCCATAGTTTGGGCGCTTGGATAACAGCCGTCAACTCAACCTCGATGCTCTGACCAGGTGAAAGGCTGACCGGCGAGGTGGGAAGCGTGTCAAGCACCGACAGCCCGGCCGCGTCGTCGAGTACGTCAGCGGTGAGGGTGCCCTCAAGTGGTTCAGTAAAGGCGTTGTTAATGGTCACTGTGGCAGTGATCATAGCCGCTTCGGCCTCGTCTATTGCGACGAGATGTGGAACGGCAACGATTTGTTGGTGAGCGATGAAGGCGCGGCTGGATAGACGTAGCGAGACGTCGCGCACGATGCCGCCATAGTTCCACCAATCAAAGGACCAATCTGGCCAGAGGATGGCCGGGATACGATCGGTGGCGCGCAGGTTGTCCACCTGCACGGTGATGACGTTCTCTGTGTCGGGTCTGGCAGTCTCGCTTACATCAAACTCAAAGGGGGTATATCCACCCTCGTGTTCGCCGAGGTGTTCGCCATTCAACCAGACGCGCGCCCGATAGAAGACCGCCTCAAAGCGCAGGCGCAGATGCGCGTTTTCGGCTTCGTCGGGGAGAGTGAAAGTCCGGCGATACCAGGCCACCCCGTCGTACTCGAAATGGTCTGCCATCACATTCCAGGTGTGCGGCACATCCACTGCAACCCACGAAGAGTCGTCAAAGCCGTGCTCCATCCAACCCTCGGCCTCCCCAACACCGTCTGGGTCAGTCGCAAAGCGCCACTCGCCGGAGAGGGGGATGGAAGACGATGGGACAGCAGGGAGGGGACGAGAGATAGATGTAACCGGCGTCGGGGGTGGGGTCGGAACTGGCGTAGGGACTGAGGTCGGAACCGATGTCGGGATTAAGGTTGGAGCCGGCGTCGGTACGGGGGGCTGTGTTTGGGTAGAGCCACAGCCACCCCCACTTGATAGAATCACGAGCAACATGATCAGGCTTAAGCCGCAACGCGTCAGGGAACGGGTGCGCAAAAGGGTCATGATGGTCTCCTCCCTTAAAGGGGATCTTTATCTTATCTCCAGAATCGCGGGGCGTGCCAACGTTTGGCCGCTTACTGTCACTGGCAACGTCGGCCAGTCTTTGATAGCCGTAAGCACCTCATTCCCCGTTTCACCCACGAGGATGGTGTCCTCTGACTTTGTGCCAGTGATGGACGGATTCCACGCATAAGCCTGCCCGACAGAAACGACGTCGGTCGAGCCGGGTGTGGCGACGTACTCGCGCGGCTCATAACCCGCCGAGCCACCCTGATGGTGCAAATGCCACTCGTCGGGGAAATCAGTTTCAGCGTAGGCTGCTGTCGCACGCTGGAAAATCTGGCCGAGCGTCTGGCCGGGGCGAGTGGCGGCGATGAACGTGGCGTCAATCTGCGCCACTGCCTCCGCTTTGCGGCGCAAGTCATCTGGCAGGTCGCCAAAGTGAACGAACCGCGTCAGCGAGCAGACCAGCCCCCACCGCCGCCCACATAACACGAGCATGGCGTAGCGTTCCAGTTCTTTGTCGGTCGGTAGAGGATGCCGGAAGGAAAAGATTCGCGCATCGGTAGCAACGAGATTCACAATGGACTGTACACCCCGGCTTTCTGCCTCATGGGCAAGCAGCCCGGCGATCTGGTATTCTGTCTGCCCGGGGCGAACAGCCCGCGCAGTGCGGTCCATTGCTTCTGCGCACAGGCGACTCAACGCTCGAAAGCGTTCGCCCTCTTCCGGGGTTAGATTGGCGCGGAGGCGGGCCACATCTCCCGAGAGATCGGTTGCGCCGGGATAAGGCCCGTCGGCACCGAGTCTCAACCCTCTGGTCAACTCGGCCACGGTGTCCTGCGCCTCGTGCCAGGGCACGACACGAAATTCCCAACCTTGCGCCGTGAGTTTCTCTTCCTGCTCCAACCGTGTTGCCTCAATGTTGTTTGTGATGAGGTGTCGGTCGGAGGACGTGATCAGCAGCACGGCCTCGCCGTTGGTGGTCGCGGTGTTCACATACGACGCCGCGCCGCACATGGCCCAGGCGAAACTGCTCACGCGCTGAAGGAGAAGCGCATCGAGTTCGTGCTTTGCCAGCAGAGCTTGAATGCGGTCTTGTTTTTGGTTAAATTCAGTCATCGTCTGGCTCCTTATCTTTTCAGCAACCGGGCTTTGATCAGTTGCGTCAGCCCCTCCCGCCGGACGCAGTTGTGGAGTGCAAACGACTGCATCATCCGGTCAATCTCGTCTTCACTCATCCCACGAAACTGCTCAGCGAACGCGGGTAACAGCATGCGAGACAACACACCATCACAGATGGCCCTTCTCAGAGTTTCATCCAGGTTTGCCCAGTCACCCGGCAGGTCCGCGACGGCCATCCTGGTACGTTCGCTGATCTGCTGAATGAGCCTTCCTATTTCGGCCTCGTGCCTTTCTATCCAGGAATCGCAGCGTAAGGTCGTTTTGGCCTCGCGGACCGAGCGCGTGCGTTGCATCCACTCCGACTCGGGATCGGCGTACACCAGTCCCATCTTGCCGATGTCCTTATAAGTCCAGATGGTCCAGTGATCCCCTTGCTCCTCTGCGATGTCAATCAGATCCGCCATGACACGCAGGCGAGAGGGCTCCAATGCGCTGTCTGTGTAGATGCAGCCAAACTCGCCAAACCAGTGGGGCACACCGTGCTCACGCATGAACGCGGTACGCTCCAAGTACGACCCTTCAAGTCGCTCGCGGTCGTAGAATTCGCCGTCGAACTCACCCGGATACCGCCCGTCCTCCAGGCCGGGCACGACGTAGTTATGGCTGCTGTAAACTGTGTTGCCGTCAAAAGGCGGATCGAGCTGATCGAACTGCTGGGAGTAGCGGTTCCCTTCGAGAAACAGGATGTGGTCAGGATCTATGGCTCGAATGGCGTTGGTGACGCGGCGGTAGAAGCGGTTGAGCCACACCACCTCGTCGGCATCCGATTCGTTCATGACGTTGTAGCCCGCTACAAAAGGCTCGTCGCGGTATCGCCGCGCCAGCTCCTCCCACAGCGCCACTGCCCGCTCCTCAAAGACCTTCTGCCCCCAGAAATGCGCCTCTCGGCCAGGATTGTCGCAGTGCCAGCCGCCATTCTGCCAACCTTGGACAGCGTGCAAGTCCAGGATCACGTAGAGCTGTTGGGCACGCGCCCAGCCGATCACTTTGTCGAGAAGCGTGAAGCCTTCAAGCTTGTATTCAAAGGGCTGGTCGTCGGATTCGAAATGGCGATAATTGAGGGCAACCCGAACGGCTGTGCAGCCAAGGTCCTTGAGAAAGCGTAAATCATCCTCAGTGATGAAATAGTGCAAGAAACGCTCGAAGAAGAACTGCGCTTTGGCTTCGCCCAGTACGCGGGCCACAGCCGTCCGCATACCGGATTCATGGCCGGGACAGCCGGTGATAAAGTTCTCCATATTCATCCAGCCGCCCAGGCAAAAGCCACCCAGGCGGACGACCTCACCTCGCCCATTGACGATCTCGGAGCCTCTGACGCGCAGAAAATCAAAGTTTGGTTGCATGGTATGTCCTCCTCCTGAATAAGTAGCAGCTTGACTGGCTCGCCCCCCCGCCGTGCCGACTCGTAGATCGCCAAGGTTACCTCCTGGTCCAAGCGGGCCTGCCCCGCGCCATACTCCGGCGGGCAGTTCTCGCGAATGGCGCAAGTCACCGCATCGGACATCAGAATCCAGCCCGTGTGCGCCAGTTCACGGTATTCCACAGCCTAGTCCCTCCCTTTCTCCAGCAATACCAGGATGTCCCGCGGCGGGACTGTGACGGTCCCTTCGAGAGTCCCTGAGCCGTCCAGCAAATCCGCGAAGCGACCGTCTAAAGTTATTTCTTGCTTTTGCTCAGTGTGATTGAGCACGAACAGCAGCCGCTGGTTGCCCTGCCAGCGTTCAGCCACCTCGACTCCTCCCAGCGCGGTGAGGATCGGCCGCACCCCGGCTAGGTTGAGGAGCCAGCCAGCCAGCGCTTCATGCAAGCGGAAATCGCCCAGCGCACCAACGTACACGACCTGGCCCTGACCAAATCGGTTCAGCGTGATGGCCGGTTTGCCAGCGTAGTAGTCCTGTGCGTAGGTTGCTACCACGTCTGCACCGTTGCGCTTCAGCACATCGCACCACGTATTGACAGAGACCGGGAAGCCGGAAGCCAGTTCGGGCAGCGTAAAGAGCTGATTTTGCATGTCAATGCCCAGGGAGTCGTACTCCTCGACCTCAACGCCGCACAACTCGGCTAACAGGCCAGGCAGGGGCATGTTAACCACAGCGTTGGCCTCGTCCTTAACGCCAGTGCGTATGGTGAGGACAAGGACGCCTCCTGCCCGTACAAAGCGTTTGAGGTTCTCGGCAACGGCGTCAGACACGAGGTGAAGGGCCGGAGCCACGACCAATTTGTAGGTTGAGAGGTCGGCGGTCGGGGCCACGATATCAATCGGGACGTGGCGATGGTAAAGAGCACGATAGAACTGATGGAAATGGTCAAGATAATCAAACTGCGGATTGTTCGATTGAATCTGAAAGGCGAAACGCGAGTCGTAGGAGAGGATCATGGCGACGGCCGGCTTGACGGTTGCGCCAGAAATCTGCTCGCCGGCTTTTCTGATTTCGGCGCCCATACGTTTGATTTCGTCGTAACGCCGGCCAGGGCGTCCACCGTGGTCAAGCAGGCCGTGCCAGTATTGCTCGGTGCCAAAGCGTGCCGTCCGCCAACGGAAAAAGACGATGGCGTCTGCACCGTGCGCAATGGACTGATAGGCCCACAACCGTAACTCGCCGGGGCGTGGGGTCACACTCACGACCTCCCAGCCGCCTGACCCCGCTTGCTGTTCCATCACCCAGAAATTCTGACACTTGAGGCCGCGCATGGTGTCAGCGGCGAGGGCGACATGGCTGGGATCCACGTCAGCTTGCATACCCCACTGTGTGCGCTGGTAATTGTCCCATGATACAAAGTCGAGATCCTGGGCAAGGTCGAAGTAATTAATCTGGTCGTACTTGAAGCCCATAAAGTTGTGGGTGATCAGATGATCGGGGCACTTTTCACGCAGAATGTCCATCTGCATCTGCTGGTAAGCCACGTACGAGTCCGACGAGAAGCGGTAGAAATCAAGGGCCAGGCCAGGGTTGGGTGAACGGCCGGTTGTAAGCGGTACAGGAATTTGATCCCAGTCGGTGTAGACGTGGCTCCAAAAAGTGGTGCCCCACTTTTCATTGAGGTCGTCAAGTGATCCATAGCGATGGCGCAGCCAATCCCGAAAATCCTGAGCGCAAACAGGGCAATAGCAGCGGTCGCCGAACTCGTTGTCAATTTGCCAGCCAATGACCGCCGGATGATCAGCGTAATGTTCGGCGACGGCCGGTTGTAAGCGGTACAGGAATTTGATCCCAGTCGGTGTAGACGTGGCTCCAAAAAGTGGTGCCCCACTTTTCATTGAGGTCGTCAAGTGATCCATAGCGATGGCGCAGCCAATCCCGAAAATCCTGAGCGCAAACAGGGCAATAGCAGCGGTCGCCGAACTCGTTGTCAATTTGCCAGCCAATGACCGCCGGATGATCAGCGTAATGTTCGGCCATAGCAGTCACGATCCGGCGCGAATACTCATGGTAAACCGGGTTGTTCGGACAGTATTCACGGCGATTGCCGAAGGTCAGGCGCCGACCGTCCTCGCGCACGCGGAAGATATCGGGATGCTTGGTCATCAGCCACGGCGGCGGTGAGGCGGTGGGAGTCCCCAACACGATACCGATGTCGTGAGAGGCGAGAATAGAAATCGCGCGGTCTAGCCAGTCAAAGTCGTAACTGCCCTCTTTGGGTTCCATCCTGGACCAGGCGAATTCGGCCAGGCGCACGATGTTGAAGCCTGCTTCGGCCATCAACCGGGCATCTTCCGCCCAGCGTTCTTCGGGCCAGTGTTCGGGATAGTAATCAACGCCAAAATAGAACATAGAGTCCTCCCTGAATTTTGCGTTACGGCATGATTTCTTGTGTCATTGCCTGTGCTGCTGTGCGGATCGCTACGAGCTTGTACTCTCTACTCCAACGGTTGACTGGAATGAGATCGAACTTGCGCGCCTGGACATGTTCAATCCAGCGTTCCATGCTTGACAGGCAGGTGATCACGCCGTTGCCGCTGTCACCTGCGGCTGCTACAGCAATCACAGGCTTGCCGAACAGGCCGCTCTCTCTGCCGCGCGTTGCCTCGCAACGGCGCAACCGATCTGTGAACGCCTTGGCTGATTCGCTCATCTCACCCCAATATACGGGCGTCACGAGCACGTATGCATCGGCCTGGCACACGCGTGCATGCAGTGCTTGGAAGTCGTCTTCTACCTGGCACTCGTGCTCTTTCAGACACGTGCCCCAGCCATTATCGCACGCCTGGCACAGCCCGATCTGCAAATCATTGAGCCGAACCTCTTCAGCATGCCCGCCGGTCAGCAGTGCGCCTTCGACTGCGGCGGCCGCACAAGCGGCCGTCAGGCCATCCTTGTTCGGACTTGAACTAAACACAACGACGTTCATGTCACTCTATCCTTTTTGGCACATGAAACGACACTCCGATCTCCGCCGCCAGCCCCACGACGTACTCGCGTGACAGGGGATTTTCGTCTGGTTGACCCCTGCGGCGATCACTTGTTCCATGGCCGCGTCGGCCTCGGCTTGCGTCACCTGATAGAAAGCTGCCGCGCCGAAGATGGCTACAGTGCTCATGTGTCCGGTGCGTCCGAGCGGTTGGTTCACTGGTCGGCGCAGCGGATAAGCCGCCAGAGGGACAGCCGCTTGCGAGACGTCTCGCTGGCCGGGTTTTAATGTCAGTCAGGTGCGCATGATGCCCAGTTAGGTCAGCGGGGTGAGAACCGCAACCCCATAGGACGCGAGCTTTAACTTTCCTTCCACCGACTGCCCACTCAGATGCTCTCGCGCAGGCCAGGGTAACCGCACGAACTGCTTCGCCCGCGTGTGATTGATAACAATAAGGACCTCTACCCCCTCAGCGTTCACCCGTTTGCGGGCCTCCACCCCGACAGGTGTCTCCATCACTGGCTCGATTCTGGCTGTGGCAACGATGCGGTCCAAGAGCGATTGCTGCGAGGCGTCGTCGAGATACGAGCCGACGAAGTATACTCGTCCCTCGCCGTGTGGATGCACCGTGACGGCTGGTTGGTCATCCAGCCAGCCATTGGCCACACCATAGTGGGCGATGACCTGGGTGCTGGCCTCGTCTCGCACCTTGAGCCGCTCTGCCCACAGGCGTGAGGTGCCAGCGAACCACTCCCCCGCCACCGGTATAGGCTCCAACAACGCGTAGTACTCCTCGACCTCGACCCCGGCCACATCAGCCAGCGGACCGGGTTGGCGCGAGGGAAGGAGGGCATTGTACTCGTCTTTCATCCCGCAGCGAATGGTCAGCACCAAGTGCCCACCCCGCTCCACGAAATCTCTCAATCTCGTGGCCCGGCTTCCGTTCAACACCAACAAAGCCGGCGCAATCACCAACTTGTAGCCTTCGAGGGGCGCGTCGGTGGAGATGACGTCGGCGGCGATGTTTCGCACGGCCAGCGGACGGTAGTAGTGATTGAAGTGCGCCACGTAGTCGAAATCACGATGGTGGCGCTGCCACTGAATAGACCAGCGGCTGTCGTAGGAGTTGAGGAGGGCAACGTCGGAGACCACCGCAGAACTGGAGAGGAGGGGAGAGGCAACCGCAAAGTCACGGCCCAGTTGTTGGACCTCCTCGTAGAAGGGCCGGGGTTGACCCGACTGGTCTACCAGTGCACCATGATATTGCTCCTGGCCGCCCAGGGCCGAGCGCCACTGCCAATACAGCACCGCGTCCGCGCCGTGGGCCACCGCGTGCCAGGCCATGGCCCGCGCCTCGCCTTTGTTGAGCGTGTTGTTGGTGGACGACCAGTTGACATTGCCCGGCTGGGTCTCGATGAGCCAAAAGTTCCGCCGCTTGAAGCCGTGCGTGAGGTCGTGCTTTGCACCGGAGGTCAGATAGTCGTGATGCCCCGTGCCAACGTACCAGTCCCAGGAGGCCAAGTCGAGGTCCCTGGTCAAAACGTAATGGTCAAAGCCGTTGAACCAGCCCATAAAGTTATGCGTGATCCACACGCCGGGCCGTAAATGCGAGCGTAAGGCGTCCAGTTGAAGCCGCTGGAACTTGCGGTAGCTTTCGGTGACAAAGTGCTTAAACTCCAGCATCAGCCCGGGGTTGTGCGGACCGATAGGAATTGGAATTTGTTCCCACCCTGAGTAGGTCTGGCTCCAGTAGCGGGTTGACCAGTGGCGGTTGAGCGCGTCGAGCGAGCCGAACTTTTCGGCCAGATAGCGCTGGAAGAGGCCCCGGCAGCGGTCGCAATAGCAGACGCGGTTATACTCGTTGTCGAGTTGCCAGCCGATAACGTGCGGGGTTGAACCGAAGCGCTCCGCCATCGCGCCGACGATGCGACGGGTGGCAGCGTGGAACTCTGGTGAGTTGACACAGTAGTGGCAGCGGTTGCCAAACTGGACGCGGTGTCCGCTCTCGTCCACGGCCAGCAAATCTGGGTTCTGTTGCACCAGCCAGGCGGGCGGTGCGGCGGTGGGCGTCCCAAGGACAGAGACGATACCGGCGGAGGCCAGGGCCGAGATGGCGCGGTCAAGCCAGTCGAAATGGAACTCGCCCTCTGTCGGTTCGAGCGTGGACCAGGCGAACTCTGCCAGGCGGGCCACGGTCAGTCTGGCTTTGCGCATCAGCCGGATGTCTTCCGGCCAGCGCTCCTCCGGCCAGTGCTCGGGGTAGTACGCTGCGCCGAGGTGAAGGCGAGCAAAAGTGGGTGGGGGTAAAGACATGAGGCCCTCCGAGTGATCAAGGGGTGTCTGCGAACGCAAACGCCCTGGCAGGATTGGTCACAGTGATAAGATGTACCAGGTCGTCCGTCACGCCGCGGGCGCGCAGGGCGGGGATGAATTCCTCCACCAAGGCGGTGTAGCCCCGTATCCCGCCCTCTTCGGGTTGGCCGTCGGGTTGCGAGGGGTCGTACCAGCCCGCATCATGCGAGAGCAAAATTCTTTCAGCGCAGCCAGCCTCGATGAGCGCAAGGGTGTAGTCCACCAGCGCGCTCTGCGGTTGCCATTCCGCGCCGACGGCGTCAAACTCAACGTAGGCCCCCCGCCGTGCTGCTTCCAGATGAACGGTCGGATCGGGCTCCAGGTTGGCATGCGCCCAGATGAAGCGTCCCAGGTCGAGGCCCGCTGACTCGAGAATCTCCATCTCGCGCCGGGCGACCGCGCCGCTGGCAGTGTGGCTGACGACGACCGCGTCTGTCTGTCGGCTTGCCAGTGCGGCAGCTTTCAGGTTCCGCACTTCCAGAGGGGTCGGGCCATCGTCGCTCATCGCGATCTTGATGAAGCCAGCGCGAACCTCCGTGCCCTCGATACCTTCGGTCAGGTCACGGACCCATTCTTCGGCCAATGCTTCGACGCTCAGCTCCCGGAGAGACGGTGGGGTGAAATCCTCGCGATATGCGCCAGTCGGCGCGATGACGTAAATGGGGGTGACCTCGGCCAGGTACTGGAGTACGGCGATGTTCCGCCCCACGCCGACGGTCGAGCATTCCACGAGAGCCGTCACCCCAATGGCTTGGGCTGCCGCCAGGTAAGGTTCCATCACCCGCGCCACGGCCTCCGGCTCGGCGAGGGCATAGTCAGGAGCCAATGGCCCACGTAGATCGGTGAAAAGATGCTCATGCGGCAAGATCAGGCCAAGATCCTCAACCGCCACCGCTCCCTTGACCGTCTGTAGCCATCCAGAGATCATGCGTCGTTTGCCCCGTGATAGTACACGTCCCAGTCCATATACTTGCCCAGCGCCTCGTTCATGGCAGCGACCGTCTGTGGCGGATTGATGGCGATGCTCTCCCGATAGTCCATCACCGGCATGCCTTCGGGCGCAATCAAGTCATCCACCGGAATCGGCAACTGGAAGTTGCGAAAACCAAATGACACTACCCGCATTGTGTTTTGGTCGGGTAAATTTCTAGCGGATGGCGATTTCGGTGTCCCGGTCAAAGATGTGCATGCGATCCATGTTGACCACGGCGTCGAGGGTGCCGCCGATGTGCGCCTTGGTGCGCGGGTCCACGCGGGCGATGAACTGCTTGTCGCCAGTGACCAGGTAGACGAACACCTCGTTGCCCATCAACTCGGTCACGTCCACAGAGGTCTGCATGCGCTGCTCGTAGGTGTCGGGCGCCACGTACTCGGGGTCGTAGATGTCCTCAGGGCGGATGCCAAAGATGACCTCTTTGCCCAGGTAGCCGCGCCCAGCGTAAACTTGGGCCTTGTCGGGCGGCACCCGCAGGCGGAAAGAGCTGCCGTCCACGTACATCTCGTCTTTGGTGCCGGTCAGCGTCACGTCGAAAAAGTTCATGGATGGGCTGCCGATGAACCCGGCGACAAAGACGTTGTAGGGCGTATCGTACAGCACTTGCGGCGAAGCAATTTGCTGCAAAAGGCCATCCTTCATCACGGCAATGCGAGTACCCATGGTCATGGCCTCGGTCTGGTCGTGGGTCACGTAGATAAAGGTGGTGCCCAGTCGCTGATGCAGCTTGGAGATCTCGGCGCGCGCCTGCACGCGCAGCTTGGCGTCCAGGTTGGAAAGCGGCTCATCCATCAGAAAAACCGCCGGGTCGCGGACGATGGCCCGACCCACGGCCACGCGCTGCCGCTGACCACCGGAGAGCTGCTTCGGCTTGCGGTCCAGCAGGTCGCCGATGCCCAGGACGGCCGCTGCTTCCTTGACGCGCCTTTCAATCCCGGCCTTGGGGGTCTTGCGCAGCTTCAAGCCAAAGGCCATGTTGTCGTAAACCGACATGTGCGGGTAGAGAGCGTAGGACTGAAAGACCATGGCGATGTCGCGGTCTTTGGGGGCCACGTCGTTGACCAGCCGCTCGCTGATGTAGATGTTCCCTTCGGTGGTCTCTTCCAGACCGGCCAGCAGCCGCAGGCTGGTCGTTTTGTCACAGCCCGACGGCCCGACAAAGACCAGGAACTCTTTGTCTTCAATGTAGATATCCAGGTCGTTCACGGCGACGACGTCGCCAAAGCGTTTGGTTACGTGCTTGTAGGTCACACTTGCCACAATATTTCCTCCTGTTACCTATGGTTGTGCTATCCAGCGGCGTTGGCTGCCCTGTCATTTGATTGCGCCAGCAGTGATACCCTCCGTGAAGCGGCGCTGGAAGATCAGGAAGATGATCAGAAGCGGCACTATACTGACCACTGCTACCCCCATCCATTCCCGATAGAGGGAGTAACCCGGCGGACCCTGCATCTGCACCATCAACAAAGGCAAAGTGAACTTGTCTGGTGACTTTAGATAGATCGAGGGGTACAGGTAGTTGTTCCAGGAACTCATGAAAAAGATCAACCCCAGGGTGGTCAGGCCGGGTGTGCAGATAGGCAAGATGCACCGCAAGAAGATACCGAACTCGCTGCAGCCGTCTATGCGCGCCGCGTCCAGCAATTCGTCGGAAATGGTGCTGATGTATTGGCGCATGAAGAAGATGCCGAAGGCGTTGGCTGCGCCAGGTATGATGAGGGGCCAGTAGGTATCAAGCCAGCCCAATTTAAGCATAATGATGTAGGTGGGCACCATGAGCACCGCGCTGGGGATGATCATCGTGCCCAGGAGGAAAGCAAAGAGCGCACCGCGACCCGGAAAGCGGTACTTGGCAAAGCCATAGCCGCCCAGGGTGCAGAAGAAAAGCGAAAGGGCGGTGGATGTGAAGGCGATGAAAAAGGTATTCCACAGGACCCTGAGGGCACCGAGATCCACAATATAGCGGTAGCCATCCAGACTCATGTTAGGAGAGATGAGAATGGGCGGGCTACGGAATATCTCGTCCTGCGGCTTGAAAGAGGTGCTCAGCATCCAGATGAAAGGCAAAATCATGAAGAAGGCGATCAGGGTTAACAGACTGTACACGGCAATTTGGGTGGCCAGAGATCGCAAGTTTGTCATCCTTCCCTCCGTTCTCCCTGAAAGCGAAAGACCTGATGGGGTTACTCCCCTCAGTCCTCGCGTCCGAAGTATCTATTTTGCAAGAAGGCGAGCACGAAAATGAGCGCGAAGTAAACGTAGGCCGTGGCTGAGGCACGTCCGTACCGGAAATTATCAAAGGCCACCTGATAGATGCGGACCACAGGCGTGAGGGTGGCTCTCATTGGTCCGCTTCCACGTGTGGTGTAGAAGAGTGCCATGAGCTCGTTGAAGAGGCCGAAACTGCCCATGGTGGAAAGGATCACTGAGAAGAGGATCACAGGACGCAAAAGGGGGATGGTGATACGAAAGAAAGCTTGAACGGGACTGGCGCCGTCAATAAGAGCGGCCTCCGTCAGTTCGCGGGGAATGGTCTGCAGCCCAGCCAGCATAATCACCATGTTGTAACCCAGCCAGCCCCAGACGACGAGCAGGCAGAGGGAAACCCGCGCCCCCCAGAGACTCTCCAGCCAGGGGATCCCAGGCAAGCCCAGCGCTTCCAGGGCGATATTGAAGAGCCCACCCTTCTGCTCTAGCAAAAGGCGGAAGGTAAACCCCGCAGCGATCATCGAGGTGACGTAAGGGGCGAAAATCAGCGTGCGGTAGCCCTGGAAGAAGCGGACCAGCCTGGAGTTCAGGATCACGGCCAGGACGATAGCTACAAAGGTCATGATGGGAACGTACATGAAGAACAGGATGACGCCGTTTAGAACCGACTGCCGAAAGGCTTTGCCTCCGGCACCAAAGAGATAGGTAAAATTTTTCAGGCCGACGAATTCCATCGCTCCCAGTCCTTTCCAGTTGACGACACTAAGATAGATAGAGAAAAGGATCGGTCCGAACTGGAAGATCAGAAACAGGATGAAGAAGGGTGATATGAAGGTATAGGCCCAGCGGCTCTTGACGATCTGCCTCCAAAGCTCTCTCCTTCTTTCAGTAGGGGCCGTAATCGTGGCTTCCAATGCCATCGTGTACCTCCTCTGTTTGAAAGGGGCAAGGAGAGCCACGGGGGCTCTCCTTGCCCGTCGTTAGGCTATGGTGGTCATTCAAGGCTCGCGCGGATCTCGGCTGCGGCTTCTTTCAGAGCCTCCTCAGCCGTCACTTCACCAGCAGCGTAGCGTTGAATCCCTACCATCACGGCGCCGTTCATCATGTTGTAGTCGGGGCCATAGACGCCTGCCCGGGGGATCTTTGCCACCACGTCGGCGTAGATCTTGCGGGTGTTCTGGCCGGCGAAGTAGGAGTCACCCCCCAGGAACAGGGCATCGTCATAGGTGGTCTCCAGCGAGGGGATGAAGCCGCTGATGGCGAACAACTTGAGCTGGCTCTTCTCGCGGCCCAGGCAGAACTCGACGAAAGCCCAAGCGGCATCGGGGTTATCGCTTTGCTCGGGGATGACAAAGACGGAGCCACCGTCGTTGGACGCCCGCACGCCGCCTTCCTCAACGACTGGCATGTAGGCCACACCCCACTTGCCAGCCGTGCCGGGGGCGATCCAGCTCTTCAAGAAGACATCCATCCAGGAAGCCTCGATGAGGGTAGCGATGGGCTGATCTTCCAAGTTTACCGTACCCAGTTCGGCGTACCAGGGGTCTTGCCACTCCAGCGAGTCGGAGACCAGGTCCTCCTCCCAGAACTGGCCCAACATCTCCAAAGTCTCGATGTTCTCAGGGCTATCCGCGGTGACCTCACCGGTGTCGGGATCGTAGTAGCCCAGGCCCTGTTGCCAGAGCACCATCTCGTAGAGACGGCCAAAGTTATTGGCTTTGTTGTGGGCGAAGCAGTAAGCGCCGGTCTTCTCTTTGATGGTCCGGCAGGCTTCGAGATAGTCCTCCCAGGTGGCGATCGTCTCGCTCACCTCGGTCGGGTCGGTCGGCAGGCCAGCCGCCTCGAAGACGTCACGGCGGTAGTACATGACCACGGGGCCAGAGTCCCAGGGCAGGCAGTAATACTTGCCGTCCTTCTCACAGTCATACCATTTGTAGTCGTTCATCTTGTCGAGGTACGGCTGAACCCTGTCCGTCAGATCAAGCAAACCGCCCAGATGGACGTACTCGGCCAGGTGGCTGTTCTCCACCAGGCAGACGTCGGGTGCGCCCTCGCCGGCGGTGAGGGCCAGGGGCAGGTTGGTGTAGACATCTGTGGGGGCGTAGTACACGATCTCCACCTCGATGTCGGGGTACTCCGCCTGAAAGTCGGCCAGGACACCGCTGGCTTCAATGGTATCCCGCATGGCCGACGTCCAGCCCCAGACCACGATCTGGCCCGTGGGCTTCTCAGGCTCGGGGGTCGGAGGCACTGGCGTGGCGGTGACAACCACCGTCTCCGGCGTACCGGCCACGACCTTGGTGACCTCGACCTCGACCTCTTTCTCGACCACCACGGTCTCCTTGACTACCTTCTCCACGACCTCCGGCGTGGGGGCACAGGCGGCCACAAGGCTGGCCAATACGACCACAGTGATTAGTAATGCCATTAACCTTTTCATTGTCGTTTCCCTCCTCGTTTTGAGATTTGATTGAGTTGCTCTTAGTGAGCCTCTCTGCTATTGGCCAACCAGAATAATCGTTCACTCACCTCCTTTCTCAACGTGGGGCGCTGGTGAGCCCATTCGTCAGGAGGGGATGGGCAAAGGCTCGCCTCCAGCTCTGGCCAGCTTTGACATCAGGTTCGGCTTGTATTATACTTTAGGAGCTGCGCCCCTTCGCTGAACCTGATACGGGCTGGCGAGGGAGTGCTGGTAAGGAGATGTTCGTCTAGATCAGCGGGGTGATGAACATCTCCTCTTCTTATTTAGGCGATGAATTGCCTGCGCCCCTCACAGTTGCTTCTTGCCCAGCTAGTATGGGCTTTTCCCTGTTCAGCCTGTGTCAGTTGCTACTGCACGTTTCCCGTCGAATTAACTCTGTTTTCAGTAAGACCTCCTTTCTCTCTGCAGCAGGATCATTGATGAGTTCGATCAACAGCCGTGTGGCTACTTCCCCTACCTGTTGCATGGGCTGACGTATAGTCGTCAGGGGGGGCTGGCTGTAGGCAGCGGCCGGGATATCGTCGTAACCGACGACGGACACGTCATCGGGTATCCTTCGTCCCACCTCGTGCAGGGCTCGCATGGCCCCGATGGCCATTTGGTCGTTCTGGGCGAAGACAGCCGTGGTGTGGGCCGCCTTTTCCAGCAGTCGCTTCATAGCCTCGTAGCCACTTTGATATGACCAATCACCACGCTCGATGAGAGATACGTCAAGGGGTATGCCCGCCCTCTCCAAGGCCAACTTGTAGCCCTCGGTTCTATCGTTCACTGATTTCCAGCCGGCGGGGCCGGTGATCATACCGATCTTACAGCGTCCCAGCTCGATGAGACATTCCGTAGCCTGCAAGCCGCCGTCAACGTTGTCCACGTCCACCACGGTCAGTTTTTCACCTGGCAACCAATAGGCCGTGGTGACCAATGGCACCCCCTCCCGGATCAGCGAGGCGATGTGACGACTATCCTCCTCAGTGCTGGGACGGGCAAAAAGGATGCCGTCCACCTGCCTTTCGGTCAGTAGTCGCAGGTATTCGGGCTCGTCAGCCAGGTTCCGCTCGGTGCTGCAGAGCATGAAGAAGTACCCGTGCTTTCTGGCCTCCACTTCGGCCCCGACGATGACCTGGGTAAAGAAATAATCGCTGAAATCAGCCGTGATCAGGCCCAGCGTATGTGTCCTCTTGGAGACCAGACTGCGAGCGATGGCGCTGGGTTGATAGCCTAATTCTTCAATCACCTGCCACACTCGGCGGCGGGTTTCCTCAGCCACGTCGGGCCTGTTATTGATCACTCGGGATACTGTCTGGTGAGAGACTCCGGCTGCGGCCGCAACGTCTCGGATGGTTACCTTTTTTCCCATAACTCTCTATCTCGTGGTTTATCGTTACCGTTCCCGTTACCG
>SOHZ01000433.1 GCA_004377365.1 Anaerolineales bacterium | reverse complement strand
GCAAGTCCGAGGCGTCCCTCGGAGCTTGCTACTAACATACTAACACAATACGGGCGGTGAGGGCGAAAGGCATGTGTATATTGTGTTTAGTAGTATAAACGGTTGCAAGTGGGCGATCGGGTGCTGCTCAATGATCAGCACCCGTTTGTCATCTGGCGGATAGGGCGCTATGCCAGCTTCAAGGAGCTGTTGGCCCATGAAGATGCAGCTTCCATCGCGCCCGACGTGCCACCCGGACAACTCCTCGAAAGGTTGCGCGCCATCTATCCGCCGGAGAAGGAGGCGTTGGGCGTCGTGGCGTTGGAAATTGAGTCAGAATGAGCCGAGGGTGTCGTAGCTATGACGATTCTCACTGCCAATAGCTTGGCCAAATCGTACGGGGCACAGGATGTGTTCAGGGACGTGTCGTTGCAGATCGGCCGGGGCGACAAGGTGGCCCTCATCGGCCCGAACGGGCACGGCAAGTCCACTCTGCTGCGTCTGCTGGCCGGGCTGGATACCCCCACCGCTGGCCGCGTCCATCGGGCGCGAGGGCTGCGCATCGGCTGGTTGCCACAACACCCGGACCTGCCTGGTGAGCGCACCCTGTATGACGAGATGTTGACCGTCTTTGCCGACCTCCAGGCCCAGCAGGCAGAGTTGGGGGAGCTGGAGCGGGCCATGGCCGACTCTGCCCGGCGCGAACGGGCGCTGGCCCGCTACGGCCAGGCGCAGACACGCTTCGAGATGGCCGGGGGCTACACCTATGAGAGCCGCATCCGTCGAGTGTTGGGCGGGCTCGGTTTTCAAGAGGAGGAGCATCAGCGTCCCATCTCACACCTGAGCGGCGGGCAGAAGACCCGCGCCCTCCTGGCCCGGCTGCTCCTGGAGGAACCCGATCTTCTCCTCCTCGATGAGCCGACCAACTATCTGGACCTGGCCGCCCTGGAGTGGCTGGAAGGCTACCTGATCGGGTGGCCGGGCAGCCTGGTGGTTGTGGCCCACGACCGCTACTTCCTGGATAGGGTGGTGAGCCGGGTGTGGGAACTGGCCTTGGGGCGGTTGGAGGAGTACCCTGGCAACTATAGCCGCTACGTCGAGCTGCGGGCCGAGCGGGTGGCCCGCCGCCTGGCTGAGTACCAGTCCCAGCAGGAGCACATCGAAAAGACCGAGGAGTTCATCCGTCGCTACGGGGCAGGCCAGCGGCACAGAGAGGCTCGCGGCCGCCAGAAGCGCCTCGACCGGCTAGAGCGCCTGGAACGACCTCGTGAGCTGCGGACGATGAGGCTCTCGATGCAGGCCGCCTCTCGCAGCGGCGATCTGGTGCTGGCCACCAGCGAGTTGGTGGTCGGACATCGCACCGACGACGGGGCCCTCCGCCTCTGCTCCTGTCCCGACCTGGACCTGCGGCGGGGCGAGCGGGCGGCGCTCATCGGCCCCAACGCCTCCGGGAAGACGACCCTGATCCTCACCATCCTGGGGCAGCTTTCCCCGCTGGCCGGTGAGGTGCGGTTAGGGGCCAGCCTGCGCGTTGGCTACCTGGCGCAGGCTGTGGGCGACGATGGCCTGGACCCGCAGCGCACTATCCTGGACGAGATCCTGGACGTGGAGAATCTCCCCCTGGAAAAAGCTCGTGGCTTTCTCGGTCGTTTCCTCTTCAGCGGCGATGAGGTGTTCAAGCGCATCGGCGACCTCTCCGGCGGAGAGCGGATGCGAGTCGCTCTGGCCAAGCTCACCCTGGCCAGGCCCAACTTTTTGGTGCTGGACGAACCGACCACCCACCTGGACATCGCCTCGCAGGAGGTGCTCCAAGAGGTGCTCTCCGAGTTCGACGGCACCGTGCTGTTCGTCTCCCACGATCGGTATCTGATCGAGGCCCTGGCGACCCAGGTGTGGGCTATCGAAGGGGAGTCGCTGCACGTGCACCGGGGCAGGTATTCGGAGTACGTTGCCGAGAAGGTCAAGGGGGAGGAGCCGAGAGATCTGCCCCGGGTGGAGTCGAGGGAGGAGAAGAGGCGAGGTGAGGAGCGGTCGGAGAGGCGAGAGCAAGAGCGGCGGGCCCGGCGGATGGCAGAGTTGGAGGAGGCCATCGCTGTGCTGGAGAATCGGCTGACGGCCTTAGCAGGTGATCTGACGGCGGCCAGCGCCGCGCAGGACTTGACCCGTCTGACCGAGTTGGGCGCTGAGTACGCCCAGGTGGAGGAGGAACTGCGCCGCTTGGTAGCCGAATGGGAGCATCTGGGGACAGGGTAGTGTTTTGTCAAGATTATTGTGATGGGTTGTCATTCTGAGGAGCGAAGCGACGAAGAATCTCGTTTTTATTAGTAAATGAGCGCCCTGTTATGCAGGCAACGAGATTCTTCGCCTCCGCGGAGTTTATCCTGAACGAAGTGAAGGGCTCCGGCTCAGAATGACAACACGTCAATTTCGGATTGACAGAGTAGTAGGGTGAGGGGATGCGCACCAAGACGCTGTGGATCAAAGATGAATATCTGCAGCTCATTTTGGCAGGACGCAAGACCGTTGAGGTCCGCGTGGGGTACAGCAATATCACGCGGTTGCAAGTGGGCGACCGGTTGTTGCTCAATGATCGGCACCCTTTTGTCATCCGGCGGATAGGGCACTATGCCAGCTTTGAGGAGCTGTTGGCCCATGAGGACGCAGCTTCCATCGCGCCCGACGTGCCACCCGGCCAACTCCTTGAAAGGTTGCGTGCCATCTACCCGCCAGAGAAGGAGGCGTTGGGCGTCGTAGCGTTGGAAATCAAGCCGGAATGAAAGGGTTCGACGATCAATGACCAAAATCTACATCTCCTCAACCTACAACGATCTGATAGAGCACCGCCAGCAGGTCTATGGCATCTTGCGCAAGATGCGGTACGACGTGATGGCCATGGAAGATTACGTGGCCACCGACAAACGCCCGCTGGATAAATGCCTGGCCGACGTGGCCTCTTGCGACGTTTACGTCGGCATTTTCGCCTGGCGCTATGGCTACGTCCCGCCTGGTCAGGAGCGGTCCATCACCGAACTGGAGTACCGGCAGGCGGGCCAGTCCGGCCTGGAGCGCCTGATCTTCCTGCTGGACGAGGATGCGCCCTGGCCGCGCAGCCAAATGGAGAAAGGCGCGGGTGGGAAGAAGATCGAAGCCTTGCGGGCGGAACTGGCGACAGAGCACACCGTACAGTTCTTCAAGAGCCCTGAGGAACTGGCCGGACAGGTGGCCGCCTCCGTCGGCAAGTGGGCGCAGGCGCAATTGGACGCCGACATAGACTCTCTGCGGGCCAGGCGAGACCAGGCCGACAGGGAACGTCGCGAGATGCGCGAGCGCCAGCGTGTGGTCAACCTTCGCCCGTTGGACGTGACCCATTTCAAAGACCGCCTACGCGAGATACAAGCCCTCTGCGACCACCTGGCCGACGCCAGCGTGCGCCTGGTCAGCGTGGTGGGGCGGGGTGGGATGGGCAAGACGGCCCTGGTCAGCAAGGTCTTGGCCGACCTGGAACGAAGGGTCGAGACTTCCGAAGTCTCCGAGACTTCGGAAGTCTGGCAGGCGGACGGCATCCTCTACCTCAGCGCGCGGAGCACTGGCCTGGGCCTGGAGCGCATCTACGCCGACGTGGGGCGGATGCTCGGCGAGCCGGCCGCCAGCAAGTTGGCTGCCCGCTGGGCCGGAGACACACCCCTGGCCGCCAAGGTCGAATACCTGCTGGAGACCATGCAGGATGGTCTGTACCTCATCCTACTGGACAACCTGGAAGAAGAGATGGCCAAAGACGGTGCTATCGCTGAGGAGGGATTGCGCCTCTTTGTCGAACGCTGCCTGACCCAGCCCGGCGGGGCGCGATTGGTCGTCACCTCGCGGGAAGAGGTCCAGCTCACCGGTGATGCACTGCGCGGTGCGCGCAGCATCCCTCTGCGCGAGGGCCTGCCAGAAGACGAAGCTGTCGCCCTGCTGCGTGACCTGGACCCGCAAGGCACGCTCGGCCTGCGTGACGCGCCAGAAGACGACCTGCGCCGTGCCATCCAGCTCACGCGGGGCATCCCCCGCGCCCTGGAAATCCTGGCCGGTATCCTGCACCAGGACCCGACGGCCAGCCTGCCCAAACTGCTGGCCGACGAAGCAACATTCGGTGCGGAGGTGGTGGAGCAGTTGGTGGCCGAAGGCTACCGCCGCCTGGAAGAGGCCGAGCGGCGGATCACGGAAGCCCTGGCCGTCTTTGACCGGCCGGTGGATGAGACGGCCATCGCCTACCTGCTGCATCCCTGGTTCCCTGGCCTGGACGTGCGAGCCGGCCTGCGCCGCCTGGTGAGCGGCTACTTCGTGAGCGCCAGCCGCGTCACCGGCTAATACAGTCTCCACCCTCTCGACCGCGACTATGCTTACCGCCAGCTATCTGAAGACGAAAGAGCGGATGCCTACAACCGGCGCAACCTGGAACTGCGCGCCGCCGATTTCTATGTCGGCCTCCGCAAGCCCGAAAGCGAGTGGAAGACGATAGACGACCTGGCCCCCCAACTGGCCGAGTTCGAGCACCGCGTCCGCGCCGGGGATTATGATGACGCTTGCCGGGTGTTGGAGCCGATTGATTCTGGCTACCTGTTCCTGTGGGGACACTATGCCCGGCTGGTCGAACTGCGGGAGAAGCTCCTGGGGCACCTGACAGACCCTTATGCGCAGGCGGCCAACCTGGGCAGTCTGGGCAACGTCTACCGTAATCTGGGGCAAGTTGAGAGAGCCATCAAGGTTCTCGAAGAGGCCTTGTTCTTCACCCGGGAGATAGGTGAGCGTGCCGGAGAAGGGCAACATCTTGCCAACCTAGGCTACGCATATCGCTTCCTGGGGCAAGTAGAACGGGCCATCGAATTCTATGAGCAGGCTCTTGCCATAGCCCGCGAGATCAGTGATCGTCGGAGTGAGGGTGCCCGACTCGGCCATCTGGGTCACGCTTACCTCAACTTGAGACAGGTCGAAGGGGCTATCAAGCTCTACGAAGAGGCGCTGACCATCGCCCGCGAGATAGGCGACCGCGTAGAGGAAGGGCGTCGTCTCGGTAACCTGGGCTTCGCTTGCCAAGTCCTAGGGCAGGTCGAAAGGGCCAACGAGCTCTATGAAAAGGCCCTGGCCATCGCCCGCGAGACAGGCGACCGCAGGAGAGAGAGTATCCGGCTCGGCAGTCTAGGCACCATCTGCTACTTTCTGGGGCAGGTCGAGCAGTCCATCAACCTCTACGAAGATGCCCTGGCTACCGCCCGCGAGATTTACTACCGTCGGGGAGAAATTGGACTTTGGACAAATCCATGAGCTGAGTGAGACTTGCAAGACTGGCGGATC
>SOHZ01000553.1 GCA_004377365.1 Anaerolineales bacterium | reverse complement strand
GCTCGCTTCTTCGAATCCTGTCGGTGGCTGCAGGCGTCACAAGTCGGTGCAGACTGACCATGGCTCCACGGAGAACCCACGAATACACCGCGTAGTCAAACCCAGCGATTGTTTGGGTATACACGAACGGAAGCAGCCAGTCTCCAAGCCCTGCGGCAACAATAACTCCCAGCAGACCAGCAGAGGCCCCCACACCGAAGGCCTGGGGGAAATCAAAGCGTCCTCTGGTCTGGCGCAACAAATCCCAGGCGACCAATGCCAGAGCCAACAAGAACCCTAGCAAAGCGAGCAAGCCGACGACGCCCGTTTGAGACAACACGTCAAGGTAGTTGCTATGCGTGGCCATGGCCTCACCGGGGAAGTACGACATATAATAGGCCGCATAGCCTGCCGGGCCAACGCCGAATAGGAAGTGTTTCCCTGTCACCCGCCAGTTGTGGGCATAGGCGTTCAGGCGCGTCACACCGCTCTCTGCAGACTCCCGTGTATAGGCAGCCTGCACATCATCCAGATTGGTCCCCACATACACCAGCGCAACGACGAGCAGGATGACCATCAGCCAGCGAGACCGCCATAGGGTAATAGCCCCCGCCGCCAGCACGGTTGGCAGCCAGGCCGAAAGCCAGGTTATCTGGGTAAAGACCACGCGATAGATCCAGGCTCCCACGAAGGCCAAGAGCAAAAGCCGTAGCGCCATGGGTATGCGGCGATTGAACAATGCCTGAGCGTAGGCCAGGCAAATGAACCACGTTGGAAACATGGGCCTTACCTGTAAGAAGCCCAGCGGTAGATGCAGATAATCCCCCAGAATCTCCAGGATGCCGACCGCCATGATAATAGCCGTGAGCCACTTGATCCATTTGAGATCCGTCAGGCAGTTGGAGGCCAGGAGGAAAGCGCCGGGCAGCAAGACCATGACGGCCAGCGCGCCTATCTGGACAAAGGGCCAGCTAGGCCATACTATCACCAATGGATCACGGAAAGCGTTGCCCCAGACATAGGAAATGAAAGTGACCAGAACAAAGCCCAGCAGGGGCATGTTGACCCGTGAAGGTTTGAGTTGTAACTTCTTGTCCACCACCAGCATCCTGGTCAACCAGACTGCTGTGAATATAACCGTTAGAAGCAAGCTGGCCACAATGCGGCTCTGAGTGCCGGTGGGCAGAGAAAAACGCACAAACGCTGCCGTCAGCACGATGGCCAATACGCCAAATTCGAGCCGACTGAGAGCCAGCAGGACAACCGGGGGGACAGCTATAGCTATCAAAACAAGCTCCGGCGGGATGCGTGAGGTCAAAAAACCAATGCCCATCAGCCCGACCACCAGACCGGCGAGCACACCCAGCCGGATCAGAACAGAACTTGATATCGGGACTCTCTGCCGGATGGCACGTATCATTCTGCTTTTCTCTCCTTTACCACTTTGTGCAATAGTTGATCCAGTTTCTCCCCGATGCTCTCCCACCCGTACCGACTCTCCACCAACCTTCGTCCGTTGGTAGCCAGCCTGGCCCGTAGAGCCCTGTCATCCAGCAAACGCAGCACAGCATCCGCAAACTCCACTGGTGTATCAGCGATCAGGATGTCTTCGCCACGTGTCGCCTCCAGACCCTCAGCGCCCTTGCTGGTGGAAACTACCGGCGTGCCCAGGGCCAACTCTTTGAGAAGCTTAAGGCGCGTCACATCGCCTCGGCCGAGCGGGACTACACTGATCCACCGGAGAGTGATAGTGGCTCAGGCGTCATACAGATAATCCACCTAGGGTGCCACTCAGCCGTTACGGCAAATGACTCTCTGGGGGGGCGAACAGCTCGAGGTTATTTTGGACCCAGTAGAGCAGTCGCTCTATGCCCTCCCGCTTACCAATTTGCGGCTGCCAGCCAAAGTCGCGCCTGGCCTTGCGCGTATCGCTGACATAGACCAGTTGATCGCCAGGTCGCCAATCGCTGTAACTCACAGGGATCTCGCGACCAATCAGATCACGCAGCACCTCACCAAACTCTCGCCAGACGGCAATCGTGTTGTCCGATCCGCCGCCGATGTTGTAGGCTTGGCCAGCCGTCACTTGGATATCCTCGGTAGCTAGATCGAAGGCACGCACCAAATCGTCAATAAAGAGGATATCACGCACCTGTTTGCCATCACCGTAGATGGTAATGGGCCAGCCTAGGAGCGAAGCAATGACAAAATAGGCTACCCAACCCTGATCCTCAGTGCCGAACTGGCGCGGCCCGTAGATGCAGCTCATACGGAAGACGACGGTCGGCAAGTCGTAGATGCGGGCATAGTCGCGCACATATTGGTCGGCGGCTCCTTTGGAGCAGCCGTAAGGTGAGTGAAAGTCCAGCGACCAGTCCTCAGCGATCCCCTGCGGGTAATCGCAGTAACGGTAACGGATCTGCTCTTCCACGATAGCCACATCTTCCATACCTCCGTAGACTTTGTTCGTGGAGGTGAAGATGAGGATTGGTTTGTGACCGGCCAACCTGGCTCCCTCCAACACGTTAAAGGTACCCAGGGCATTGACCTCAAAGTCAGTGCGGGGCTCCGCCACCGAAGTGGTAACCGCCACCTGTGCCGCCAGATGATAGATCACATCGGCGCGGGCCACAGCGTCGGCCAAGGCATCGGCGTCGCGGATATCGGCATGAAGGTGGGTCAGGTGGCGGTCGCCGTGGGTCGCGTATAACCAGTCCAGGTTACGCGCCACACCGGCCCGCGAAAGATTGTCAAAAATGATGACGTCTTCACCCGTACTCAGAAAGTGATTCGCCAAGTTGCTGCCGATGAAACCGGCACCACCAGTGATCAAAAAAGTCATAGGTTCACTCCATATATTAGGGTTGAGGGTCTGCAGGCAGGTGGTTCGCCGATTATTCGGCCAATCAATCGGCCCGCTCCAGGGCACACAGGCGCCACAACATCCCTCGGGCGACGGACCGCAGATAGTATTCGAGCTCCTGCAGGTTCCAACGCTGGCTGGTCTTCACTCGATCAGGGGCATGATATGGCCCGCGCGCCCATTCCCGGAAGGGATGAGTAGTCTCTGCAAAAGATAGCTGATGGGTGGCATAGCGTTGCGCCCGCTCAGCCAGGATTTGCCGGTTGGTTGGGTCTCCCGCAAGAGCCAAGATCCGATCACAGAGAGCAACGGCATCGCCGATGGGGAAGGTAAGCCCCAACTCCTGGTCGTGGATGATAGCGCTTAACTCGCAGCCCAGGGAGGTAATCACCGGCAAACCATAGCCCATCATCTCCACCAGGCGGGTGCGGGTGCCGAGCAACGTTTCATAATGCAAAGTGTCAAGGTTAATCCCGACGTCGGCCTGGCGATAGTAAGCTGGTATCTCATTGGCCGGCCGCCAGCCCAGCATATGGAAGCGATGGCGGTGGGCTGAAGTTCCGATCATAGCCAAGAAGCGATCGTAAGCATTGTTCTGGCTGATCTTTACCCTGCCACCAACCGACACGAACACAATGCGCGGGTCACGACTCATCGCCTCCTCCAGAGCCCGAAACAGGGTATCCACATCGGTCCACACGTTGTAGCCGCCGCACCAGAGTACTATGAAGGCATCGGCTGGGACCAGATCACCGAGCAAAGTTGGATTACCGCTGGTGTTTTTGGGGCAGGCAGGCGACCCGGGCAGCACTAGGTGGACGAACTCATAGCCCAGGGTGTGGCGATTAAGCCGCGAGACCATGCCGAGCTGGCCAACGAGGGCGTACTTCTGCGGTGTGCTGCAGGTCGAATAAACATCACCCTGCCTCAACATTTCCTGCAGATACCGGAACATGTTGCGACGCCCCCGACTGTGTTGCTGGGTGTATTCGGCTATCTGTGTTTCGGCCAGCTTATCGCCGTACATATCCATCCAAATGGGCCGGTCGGTGGCTAGGCGGGTGACACGCAGGCAATTGTTAAACATTACCGCCAAAACGCCATCAGGCTTGAAGCGGTCATGCAGGCGATTGAGATGCCTCGGCCAGCCCAGGCGTTGCATGGACAGCCGGTGGTAGCTCAGCCGAGAATCTAGGGAATGCTTGATGTCGAACTGATCGGCTTGGTGACTGATGGCCAGGCAAATCTGGTGACCATCGGCCAACAGAGGTTCGACAAATTGCCATGTACGGTAGCTGCGGGCTTCGATAGCACCCTCAGCCAGGGTGGGAAGCTCATAGCCCAAAACCATAATGCGACTCATAGTAGGAGATTTCCCCTTTCGCGATTAACAAATTTAGGCAACCAGCACAAGGCGACCGGCGGATTTGTTCATATCCGGGCCATTGGAGGACTTACCGTCCAGGTAACCAGTGTTGCTTGATCGAATTGAAGATCCTCCTGGGACCCATTGTTAGACGGATAAGGAAACCAGGACAACAAGAACAAGACGTTCACCATCCTCTATGCGGTAATGTGCTGTCTGCCCCAGCGCCCTCGCCAGGTGTCCCCGATGGCCTGGAGCATCGCGCGCCGTTGCGCTCGCTTGCCCCGCCACCTGGGCCGCACGCTCCAACTGATCAGAGTGCGTAGGTATTCAGCGATTAACGTGTGCAACCAGGCCCCCAGTCCCGCGCCGGTGGCCTTCAGGAACAGCAGGCGGTTGCGTGTCATATAGTAGTGCACCAGCGGCGAATCGGCTTGTGCTATCGGTGAGATCTTATGCCAGATGCAAGCCAGAGGGACGTGTACGATCTTGAACCCAGCCCGGCTAGCCCGCACACACCATTCCGTCTCCTCGTAGTAGGCAAAGAACCGCTCGTCCAGCAGCTCCGCTTGTTCCAGCACCGCCCGCCGCACCAGCATAGCGCAGCCAGTAACGAAATCTACCGTTCGTAGCACTTGGCCGAACTGCCCCTCGTCTTGCTCATCCAACCCCACCATCCGTGTGCTGCCCCGTCGCCAATCAATGGCCCCCCCCGCCGACCAGATGACGTCCGGGCGCTCATGGTAATAGATGGTCGGCCCGACAATGCCGACGGTAGGGTCCGCTTCCGCCGCGTCCACCAGGATGCGCAGGAAAGCGGGATCCACTACAGTGTCATTGTTCAGCAAGAGGGCATAGTCCGCTCCTTGGGCCATAGCATAGCGCAAGCCGACGTTGTTGCCCCCGGCGTAGCCAAGGTTCTCCTCGTTCTCGATCAGTGTCACATCGGGGAAATGCTCCCGGATCGCTTTCACAGACCCATCCATGGAGCCGTTGTCCACGATCACTACCTTGTAGTCCGGGTAATCCAGGCACGCCAGCGACTCCAGACATTCCAACGTGTCTACCAGCCCGTTCCAGTTGAGGACAATGACGAGTACGTGGGGCA
>SOHZ01000103.1 GCA_004377365.1 Anaerolineales bacterium | reverse complement strand
TCCACGACCGGCAGTATGCGCCGCCGGGGATTACGGCTGCGCCTTTGAGGGTCAAGGTGGACGTGACAGAGTTGATGGGCAACGAGATCTTTGTCTACCTGTTGATGGGGCAGAAGAGCTTTATTGCGCGGGTTGACCCTCGCACCCAGGCCGTGATTGGTCAGGATTTGGACGTGGTCATGAACATGGACAACGTCCACCTCTTCGACCGACAGACAGAGGGGGCTATCCGTTAGACGAACGTGTGCTTTCTCTTCAGTAGGGATTGGGGGCCAGCAGAGCCCATACGATGTTCCGCTGGTCCCCTTTTGTGTTACCCACAGTTCTGGATTTCCATCAGCCTGATCACCCTCGCGCTCACCAACCCGGTGTCGCTGTATTGACCCACCACCGCGAAACGGCCCTTGTCTCGGGTCATCTGCATCCCTACGATTGCCAACCGCCTGAAAATCTGATACAATTGAACTGAGGAGACTATGACATCATGACGACATCATTGTTAGTTGCTTCTCCGAATGCGATTGTTGGCTTTCCGGCGGCGATGGAAAGGTTGCGTGACAAGGGGCGTGCGTTGGACGTCGTCGAGGTCGCTGTATGTGCCGTCGAGGACAATCCGGAGGATCACACCGTTGGATACGGTGGACTGCCGAACTTGATCGGCGAAGTAGAACTGGATGCACTGGTCATGGATGGGCGCACGCTGGCGGCCGGTGCCGTGGCGGCGCTCAAAAGCTTTCGGCATCCAGTCAGCATCGCGCGGCGTGTGATGGAAGAATTGCCCCACGTGATGCTGGCTGGCGAGGGAGCGGCCTGCTTTGCCCGCGAGGTGGGTTTTCAAGAGGAGGATCTGCTCACCGGCGAGGCGCTGCGCATCTGGCGTGAACGCCTGGAAGCCGAAGGCCATTCCCCTGAGGTCAGTCGTTACTACGCTCAGATGAAAGGCTGGGCTCGCCGGTTCGCTACCGACCCTGAGCAGGCTGAGCAAGAATGGGGCACCGGTGTCACAGGCACGGTCAATGTGCTGGCCCGTGACACCCATGGCGACCTGGCAGTGGCCGTCAGCACGAGTGGCTGGGCGTGGAAATACCCAGGCCGCGTCGGCGACACGCCCATCGTGGGAGCTGGCGGCTATGCTGACAACCGCTATGGTGCGGCAGCTTGTACCGGGCGTGGCGAGATGGCAGTGCGCGCAGCGACCGCCCGTTCGTTGGTGCTCTATCTGAAGATGGGCCTACCGCTACGGGACGCTGCTCGCGAAGCCGTGCTTGACCTCTACGCACTCGACGATCCGTATGCCAGCACCCTCAACATCGTGGCCATGGACGCCCATGGCAACCACGTCGGCTTTAGCAACCGGCCCGAGCAGCGTTACATCTTTCAAACAGCCGAAATGGGTGCCCCAGCAGAACGCCCGCGCGTTTACGTCGGGCCAGATGGCAAAGCTGAGGAACGGCCGCTATAGCAGACCGATCACCGACGCCCCACTAACAGAGGACATTTATCACTGCTATATCACATATGGCGGAAATCGGTAACAAAGAGACCCTGTGTGCGTGGGAAGCTGCTACTTGACAAAATGGCAAAATTTGATATGCTACGTATAGTATGTTACATGTAGCGGGTGATATGTCGCCATGACATGATGGGGGGCTTCAGGCATGAAGGTTCGGAATCAATTGGGTAAACCTTCAGCGTTAAAGGATTGGGCATACGACACGATCAAGGAAAGTATCCTCAATCTTCGTGTTCCCCCTGGCGCACAGTTACACATCGAAGA
>SOHZ01000652.1 GCA_004377365.1 Anaerolineales bacterium | reverse complement strand
GCATTAAGGTAAAAGTAGCACATTAACAATCAGGGACAGCCACAGCCCAATCGGCGACACGTTTCTGGAGCACGGCATCACGATGATGACGCCAGCGGTACCGCCGACGAAATTGCTGCTGACGACGGTCATAGCGGGCGCGCTCGGCGGCATAGTCTTCCCAACTGACCTGTGCTAGACGTTTCCGCAGGTCGGCAGAGGAATCGGCATCGAGTTGGATAGTGGCCCAAGCCCCGCGTCTCAGTAGAGGCTCGCGCAGTTGGCTGACGCCCAGTTGGCGTCGCAGTTGGCGTTTGGTCTGGCCATAGAGGCTCTCTTGGTCATTATTGGTGGGTGGCAGACCGACGATGTCGTAGCAGTGGAAGAGACCGGACCAATAGCGTTCACTCAGAGCGAAAAGGTCATCCCGGAACTGGGTCAGCCCGGGGGTGAGGTCAGGGATGTTGGCCAGTTGCCCCAGATGGTGAGCCAGTGATCGAGCTACAGCATTTCCCCCAGACCCCGACGCTGCAGCGGTTGGCAAAGGGGCATCCAGGATTTCGCTGATGCCGTTCACCCACTCGAGGGCTTGTACAACCTCGTCGAAGGCTGATTGGAATGCAGGCAACGTTTGATCCAACACTATGTCCCAATGGCGCACGTGAGGGTGCTCTCTCAACGTCAGACACAGCTTCAAAGTGTGTCGTATAGCGCATAGGTCTTTGAACATGGGGAGTCCTGATAGCACAAAGGGTGCGCGTCCGCTTCTGGCTAGCGCCAGTTGCAGATCCAGGGCCAAGTCCCGGACCACCTGCGAGTGCGTAGGAAGCTGTTCTGCCTCCTCCTGAGCAGGGGGCTCAACGAGAGCCAGCCCCGTCACCAACTGAGGGGGAAAAACCTGTCTCGTCTGAGCCAGACAGTACGTCCCCCATACGCTCGCGGATTTCTCGGCGAATCGTCTTGCGCATCTCGGCCTTGAGAGCAGAGTCGTAGTTGTAGATGGGGCGGGTGGCATGGCCCAGATAGTGGGATTGGCACCACTGATGCGGAACATCGGGCCATACTTCCTGCAATGCTTTTCTGACACACCCTTGTTTGTCGCTCACTGTGGCCAGAATGGGTAAGCCCATATCCACCACCGGCTTGAGCAAAGCTTTCAGCGTCTTGTGATTCACCCGAGGTAACCAGCCAGCCACCAATATGCGATCTGTTTGCACCTCCCGTACAACCCACAACTGCTCTGATGCTCCCTCGGGCTCCAACCCATCCAGCCCGACCATCAACCCACCTCGCTCTTTGACGACTTCCTCCACCCGCTCTCTCTCAAGTCGTTCAGCACACCCAATCAGCACCTGGTAGCGTGCATACAGATGATCCACTTGCCGTTCACTGATTTGGATGCCCCTGCCCTCCAAACGCGAGTGGATTTGCTGCCGGTTCAAGTGCTCTCGATCTCGCCACCAGCCAATCTGCGCTATCACATCCAAACCATAGGTGCACTCCGGAACGGTGACCATCTGGGCAGCCGCCGAACTGTACGGTTGTCCCTGATATGCGCACTCGGGATAAACACACTCTTTAGCCCGACTGGCCACATATACCGCTCCATCCAACTGTTGAACGGTCTTTCGCCACTGGTAATGAGGACGTGCCCGAAGAGGCATCTCACAATGCGGACAAACTTCGATTTCTGAATTGTAAATGTGCCGTCCCTGTACTTCTAAATGTTTAGCTTTCTTGGCCATAAGCTGCCGACCTCCTCTATCAACTCGTCTGCAGCCCATGATACCAGATTCTTATC
>SOHZ01000162.1 GCA_004377365.1 Anaerolineales bacterium | reverse complement strand
TCCTGGTCATTGAGATAATGGGCAGCCTGTTCCAATCCCTCCCCCCAGCCGACTAGCATCACACGAGGAGCTAACCACCCTCCTCCAAGGGCTGGATTGTAATAGGTTAAAAAGTAGGGATAGTGAGGCAAGGCGAACCCAGCTTGTAAGACCAAAGCTACCACCGAGACCGTCCAGGGCCTTTCGAGCCTGAGGCCAACTGTATGGGATAACCAGCCTGACTCTTTGGACTTTGCCCATTGCGCCATCTGACATAGCCCTTCCGCAGCCAAAATCTCTAGTGCCGGATAGATGGGCAGGAGATAACGATCGTATTTGATGCCTCCCAAGCTCATGAAAACGGCGAACAGGAACATATAGAGCAAAAGCGAGATGAGATTTCTGTTCCGAACTACATCTTTCGAGCCCAGCGAGCCCCCTTCAAAATGACCTCGCCAGCGCTTTTCGGTCTGTGTGGCCAAATCAGGACTTTGACGATAGCGCCTGACCAGAAAATAAACAGCCATCGCTGCTCCTGCAAGGCTCAGTGGAGTTGTACGAAACAAAAGCGTCATAGGATAAAACAATACCTTGGCATCCAAGGTGGGCCGTCCCAGAAGGAAATTGCCCTGGGTGTGGACATCAGTGGCAGCGGCGCTGGTGGATTTCTCCCACACTCTGCCCAATGCCTTTGCCGGTTCGACCCACATGGCTGGCCAGAGGGCAACAAAAGTGATGCCAGCTATCAGCCCCCAGACCAGAAGTCTGCTCAGCCAGCGTCTCCCCTCCCGCCATCGAGATTGGGGCGAGGCTGTACTCTGCCCTATGTAAGCCATCCACGCTAGTAATCCCACAAAAGGAACCAGGAACAGGGAAGTTGCTTTGCTCAAAAAGGCCAGGCCAGCACTCAAGCCCGATAGAACCAGATACACAGATGCCCGAGTCTGCGACAAATAAACCAAGAAGCTGAGCAGCGACAAGGTCATGAAGGTAGCCACCAAAGCATCATGATGAAGCAGACGAGAATGGGCCAAGTAGAGGGGATCCAGGGCCACGAGCACGGCGCTGAGGAGAGCTACCTTCCGGCTCAACAGCTTGCCGACAAGGAAGTATAATACCACTACAAAAGCCGAGGTCAATAGTGCTGTGGGAAAACGTATCGCTACCAGATAATCAAGACCCACCATGTCGGTGGGCACCCTCCGCAGAAACTCTAACAAGGATGCCTGGCTAACCGATACCCTCTCCGACCATGCACCCAACAAGTATTTGCTTGTGAGTCCTGCCACGGCGGTCCACATAGTCGTCACGCCTGGATGACCTTTGCGTAAAGTGCCCGCCCAATCCTGGTAAAGCAAAGCAGCTAAGAACTTTACTGAGCGACCCAGCCAGCGGCGCTCATCAGGGGTCACAAAGGTGTTCAGAGCCAACGCTCGGGGCATCAGTGCCAAGACAAACAAGCCTGTGCCCATAGCAATCCGTTGTCCAAGAGCGTGCAGCTTTCTACCGCTCATCTCCACCCACCAATATCTCTCTCCGTAATATCTACCTTGGGGCCTCCCTTATCGTCCCGCCACTTGTACCTGCCCCAACAGCACCCGGTTGTCCTGCACCCGCCCGGCCTCGCCTGGAATAGCCAGTCGCTCCCTGGTCTCAATCCAGGTACATCCACACTCAAGCACTGATACTCATCGGGGGGCGCAAGAGGCGAGATGCAGAGAGCGCATCACCCTCACCTTCTTCCAAACTCGCGAGCCAGTTGCTCGGCGCTGAGGTGGATCATGGTCGGACGGCCGTGAGGACAGGTGTGAGGCAGGCTGGTCTCCTCCAACTGCCGGACCAGGTCCCGCATCTCTTCCATAGAAAGGGTTTGGCCCGCCCGCACGGCGCTGTGGCAGACCACGCTGATCAGGGCCTTCTCCTCTCGCGCCTCTCCGCTGTCCTCCTCGGCCAACTCATCCAGGATCTCCGCCACAGCCTGACCGATGTCTCCCCTTTCAAGCGCGGCTGGCACCGCTCGCAGCAGGTAGGTTTCACCCCCGAAAGGCTCGATCTCGAAGCCCAGTTCGGTCAGAGCCTCCAGGTGCTCGGCCATGGCCGCTTGCTGGCGAGGCGTGAGCTCCAGAGTCAAGGGGGTCAAGAGTTGCTGAGAGGCAACGGCCTTGCGGGCCCGCTCGGCGGTGAAACGTTCGTAGAGCACCCGTTCGTGGGCCGTGTGTTGGTCTATGAGGTACATGCCCCCCGGCCCTTCGGCAATGATATAGGTCTGCCCTAGTTGGCCCAGCACCCGCAGCATGGGGAGCTTGGGTCGCAACTGAGGGGTGACAGTTGTCGCCAGGGCATCCTCAGCCGTGCGTTGGACCTCCATAGCTAATTGGCCCACAGGACGGCGCTCACCTCCCACGCCAGTCAGTCGGCGCGGTTGCCCCCAGACTGAAGGGGCTGCAGACGGTGACCCTGCCGTCTGCAGGCGGCTGGCCACGGTGGGCAGGGGAGAGCTCTCGGCGAGGATCCGGCGCACGGCTTTCTGCACGGCAGCAAAGACTTCGTTGCCCCGGCGGAAGCGGACCTCCCGTTTGGTCGGGTGGACGTTGACATCCACCTCAGCGGGGTCCAGATCCACGTTGAGGACGACGATGGGATAGCGTCCTGTGGGCAACAAAGTATGGTAGGCTTCGCTGGCGGCATAGCTGAGGGAGCGGTCTTGCACCCAGCGGCGGTTGACAAAGAAAGTCAGGTACTGGCGGTTGGAGCGGTGCAAGGAGGGAGAGCTGACATAGCCGTGGACCCTGATGGCGGTCTTGCCTCCTTCAGCCCTGGGCTCTCCGCTGCCACCCTCTACCAGCAGCATCTGCTGGGCCGCTTCCAGACCATAGACCTTGACCAGCACGTCGTACAGCTTGCCGCTGCCGGTGGATTGGAAAGCCAGGCGGCCGTTGGTCAGCAGACTGAAACGCAACTCGGGATAGGCCAGAGCGTAGCGGGAGACCAGTTGGCTGATGTGGCCGGCTTCGGTGGCCTCACGGCGCAGGAATTTCAGACGGGCAGGGATGTTGTAGAAAAGGTTCTCCACCGTAACCACCGTGCCCTGGGGGCAGCCCTTCCCTTCGCGCCCCACGATAGCGCCGTTTTCCACTTTCACCTGGGTGCCCAGTGACTCTTGGGCGGTCCTGGAAACCAGGGTCACCTGGGCCACTGCCGCTATGCTAGCCAGAGCCTCACCGCGAAAGCCCAGGGTGGAGACCCGCGCCAGGTCGGAAGCGCTCTCCAGCTTGCTGGTGGAGTGGCGAGCGAAAGCCAGTCCCACCTCGTCGCTGGGGATGCCGCAGCCATTGTCCATAACGCGCATCAGACGAATGCCTCCCTGGCGCATTTCAATTTTTATCTCTGTGGCTCCGGCATCAATGGCGTTCTCGACCAACTCCTTGACCACAGAGGCTGGTCGTCCCACCACTTCGCCGGCAGCGATCTTGGCCGCCACCTCGGCCGGCAGCACTTTAATAGGCATATTGTCCCTCTAAATCTGCCTCACTCTAACGCCCTATTTTACCACAGAAAAAGCGCGCCCGCCAATCAGAGCATGGGGCAACGCGTACACCGCAAAGGTGTGGGCAGGACGTAAGGCAAGATACCATCTTGCCCCACAATTACCACTCTTGCGGTACAGGCCACAGTTCTGCACTATACCTTAGGGCAACACGCTCCCCCTACCCCTTATCCCCTATCCCTCCTTTTGGGAATGTTTTCCAGGCAACTGTCGTAGATTGAGGCCACGGTGGCCCAATCGTACCGCTCAACATGGCTCCTCAGGCTCTTCCGTCGTGTCCCTTCGATGTTGACGATGGCCTCCCGCAGCCGGATCAGCAGACCCTCGAAATCATCGTACAGGCAATTTGCCTGGTGCTGCAGAGAGATGATCTCAGGATAGGCCAGGCGGTTGGGTAGGATGGGGAAGCATCCGCAGTAGATAGCCTCCAATGTAGCCGCCCCGAAGAACTCGTGGTGAGCCGTGCTGACGCAGACGTCGGCCTGCCAGAGCAGTTGGCTGTAAGCAGCCGCATCTTCCACGTAGCCAAAGTGAAGGATGCGCTCCGACAGTCGCTCTCGGGCCTCCAGGAATTCCTCCGGCTTGACGCGAAAGCTCTCGCCCAGCAGGATGAGGCCAAAGTCGAGGCCCATCCCGTCCAGGGCATAGATCGCGTTGAAGAACTCTTTGGGGTTCTTGTCGTACTCCCAGCGGTGGTTCCAGAGGATGAGCGGTCGGCCTGATTTCGGCTCAGTTGGCCGGTGAAGATCGTGGCGAGTCAAGTCCAGCCCCAAAGGCAAAACCTGGCTCTTGGCCCGGATTTGAGAGATGCTTTCCAGTTCATTATAGTCGGGGAAGTGCTTCAGCAGACGAGGTAGTTCGTCGAAGAAGGCCGCCTTATGATAGGCAGAGTTGAAAAAGACCCGGTCGGCCACCAGGGCGCTGGCATAGTTGATAAAGCCATAGTGCAGGTCGCGCTTCTCACCGCGGCGCACGGGATAGGTAAGCTGGTTCTCATGGAGGTAGATGGCAGTAGGAACGTCGTGGGTCAGGTCACGGGTCAGAGCCAGGAAGGTGGTCAGGTCCAGCATATCGGTGGTCAGGATGCGATCGGGCCGAAAGTCCATCTCTCGGAACCGCCGGGCCAGGGTGACTGCCCCGCCGTGCATGCGCCACTTCCAGAACCGTCCGGGCAGGCACAGCAACTCTACCTGGTGGCTGCTGCTTCTACGATAGCCATCGGCCCAGGCCTGGTGGGAGCCAGTGTAGTAAGGTTCGATAAGGAGAATCTTCATCACCCACTTATTGCTACAAGTCCCCTGGCAGAGCCACCAGGGCCAGCTCGATGACCTCGTCCTTGCCCACGATGACCTGGGCGATGTTCTCTTTGACCCTCTCCACCATCTCTTGGATGTTCATGGCTGTCTCTCTCCTATGTTCCTGTTAACGGCCTGTGCTTCACCCGCTGCGCGGGTGCGGGAAAGCACCCCCGCCCTACAACCACCTCCAAAGAGCGCGTGGTCGCCGATGTGCGGCGCGATAACGCGGTCGGGTGTAAGCGTTGGTTAGCCCGCGCAGCTATTGCTGACCCAGACTTTCAATCTGCATTATTTTACTTGACGTTTTTTTCGCTCTTGCCTTGCTTTACTTACTATCGCAGCAAATGCAACGGCTCGATCAATATTGTCATCGGAGTCTATAATCTTTAAGAGCATCCTGCCTATCACCTCAGCAGAAAAGTCTGACCTTTTCACTGTTTCAAAAGCGTCATCAATAGTAAATGAAAGGTCAGCCTTGGAAGTGATAGGGGGTATCTCAAGAGGTAGTTGCTTTCGCTGACTCAGTTGAGGTTCTGTTTC
>SOHZ01000379.1 GCA_004377365.1 Anaerolineales bacterium | reverse complement strand
AAAACGAGATTCTTTCCTTCGGCTTCGCTCAGGACAGGCTCTGCTTCGCTCCTCAGAATGACAAGTTATCAAAATCAGTGTGGCCGAGTACTAGACTAGATAACAGGTATAATTATATACTAACTTCAAAAATTTGTCAAGGGCTTAACTGAAGATTACCCATAACTCAAATGTAAAGTTATTTTCCCTAGTGACATGTCAAGATTGGAGTCGTTCTACACCACCTTCAAGGCCCTTCAGTCTTGCATTTCCTTGATAAAACGACTTATAGGCAATCTCCAGCTTGTGAAAAGTTGAACCGTAGTCTGGCGAATTTTGGCGTGCCCCATATCTGGAGGGCAACAACTTCGAATCCCAGGGGATAGGCGTTGTCATGGTGACTGCCGAGGATGCACTGTTCTCAAACATGACCCGCTACTTCTGTGGTATCCAGCCAAGTGCTGGGCGAGGTGCGGGCTTGCGCCCATAAAAAACGTCATCCATCCACAATACTGCACGCCGTGCCAGGCCCGAATGCCAGACAGCCCAGCGCACCAGATTATGCGCCGGGTTGTTCGGGTGTGAGTAGGGGCAAACCGCCATACAGAGCCCACAGTCTGTGCCGATGAGGTTCCAGTACCGGAAGCAACTGTCCGAGTTGATGCGCCAACGTAACGCGCCATCTATCTCTTCGCGATCGCCTAGGGGAATGGAGCGACTGGGACAGTTTTCGGCACACTTCTTGCAGATGCAGCAAAAGTCAATCACCGACGTATCGTCGCTGCGCTGATCCGGGATCAAAGGTAGATCGGTAGTCACCACACCCAGACGCACACGCGGTCCCAGTTCAGGCGTCATCAACAGCCCCATCCGACCAATGTCGCCCAGGCTGGCGTCGCGAGCCACCAGGGGTGCGATGACGCGATAGTTGCCATCAATGTGCGCGCGGGCCGGGTAGCCCAGCGAGCGGATCAAGTAGGCCAATTGCAACGCAATCTTGGCCGCTTCGACATATTGCCGTGCCGATTCCATCACTACTGGTGCATCGGGAGCTGGCCCCATCATCGCGTGATCCATCTCGACTGCGAAGGCGATAGCAGAGCGATGGTCGAGGGTGATGGGAGCACCGTAGTCGCCGCTCCCGCGACCTATGTGCGAATAGATGTGGTAAGGCTGCAACTCGGTAATGCCCACCGTATATGCACCATAATAGCGAGCTAGACTCTTAATGTAAGAGGCCATCTGTGCTGCCGCGAACTTGAGGCGCACCGGAGCTACCGGGCCATCTACCTCCTCACGCAACGCCTCGGTCAGGGAAAAACTCGCCTCGGCCGAGGCAAAGGCCAGCGGATCAGTCTTGCTCGCGGTAGGTGAGAGCAAACCTGGGAGGGTGCGAATTTTGTCGTCGCCAGCCCGGTTTTCTGGGCGCATGGCATAATAGGCCACGTATTCAGGGCTGCCCAGGATTAGACGCGCGCGGGCGAACATGACGTCACGCTCATCAAAGCGTTGCTGGGGCACATCGTTGCCGCGCTCGACCTGGCCGATGGGCAGGAGAAACAGGACTACTCCCACAATTCCCCCCGCGACAATCACGCCCAGAATGACCAGCTTGACTGCAACTGGCAGCAGGCAGCTCAAGAGAAGAGGCAGCGACGTCAATGCTGCCGCTCCCAACGCCACGTACGCCGCGCGGCGCTCGCTCTCCCAAACCGAAAACAATCCAAATGCGCCAAAGCCAAGCAACATTACAAGACCTAGCGTCATCAGACTGATTGTAGTGGCTATGTCCACTGCATACTCCTTCTG
>SOHZ01000111.1 GCA_004377365.1 Anaerolineales bacterium | reverse complement strand
TTCTTCAGTCCGGCCCAGGGGGGGCTCCTCTGTCCTCGCTGCGGTGAAGGCAGTCTGAAGAGAAGGGGGGAGGCCAGAAAGATTTCCATGCCGGCTCTCAAAGTCCTGCGCTTCATGCAGACCAACCGTCACGAGCTGTGCCAGCGATTGCGCGTTGGCCGTCCGTTGCAGGCCGAACTGGAAGCCACGATGCGACGCTACATCACATACACCCTGGAGCGCAACCTAAAGTCGGTAGAGTTCTTGCAGCGGTTGCAGCGGGAGATGAGCGAGTAGTAGAGAGGAGAGTCATATCTACAGTTCTTGAGGTGAAAGACAGGGGAATCAATGCAGTTGCAACCAAGAGATTGGTACGACAACAAAATGCAATTGTTAGAGTTCGCCCAGGCGGCCGTCCCCTACCCTTGTGTTTTTGCTACCCTCAGCGGGGCCGATTTGTACGGCTTTCCGAGCGATGACAGTGACTACGACATTCGTGCCTCGCATGTCCTCCCATTGCGAAATGTGATTGTGGCCACTCTCAAGGATGGAAGCTGGGATCGCATGGTTGGTGCCACCCTCAAAGCCGAGCGAAAGCCGCCTGGCCTCTTTGCCGACCTCGTCTCCCACGATATTGGCAAGGCCCTGCGTTTGGCTCTGAAGGGCAACGGCTACGTGCTGGAGCAGATATCCTCACCGCTGGTGCTGATCACCTCTGCCTGGCACGATGAGTTGAAAAATATAGCCCAAAAGTGCATCATCCGGCGACTTTACTACCATTATCGAGGTTTTTTCACCGGCCAGGAGAAACTATATCACAACGTTGGCACCAAGCGGGTGAAAGGCTTGCTGTATCAGTATCGCGTGGCCATGACCGGCATCATGGTGCTGGAGACGGGCCACCTGGAGGCAAACATCAGCCGGTTGAATGAGTACTTCCGCCTGATGGGAGTTGACGAGTTGGTGGCCCGCAAGGTGGGCGGCGAGGATGCCTTCCTGGTGGACGACGCATCCTACCTGCGCGAGATCGAGACTCTTCAGCCCCGACTGGAGACGGCTTATGAACACAGTTCGTTGCCCGACCAGGTGCCGCCTGAGACCCAGGTCGCTGTCGAAGACTTCCTGATTCGGTGTCGAATGGAGCTTGGGCAAAAACATATCATTTAGAGGAGGAAGGGATGACCAGTGAAAAGAATGGTTGGTCCGCAGAAGCCCAACCGTCCGACGAACTTGTCCGACTTTCGCCTGGTGGAGTACGTAACTGGTTTTGGGTTATGACGAAAAGAGTCATTGAGGCTGGCAGCCAAGCTCGCCTCGATAAATATCGTATCCCCGGCTTGCCCGAAGAAGTCATTGCTGACCAACTGGTTCGCAACAAAGCTTCTGTCTCTGCAATCATCGGTGCGCTAGCAGGTCTGGGGACCTCTACCAGTCAGATCTTTGCCATCCCTACCTTCGGCGCGACTCTAGCTATCTGGGGTAGTGTTGCCCTCGTCGAGATGGGTGGGCTCTCCTTGCTGCAACTTCGCATGGTTCAGGACCTGTCCGTACTGTACAACGTGAAGCTTGATCCAGATGATCCTCAAGATATGCTGACTATCTTCAGCTTTGCCCTGGGAGTCAAGCCCTCCGAGGCCCTTGCCCCTGCCGCAGCGAAAATGGCGGGTGAGGCGGCCAAGCGGGCCATTAAAAAGTTCATCAGCAAAGATGTGCTGAAGGCGATGCAGAGACTGGCCGCTATGGTGGGTATCCGCTTGCTTCAGCGTACGATTATCAAGTATGCTGTCCCCGGTGTGTCAGTCGTTGTTGG
>SOHZ01000242.1 GCA_004377365.1 Anaerolineales bacterium | reverse complement strand
GGGCGGGCAGCGCCTACGTGACGGGTGACACTTCTTCCTCCGACTTTCCCACCACGGTGGGGGCCTTCGACACCAGCTATACCGGCAACCACGACGTCTTCGTGGTCAAAGTGAACGCTGGCGGCACGGGGTTGGCCTACGCTACTTTCCTGGGGGGGAGCGGTTATGACTATGACTATGGCATCGCCGTGGACGGGGCGGGCAGCGCCTACGTGACGGGTGACACTTCTTCCTCCGACTTTCCCACCACGGCGGGGGCCTTCGACACCAGCCATAACGGCAACCGAGACGCCTTTGTGGTCAAAGTGAACGCCGGCGGCACAGGGTTGGCCTACGCTACCTTCCTGGGGGGGAGCGGTGGGGACCATGGCTATGGCATCGCCATGGACGGGGCGGGCAGCGCCTACGTGATAGGTTGGACCGGGTCCTCCGACTTTCCCACCACGGCGGGGGCCTTCGACACCAGCCATAACGGCCGCTCCGACGCCTTCCTGGTCAAAGTGAACGCTGGCGGGACGGGGCTGGCCTACGCCACTTTCCTGGGGAGGAGCGGTGATGATGGGGGTTCTGCCATCGCCGTGGACGGGACGGGCAGCGCCTACGTGACGGGCAGAACCTATTCCTCCAACTTTCCCACCACGGCGGGGGCCTTCGACACCAGCCACAACGGCCGCTACGACGTTTTCGTGGCGAAGATCAGCACCGAGGTGACGCCCACGCCGACAGAGGTCACCAACCCCGATTTCGAGGGGGGGTTCTTCGGCCCGGTGGGGCAAAGCGTGGCCAACGGCTGGGCGTTCTACATCGCTGGAGGCGAGCCCACCTTCGATGGCGAGTACACCACCGTTCATGGCGGAAGTTGGGCGCAGAAAATCTCCGGCTATGCCCCTTTCGCGGCCGGACTGGCGCAGGCAGTGACGGTAAAGCCCGGCACGATCTACCGCGTGACGGTCTATTACCAACTGTATCCGCCCGGCGACGGCCAGGCTCTCCTGGGAGTGCAGGATGGCACGGCCCCGGCCCAGTGGGTGGGTGGTGGGGAGGGCGGCGTGTGGCGGCTCCTTTCCCAGACATTGACCGTCACCTCGGACCGCCTCACCCTCTATCTGCATGGGAACAACGGCACAGGACTCAACACCAACGTCTACTTCGACGACGTGACCGTGGTGGCTGTCGGCTCGCCGTGAGCGACCGGTATAGCGAGATCACCGAACTGACCCAGCGCATCAAGGAGTTGGAGAGGGAGCTGCTCCGCGTGGGGGAGGAACAATCAGAAAGTGAGAACCGGTGAACTCTACCTGGTCAGCGATGCCCGGTCACCGCGCAAGGCTTACGAGGCCATCCACGAGGGGTTCAGGGTGGGGATGGAGCTTTGAATCCTGTCCCGGTATCTTCCTTGACTATTTCCTCGTCATATTGCGTGCTTGGGGAGTTGTGCAAACGATTAACTGATGCTATAATTGGACGTGCAGTGTATAGTTGAGTGAGCGAGAAGGTACGGAGGTATCAGAATGGACAGAAAGCTGATAGGCCGTTACATCGTCGCTGACCCCGATATATGTCATGGCCAGCCGACCTTTCGCGGCACACGCATTTTTGTTTCAGATGTGCTGGAGCAGGTTGCTAGCGGAATGGCCTGGGAGACAATTGTAGAAGAATGGCATGATAGCATTACCGAGGAGGCCATTGCTGAGGCTGTTCGCTTGGCAAGTCAGGCATTCATCCTGAATTCAACACACAAGCGAAGCGAATGGGCACAGTGATTCACGTTTCACAGGCAGGGCTTCGAGCGTGGCGACTTTACGCGGAACAGGAGATTGCTCTGTCGTGGAGTAATTGACAAGCAATGGATATGGAGGTCAAAGAATGGATTGGCGAGAACGCATCTCGGTAGATCCCCTGGTCTGTCACGGCAAAGTCTGCATCAAAGGCACACGGATTATGGTTTCGGTCATCCTGGATAACCTGGCAGCAGGGGTCAGTCCAGAAGAAATCCTGAAAAGTTACCCCTCGCTTGGCTCTGAGGATATCCAGGTGGCTATCGCTTATGCAGCAGAACTGGCGCGTGAGCGTGTCATTCTGGTGACAGCGGGAGCCTCTGGATGAAGTTTAAGATTGATGAGAACCTGCCCGTGGAGATTGCTGAACTTCTCTGGACGGTTGGCTATGATGCCATGACGGTCATAGAACAGGAATTGAGAGGGGGGGATGACGCTTTTATCAGTGCAACCTGCTTACGGGAGGGGCGAATCCTGGTGACACTGGACTTGGACTTTGCTGATGTTCGCGCTTATCCGCCGCAGCAATTTCCGGGGTTCATGGTGCTCCGTGTGCGTCGGCAAGATAAGCGTCATCTCATTGCCGTTTTCCAGCGAGCGATTCCACTGATCGAGCAGGAGCCGGTTGAGCATCGCCTGTGGATCATTGAGGAAAGTCGTGTGAGGATTCGGGGTGAAGAGGAAGGATGACCGCTGCCGCACCGGTGTTGACGTAGCATGATTCGTGAATTGGATACGGTCGTTCTGACGCATGACATTGACGTATATGGTCTGAAGCAAGGCGATATAGGGGCCGTAGTGCACTGCTACAGAGATGGCGCGGCCTTTGAGGTCGAGTTTGTGACCGCTGAAGGCAGGACGATTGTGCTGCTCACGCTCAACCGAGCGGACATTCGACCAATTGGTGGTAGAGAAGTCTTGCACGTTCGAGAATTGGCGCAAGTGGCAGCGTAAGTTCAGCTAAATGCGCCCCTTTCCTGCTTGGCCCAGGAAGGCCAGGCTCTGACCAGATTATGCCAAAGAGCCGCTTTCCGTGTCCAGCAAGAGAGCGGCTTTGTGTTTGGGAGCGTTTCCGTACTCGGACTCCGCTTCGCCCCACTGCGGCGCGGTTGAGCCTTCGGCGTACCGCACCTGGGGGGCTCCGCTCATCTCGCGCGCCATTAGGCCGCACCAAAGGATGGTCTGGGCAGACAGGATTTGTTTCACATTGTCTTATGAGGAAGGCCATGACGATCCCACGGTTTCGAAGGCACAATCTCAATCCTAGGCTCGTCGAGGAAGACATCGGCGACGCATTTCAAGCCTTCGCCTACGAGATTTTGCTTCATGAATACCCGGACCTCCGTTTCTTCCCGGGCAAGGGCAAGGACGGAGTGATCGACTTGAGCCAAACCAGGGGCCAGCAGCGGGTCGTCGTCGAGTGTAAGCTCATAGGCAAAGATGATTTAGGCCCGGCACAGCGTCGCTGGCGCGACGTCGCCCGCAAGCTTGCCACCCATTTGGCCGACCCCGGCGGCCCGACCAGGGGTCAGGCGCAGTACAGGCCCTGGTATCGAACCGACCCTAAAATCGCCGAGTTCGTCTTCTGCATAAGCTCTGTCCTGAAAACCCAGAAACAGATCGACGATCTTGAGGAAGAGATCGCTTCATTCTTCACCGGCCTGAGTCGAGAGCACGAGCATCTCGCACACCTCGGCGGGCTCTCGGTGCGGATCTTGGGCTGGAACGATCTCTGCCAGCGGCTGCGCCAGCGGCCGCATCTGCTGTTCCGTTGGTTCCCAAAGACGAGGCCTCAGGGCCTCGTTCCCCTGGCCGAATCTCGAGCCCGAGGTGTTTTCCGCTCTTACCTGACCAGTGAGAAACTGCCTTATTACAGCCGCAGGCACCACCTGACGTCCACGCCCTCTCCCGTAAAAGTCGACATCCCCGACGAAGAGGGCTTGCTCACCCTGTTCGAGGACGAGAACACAACCGGCCTGGTCGTGACCGGCGGTGGAGGTGTGGGGAAGACTCGTCTGACCCAGGAGGTTGCTGGCCAGGCCGAGAAACACGGATGGCTCGTCTTTCGGGTTCAGGGATATCTGCAAGCGGACGCGCTCGAACGTCTGGCAGAGTGGATCACGCCCGAGACACCCGTTCTGTTGCTCCTCGATTACATCGAGATCCAGAAGGATTTTGCCGAGGTCGAGCAGGTCATCAACGACCTCAACGACACCTATCGTCTGAGGTTGTGCTACATCGCCAGCTGTCGGCCGAGTTATTACCGCGTCCTTCACACCTCGTCCCGACGGCAGAGGGTCGACCTTTCTCCCTACGGTCCGGGCTTGGAGCGGAGCTGGCTTGAGGACTACTGGCATGGGATCGTGCGCCACATCCTCCAGCACGGCGGCGTAGAAGTAACGGATAGGCACCTTGCCGTCTGCCAGGACGTGCCGATCTTTGCAGTTTTCATGGCTTACCTTCACAGTGCGGGGCGTCATACCGAGCTGGCCGAGTTGCTCAAAGAGGCCGACTTTGGCTCCTGGGTCAGCAAACGTGTCCAGCTCAGCTTCCGCCAGCCTGCCATCAGTCGCGACCTGGCGTTGTTCGTTTCACTGTTGCCGATGCCCGCCGATTTCTTCTGCCGTATGGACCAAGGTAGATTTAGTGACCTATTGGACAACCTGGCGAACGACGGATGGGTCGAGCAGTTGCCGACCGAGGAGTTTGAAGGCTCAGTCTGCTGGGCAACCGCTCACGACGTTCTGGCAGACCAGATCGTTCTCTCTTACGTCCGGGGAATTCCCCCCACGGCAGAGCGCTTCGTGGAAGAGGTTCTCGCTCTCGCCAGCGAGGTGGGCTGCTTGCGTTCCGCCCTCTACGCGCTGCAGCGGGTGGTCGATCAGCCGCCGTTGACCTCCGTCGACTGGGCGGGCGTTCTGGTTCGGAAGATGGCGGACGTCCCCTCGGTGTGGCGGGAGGTGCGCGATCTGCTGGTCCAGACGTCACTGCTCACGCCCCGCCAGAGAATCCACCTTCTTGGCGAGCATATGGAGGTATGGGACGGGGCCTGGGAGGAGGCAGAGGTCCAGATCTCGATCGGTTGGCTCGCCCGGTGGGTCCAGAGAGAGGCCGATCCCGAACTCGACGAGGCAGGTCACGGCGTTCTCAGCGCGTGGATCGAGAGAGCGGCTCAGCATGTCACGGTTAGCAATTCCGTTCTCTCGTGGGGCCTCCGACTGTATCCGGAGCTCGTTCGGGCATTTGCCCTGGACTGGATTCGCTCTCGCCCAGGCGAGTTCCAGACGACTTATCTGATAACGTCGTGGCTGGAGTGCGGCTTTCCTCTCGAGGAAATCTCTGTAGCGGTTGAGCGGTGGGTATCCAAGTTCTGTAAGGCACAGCGTTTCCAATTCGTCGCCAAAGCCTGGCTGGATGCAGGGGGAGAGCAAGATCTGGTGCGCGGCCCCATCACCGTCTGGCTCAAGAGGTATAACACAATTCCTGAGGCCCGGTTCGTTTACAAAGCCTGGTTGGACGCAGGAGGGGAGCTGGGGCTGGTGCGTGCCCCCATCACCGCCTGGCTGGAGGAGCACGGCACCGCGGCCGAGGCGGACTTTGTGTATAAAGC
>SOHZ01000390.1 GCA_004377365.1 Anaerolineales bacterium | reverse complement strand
ACGTCTGAAACTGAGAAGGCCCCTCAGGGCCTAATTTCAGCGCCTGAGGGCGCTTCTCAACTTCAGACGGGGATTTCTAATCCTCGGCTCCGTTTGCAAAAATGGGCATAGGATGGTATAGTTAAAATAAGCCATCAGCCATCCGCCATCCGCGAGGAAACGACGTGCGCCTGTCCCAATCTGCCTGGAAGAGACATCTGCTGGTCATTGGCCTGTATTCCTTTTTGGCCCTCGTCCTCACCTATCCCCTGGCCTTGCATTTCACTACCCACGTGCCCGGCGACGGAGGTGACGACCCGGCCCTGGCCTGGAACCTGTGGTGGGTGAAATACGCCCTGCTCGACCTGGGAACCAACCCCTTCCACTGCGACTATATGTTTCACCCCATCGGCATCAACCTCGCTTTCTACACCCTCACCGTGCTCAATGCGCTGCTCTCCATCCCTTTGCAGGTGACCTTGGGCCTGGTAGCGGCCAGCAACGTCGTCCTCCTTTCCTCCTTCGTGCTGGGTGCCTACGGCACTTTTCTACTGGTCAGACATCTCCTTGCTGAAAAACATCCCTTATCCCCTATCCCCTATCCCCTATCCCCTATCTTTTATGCTCCATTCATGGCTGGACTCGTCTATGCTTTTTCCTCCAGCAAGCTTTTCTACGCCTCCCTGGGACAGTTCAACATCGCCAGTTCGCAGTGGATTCCATTCTGCGTGCTCTTTCTGCTAAAGATGCAGAAGAAGCCAGAGCGACTACGCTACCCGGTGCTGGCCGCCTTGTTCCTCCTCTTCCAGGCTTGGGCCGAGATGACTTATGCCTCATTCTTGCTCGTGTTCATCGTCATCTGGGTCGCCTATGAACTCGTCAGGCATATAGTTTGCTTTGGGTGTCACGCTGAGCGAAGCGAAGAGCCTGCCCTGAGCCTCGTCCTGAGCCCCGTCGAAGGGTTGCCTAAGGGGTCCCGCTCGCCAAAAACGAGATTCTTCGCTTCGCTCAGAATGACGGATTGCAGGCGAGTTCTACTTCGTGAAAGCCCTGAAAAGACCAAGGCCCTGCTCTTTCTGCGCAATCTGATCTTGGTAGGGCTCCTCTTCGCCGTCGGGTTTGCGCCCATCCTCTCCGCGATGATCCCCGACCTGCTGGCCGAAGGCGATTTCTTCGTCCAGGGTTCAGGTTTCGCCGAGGTCTTTTCGGCCGATCTGGTAGGGTTTCTGGTGCCCACCCAACTGCACCCCTGGCTGGGTTCCCTGATCGAGGGCTTTGCTTTCCCCCACGACAAGGGCCAGCACCTCTTCCTGGGCTACACGGTCCTGGCTCTGGCCCTGTGGGCCATCATCGGGCTGCGCCGGGACGCGGCGGTGCGCTTCTGGGCTGTCTGCGCTAGCATCTTCTTCCTTCTTTGCCTGGGACCGTCCCTGCGCATCAATGGGTCCGACACCGGCCTGCCGCTGCCCTTCCTGCTGGTGCAGCAATTACCTTTTTTCAAGGGCAACCGCTACCCCAGCCGCTACAGCGTGCTGCTGGTGTTGTCGCTGGCCGTGCTGGTCGGCCATGCCATATCCTGGATCTCTAGGAAGTTAAAATCAAGATTCTCCAATCTCCAATCTCCAATCTCCAATCTCCAATCTCCAACCGCTATCTGCTATCTGCTATTCGCCACCTTGTTTACCTTGGAACACCTCTCCATCCCCCTCCCCCTCTCCGACATGCGAGTGCCTGAGGTCTATCGCACCATGGCCGCCCAACCGGGTGACTTGGCCGTGCTGGAGGTGCCCCTGGCCTGGCGCAACGGGTTCCGCATCACTGGAACGCTGCATCCTGCCTTCATGTATACCCAGTTCTACCAGACGGTCCACCACAAACGCATCCTGGGTGGCAATACCTCACGAAACCCCGAGTTCAAGTTTCAATACTTCACCGAGGCGCCAGTCATCAACAGTCTCATCGCCCTGGAGACAGGCCACGAGATTGACGAGGCTGCTCTCAAAAGGGACAAGACTCTGGCCCCAGAGGTGCTGCGCTTCCTCGGGGTGCGCTACGTCGTGGTGCACACCCTTCAGACGGATGACCCCCAGGTGACCCCTGAAAGGGTGATCCCCTACGTCGAGGCCACCATGCCGGTGGAAAAGTTTCACGATCAGGAAGGCATCGTGGCCTATCGGGTGACGCTGCCCCCACCAGCCGATGAAATCACTGTTGACCTGGACAGCGAAGTGGCCCGGCTGAACCTGGCCGAGGGCTGGGGGCGGCCCACGGATCTGGGCCAGGGCTTGAGTGGGTACCGGTGGGTGCAGAGGCGAGAGGCCCGCCTGTTGGTGCGCCTGAACGGAGAGGCCCAGGTGATGTGGCTGCGGGCCTTCTGCCCCGCCTGGGATCAGGAGCTGACAGTGATTTTCAATGGGAGGCGACTTGAGCCCATTGAGTTGGACCAGGGGTGGGGAGAATACGAGCTGGAGGTGCCGGGCGGATACGTGAAGGCCGGGTTGAACGAGTTGCGCTTCCGCTTCGCCCAGCTTTTCCCCATTGAGGACTATCGCCTGGCCTCCTACTTCATCGGGGGAACGGCTACCATCTCGCCAGTGAGCATCACGGTGGAGAGCGCCAGTCAGGAGGTGGGCGACCTGGGCCACATTTACGTGGACGGGCGTAACGTCTCGCCGGAGGGACGAGGCTACAACCTGGCCGTCATTGATCCTCAGACGGGAGCCATGGAAACCGCCGCTAGCTTTGACACCCACCTCGACGAAGGGGCCAGCCAGGCCATGGCCGACTTGATGGCGTCCATTCCCGAGGGCCGCATCGTGGCCATGTCCGTGAGAGACGAAGCCTCGCGTTTGCTAGGCGAGGAGGCGGTGCAGGCCCTACGCACCATCGGCGCTGAGGGCGACCTGAGGGGAAAGTTCCGCTGGGGGCAGGCCATCATCGGGGTCAAAGGAGCCAAGCCAGGTCAGGCCATGGAGAGCCTGGCTGCACTGCGTCCGGCCGTCGTGTACGTGGGCGAAGGCACCACCGAACCCCATCTGGCGGCGGCTTTTAGCCTGGTGCGCTTTGTGACAGCGGAGGAAAGGTAGCTCCCCAGCTTGCCTGACTCGATTTGCAATTTGGGACTATCAATGGTATGATTAAAATATGGAGAGCAAATACCAAGCCATAGCTTTTCTGGCCGTTCTGGCCATCGTGTGCCTGGGCGCTTACGTGGCCCTAGACGCCATTCTCTCTGGAGGTCGCACCCCCCTCATCAGCTTAGCCACACCCACTCCCACCCGCCTGACCCTACCCGAGGGCGATCAAACGATGGTCGTTCCAGGCTCCATTCCCACGGACACGCCAGTCATCCCGCCGACGCCGGCCGTGCCTACGGCCACGCCCATCCTCCCCACCCCGACACCAGTGCCAGCCACGCCGGCTCCTATCCCAGTGGTCACCACTCCGACCCTGACTGAGACGCCTAGCGGGCCCACTCCCACCCCAGCCCCACCCACTCCGCCGGGAGGGTATCAGTACATGCCGGATGAGCTGGTGCGTTCTGAGTGTGGAAAGGCCTCAGCCCTCATCTACGGCTGGGTGCGCGACGCTCAGGGCGAGAAACTTGAAGGGGTCAGGATCAGGATTTCCGATCAGTGGGGGAACGTCGCTGAGGCTATATCCAAAGGCGGAAACGAAGCAGGCTACTATGACATGGTTAGAGGCATGGAAACTGTCACCTGGTGGGTGGTAGTCGTTGATGGGGCTGGCAACCCTCATAGCCCTGTAGTCACCATTGAGCCCGTTCAAGGGGCTGGAGGCTGTTGGTATCAATTGGATTGGCAGCGCACCTACTAAGCCGAAAGGCCGCTGGACTCGATCCAGCGGCCTTTTCTTATGTCAAATATGTTTCCCTCTCAGCCTATTTGGGCATATTCTTGACAGCCATGTAGGCCGGACGCCACCTCATTTCGGGATAGTCGGGGTAGGTAATGGCCCACCAATACTGCTCGGCATCTTCTGTCCAGTCGGGGTCAGCCACATAGATCAGGCTCATCAGGCCTATCCAGGGCGCCCAGTTCTCCTTGGCGTATTTGTAGGCCCGCACCAGATAGTCCCCCTTTTGTTCCTCGGTTACGCTAAACCAGGCGTATTCAGGGTGGATTGAATCGCTGGTCCAGCCGAACTCCAGGAGGGCGATTTGCTTGTCGCCGTCGCCGTTTTCAACCATGATCCGCCGCAGGTCCTCGACGTGGCGGAAGCAATAGATGCGCTTGCGCTCCTCCGGGCTGGGGTCGTTGTTGTTGAGGGCCGGGTCCCTGGCCACCACTGCCGGATCGGTCTCGGGCGGCACCTTGTAGCCAGCACCGTGGACACCCAGTACATCAAAGTAGGGCTTGGCTCCGGCGGCATACATTCCTTTCAGGAACTCTTCGTCAGGCATGGCCTGGTCGTCCCAACGACTGGTCGGTGAGAGGCCAGCGCTGATGACCATGGCGTTGGGGTCAGCCTGCTTGATGGTCTGGTAGGCCACTTTCAGCAACTCTGTGTACTCAGCCGGATTGGGCGGCCTACCGCCCCACTCGCTGCGGCCAGCGACGTTCAGATTGGGCTCATTGTAAACCTGATAGGCCCTGATGCGCCCCTTGTAGCGGCTGGCTATAGCATAGAGGAAATCGGCCAGGTCTTGCGGGTTGTCGGGAGGGCCATTCTCCGGGAAGCCCCCACCAGCCCAGGCGGGTTGACTATCAATACGGACCACCAGGTCCAGACCGAATTCCTCCACTTGAGAAACGATGCGGTCGGGGCGCTCCCAACCGAAGGAGCCCTTGGCCGATCCTTCGATCTCCCGCCAGGTGAAGGTCTGCTTGACCCAGGTGAAACCAGCGTCCTTGATCAGCCCCAGGTCACGGTGGGCCGTCTCAGGCCGCCACCAGAGGAAGGCCTGCATCCCATACTCTGGAGAGCTCATACGCAGAGGCTTGACCGGACGGGGGGTAGGTGTGGCTGTGGGCAGTTCGGGCGCCTCGGTCGGCGGCAGTTCGGCAGTAGGCGGTTCCGGCACGGGGGTGTCCGCAGCGGGCGGCGGGTTAGTAGGGGGAAGGGGTGTGTCCGTAGGCGCAGGCGTGTCTGTGGGCACAGGCGTAGCCGTAGGCACAGGCGTAGCCGTAGGCACAGGCGTAGTCGTCTGGGCGATAGAGGTTATCTGCTGGCGGTAAAACAGGAATCCAAAGGTAAAGACCCCCACGCAGAAGACCAACACGGCTATCGCTACACCGATCAAAACAATACAAGTTATGCTGCTTTCCTTTGTTCCTCCGGATGGAGATAGAGTTGGTTTTTCCACCAATAGTTGCTCCTTTGCAAGAATGTGTTCAGCCCTTCGACAACCCTTCGACCCTGCTCAGGGCAGGGCTCAGGACACCGCTTGG
>SOHZ01000351.1 GCA_004377365.1 Anaerolineales bacterium | reverse complement strand
ATTTCGTCATTAGTCAAGCGATTGAGGACCTTTCATTCCAAAATGAGAATTGCTGCTGGAAAAGGCCGTCGAGGATCAGGATGTCTTTCTCCAGGAGCTGTACGCCTTCCGCAGTGAACTGCGCCGCCTGGCCGACCGGGGCTACGAGCCCGATCTCGACGACGGCGTGATCATCAACATCGCTCCACTGCACCGGCTGGTCACTTGGAAGGAGGCGGAGAAGACGTGGCAGGCATTGGAAGAGGGGAAGTATAGGTGGAGCACCATGAGCAAATGGATGCCAGGAGTAGCAAATGGCTGAACTGCTGAGGGAGCAGGAACTAGAGTACCTGATCGCAGCACCGGAGGGTCAGACTCTGGAGTGGAAGAGCCCCCGCATCCATCCTCGTGACCTGGCCACCACCCTCATCGCCTTTGCCAACGCTGACGGCGGCCGGTTGCTGATCGGCATTGAGGACGACGGGACGGTTTCGGGCCTGGACCTTGTCGCCGACCGGCAGCAGGTCGAGCGGTTGCTGCGCGCGGCCTACGAGTTTTGTACACCTTCGGTACAGATCGAGTATCAGTTTGCGCCCTACCGGGGTCACCAGGTGCTGGTCATTGACGTGCCGGTGAGCCCCCGGGTGCACAATCACAACAATGGCCGGGTCTATCTGCGTGTTTTGGACCGTGACCAGCCCCTCAGCGCGGATGAGACCTTGCGGGTGGCTTTCGCCAAGGGGCAGGCCAGCTACGAGACCCAACCGGTGCGCGGCGCTACGCTGGAGGACGTGGACCAGGACTTGATCCAGGAGTACGCCCGGCTGCGAGGTTTCGATCAGCCGGCGGAACGCCTCCTGCGCGGCCTCAATCTGCTCGTCGAGAACACGCTGACCGTGGCTGGCGCTCTGCTGTTTGCCCGCGAACCTGGCCGCTGGCTGCCCCGGGCGGGTGTGGATTTTCTCAAGTTTGAGGGCACGACGATTGAGCTGGGTGAAGCCTTTAACCTGGTTAAGCGTCAAGAGCTTACCGCACCGTTACCCCGCCTGATCCGCCGCACGTGGGAACTGGTGGGCACCTTTGTGCGCACGCGCCGCTGGCTGCGGGGTCTGGAGATGACCGAGCAACCCGAGTACCCCGACTTTGCCTGGCGCGAGGTCATCGTCAATGCCACCGCGCACCGTGATTACAGCATCACCGGCACGGCCATCCAGGTGCGCATGTTCGACGACCGGCTTGAGGTAGAGAGCCCCGGCGGGCTACCGGGCATTGTGACCGTGGAGAACATCCGCCGCCGCCACTTCTCCCGCAACCCGCACATCGTCGGTGTGCTCAAGGCCTGGCACTACATCGAGGAACTGGGCTTTGGGGTGGACCGCGTCTTCCGCGAGATGGAGGCTGCCGGCGCGCCGCCACCTCTCATTACAGATGACGGCGGCGTGGTGACCGTGACACTTTACGCGGTGCGTCCCACTATCCCAGAGCAGGTGGATCTGAACGAACAAGCCGTGCGGTGGGCAGAGATGGGATTGAACGAGCGACAGATGAAGGCGCTTATCCATATTGCGCAACATGGCCCAATTTCTCGCAAGCAGTACTGTGAACTGATCGGAGTATCCCGCATGACGGCTTATCGGGATTTGGCAGACCTGGTCAAACGTGACCTTCTGCAGGTCAGAGGAAGCGGACGTTATGTACACTATGTTCTGGCAGAAAAGGTGTGACGCCGGTGGGACGCAGATGGGACAGTGGTGGGACGCTGGATGGGACACTAATCACGCCTCACGTTTTTCACGTATCGGAGCGAGCCTATGAAAATCCGTGACATCTTTCAGGAAGACATTACACGTACAATCGAAGAAGTCATCAAGGTAGATCAGATCAACGAGGCTGTGGTCTACGAGGAACTGCGGGAGTATGTCCCCACCGAGGCCCTCCAGGGTCACTTCCGTGAGGTCCTGGAAGCCATCAATGCCTCGCGGACCGAACCCACGGAGGGCATCGGCGTCTGGGTCTCCGGCTTCTTTGGCTCCGGCAAGTCCAGCTTTGCCAAGATCCTGGGTTACGTCCTGGCCCAGCAGACGGTCAAGGGCCAGAGCGCCTCGGAGTTGTTCCTCAGCCGGCTTACCAAGGACCGTCTCAAGAACCTCATCAAGTTGGTCAATCGCACCATCCCCTGCACCGTGGTCATGTTCGACATGTCCACCGACCGGGCGGTGCGCACCGGCCGGGAGAACGTCAGCGAGGTCATGTACCGCGCCCTCCTGCGTACCCTGGGCTACGTCGAAGACCCCGACCTGGCCGAGTTGGAGATCGCCCTGGAAGGCGAAGGCCGGCTGGCTGACTTTCAGACGCACTTCCGCGAACTGCACGGCCAGGAATGGGACGAGCGCAAGCACCTTATCGCCTTTGCTCTCAACGAGGCCAGCGCGGTGATGCACGACCTGGACCCCCAGACCTATCCCTTGGCCGACTCGTGGGCCAAGACCCGGCGCGAAATCCACGTGGACGCCAACCTCATCGCTGATCGGGCTCTTGAACTGATGCGCCGACGGCGTCCGGACCAGGCCCTGGCCTTCATCGTAGACGAGGTCGGCCAGTACGTGGCCCGCCACGTGGACCGCATGCTGGACCTGCAAGGCATCGTCCAGGCTCTGGGCCGGGCGGGCAAGAACTGGGTACAGCAGGGCAAGGGCCCTTTCCAGGCCTGGCTGGTGGTCACCTCCCAGGAAAAGCTCTCCGAAGTAGTGGACGCCCTGGGCGACCGGCGCATCGAGCTGGCCCGCTTGCAGGACCGCTTCCCGGACCGGCTGCGGGTGGACCTGGCGCCGACGGACATCACCGAGGTCGCCAGCAGGCGTGTGCTGACCAAAACCTCACCCGCCGAAGAGGCCCTGCGCGAACTCTACCGCGCCCACCGCAACCGGCTGGCCACCCATATCCACTTGCACAAGACCAGACGCCGCCAGGAGCTGGACGAGCGCGGGTTTATCAATCTATATCCCTTCCTACCCTACCAGATTGACCTGATCATTGGCATTGTCTCCGGCCTGCGGGACCAGCCGGGGGCCAGCCGGCACACCGGCGGCAGCAACCGCACCATCATCAAGCACACCCAGCAGATGATCATCAGCCCCCGGACCAACTTAGGCCAGCAACCCGTGGGCCAGTTGGTGACCCTCGACCTGGTCTACGACTTGCTGGAGGGCAACCTGACCACCGAGCGGCGCAAGGACATTGCCGATGTGGACACCCGGCTGTCTGATGACCCGCTGGCCCTAAAGGTGGCCAAGGCCATCGCCCTCCTGGAATTCGTCCGGGACCTGGACCGCATCCCGCAGAACATTGCCGCCGTGCTCTACGACCGGGTGGAGGGGCGTCCTTTGGTCAAGCAGGTGGAGGCCAGCCTCAAAAACCTGGAGGAGGCCCAGTTCGTCCGGGAGACAGCCGAGGGCTGGAAGCTCCAGACGGCACTGGAGAAAGACTGGGACACCGAGCGGCGCGAGATCAAACCCAAGCTGGCTCAGCGCAAAGAGCTCCGCCGGGAGATTCTGCGCGACATCTTTGGCGACCCCAAAGTGCGCACTTACCGCCACCAGGCTCTGCGCACCTTTCGTCTGGCTGTGACCGCTGACGAGAGAACGATCACTGAAGGTGACATCCCATTGGCCCTCTACCTGGCCGAAGACGAGGCAGACTTTGAGCGGTTGAAGGAGGAAGCGCGCGAAGCCAGCCGGCCCAGCATGGCTGGGGAGAACACCCTGTACTGGGTCGTGCCTATGACCCAGGAGGTCGAACGGGGGCTGGAGGAGCTGTACCGCTCGCGGGGGATGATCGCCCTTCACGAGCGGGAGTTCAGGTCTCGCGAAGAGTCGGCCCTGGTTGAGAGCGAAAAGGAAAAGCGCGACAAAATTCAGCATGAGCTCAGAGCGGATCTGAGGGCTGTCTTCCCGCAGGGTGTCACCTATTTCCAGGGTGTTGAAAAAGGGGCCTCAGCCTGGGGCCAAACCCTGGCCGACGGGCTGAAAGCCTTCCTGGACAAGGCTGTGCCCGATCTGTATCCCAGGTTCGAGCTAGGCGCTTACGCCGCCGATGAGCGAGATGCGGAAAAGTTCCTGACGGCCGCCAACCTGGCCGGCCTGCCCACCCTCTACCACGAGGGCAAGGACAACATGGAACTGATCCGCCGGGAAAAGGGTCGCTTTGTGATTGACAGGGACGCCCCCACGGCGGCCGAGGTGATGGCCTACATCCAGCACATGCACAGCTACGGCGAAAAGGTCACCGGGCGGCTGCTGGAGGGGAAATTTCAAGGGCTGGAATACGGGTGGGACGTTGGGGTGGTCAAGGTGGCCCTGGCCGCTCTCATGCGGGCTGGGGGCCTGGAGGTCTCTTACCAGGGGCGTCGCCACCGGGACTACCGCGAGCCGGCCGTGCGGGAGGTCTTTGCCAAGGTGCCAGCCTTCCGCTCCGCGGCCTTTGCGCCCCGCAAGGCACTGGATTTCACCATCCTCAGCGCGGCGGCGCGCAACTTTGAGCAGATCTACGGTCGCGAGCTCGATCTGGAGGAAGGCGCTATCGCCCAGGCGGTCATCGAGAAGGTCCGTGAGGAGCGAGAATACGTCCTGCCCCTGGAAGCCCGGGTCAAGGCGCTGGGCTTGCCTGGGGCGGACTTCCTGACCGAGTTCCGGGCTACTCTGGAAGGGCTCATCGCCAGCGCCCCTGATGACGTGGTCAAGACCTTTGCCAGCGATGGCCAGGGATACAGCCAGGCGCGGGAGCAGACGCGCCGCATCGCCGAGGGGACCTCTGGAAGCAACCTGGAGACACTCCAGCGGGCACATACCGTGGTGGCCCAGCAATGGCCAGTGCTGGCTGCCCAGCGGCCGGAGGACGATCCGGTCATCGTTGCTGGTGCCCGTCTGCGTGACGTTCTGCAGACTGACAGCGTATACGAGCACCTGGCTGACATCGGTCGTGATACAGCAGAAATCGTGCGCGCCTATGAGGAGTTATACGCAGACCAGCATCAGAAGCGACTTCAGGTCTATGAAGAGGCCATCGCCACGGTCGAGGCCCATCCCGAATGGGGGAATTTACCCCAGGAGGCCCAGGAGCAGGTCCTGGCCCCGCTGGTCACCCGAGCCTGTAGCGACCTGCGCCTGGACGGTGCCACATGCCACGCTTGCCACGCCATACCGGAGCAGATCGAGTCGGATTTGGCAGCGGTGACCGGACTCCGCAGTCGGGCGCTGGAGAGGATTGATGAACTTACAGCGGCTGAGGCGCCGGTGGTCCGCGTCCGCCTGGCAGAGTTTTTTAGCGGGGTGATTCCAGACATCGAAGACATGGATCGGCGCATCGAGGCATTGCGGGAACACTTGCAAAAGCTCCTGGCTGAGGGAGCGCGGATTATCTTTG
>SOHZ01000272.1 GCA_004377365.1 Anaerolineales bacterium | reverse complement strand
AAGCATGACAGCTAAAAACCAACCACAACTCGATGTACCTCAGCTGGTGCTGGATCGTAGTCGGCGGACAGGGAACTTGCGGATACGAAATCTCCAAGCAACTTCCCGACCTAAATGCAGCCCTCTTCGCCTGCGGGGCCGGAGGATTGCTCACCGGGTCGGCAGGGTGGCTAAAATCCCTCAACCCAAAGGTAGAAGCTTTTGGCGTTTCTCCAGAGAACTCCCCGGTGATGTATGAATCTATGCGAACCAATAAAATGGTAGAGATGGAAACCTACCCAACCCTAGCTGACACCTGCGCTGGCGGCGTGGATCTAGACAGTATTACTCTCGATTTGTGCCGGCGATATGTGGACGAGATTTGGCTGCTTACCGAAACAGAGATTGAAACATCCATCCGCCTTTTGTTCGAGCAGCATCGTCTGGTGGTCGAAGGTTCAGGCGCGCTAAGTATTGGCGGCCTTCTCAAACGAAAAGAACACTTCAAAGGAAAGAAAGTGGTCGCAGTTGTTTGTGGGCGCAACATTCCTCTGGAACTGTTCAAACGCATCATTGCGTAAACACAAATCAACAAGCTGCCTTCGCTAGTGAAAAGAGGTTCTGATGAAAACATACAAACTGGTACTGCTTGGTTTTGGAAATGTAGGACAGGCGCTGGCCCGCCTGCTCCTTGAAAAACGCTCAGAACTGCAGCATCGCTACTTGATCCGTTTTATGGTCACTGCTGTCGCCACGGAACCCGGCACTCAGGGGCGTGCGCTCAACCCAAATGGGCTCGACCTTGAAAGAGCGCTTGAGATCATGCAGTCCGACGGCTCGCTGGATGAACTCTCACCCTCACCAGCACCCATAGACAACCTCGAGTTGATCAGAGCCAGCGGTGCGGATGTAATGTTCGAGAACACGCCGGTCAGCTACAAGGATGGGCAGCCTGCTATCTCCCATATCGAGACCGCGCTGGAGAACGGTATGCACGCTTTCACCGCTAACAAAGGCACCGTGGTACACGGCTACCGCCGTCTATCCGCCCTAGCCGCCAAGCATGGTCTTAAGTTCTTTTTTGAATCGACCGTGATGGACGGAGCGCCGGTCTTCGCCGCCTTCCGCCAACTGCCAGCCGTGAACCTGAGCGCCATCTGGGGCGTGCTGAACTCGACCACCAACCTGATCCTCTCTCGCATGGAAGCGGGTGACAGCTTTGATGAGGCGCTCAGGCATTCCCAGCAGATCGGCATCGCCGAGACTGATCCCAGCGGGGACATTGATGGCTGGGATGCAGCTATCAAGCTGTCTGCCATGATCACCGTCCTTATGGACCACCCCTTCACGCCCGATCTGGTCGACCGCACCGGTATCGGAAGCATCACTCCCAAGATGATCGCTGAAGCGAAAGCTGAGAGCAAACGCTATAAGCTTGTCGCCCACGCCTGGAAGGAAGGCGAGCAAGTCAAAGCCAAAGTTTCCCCGGAGCTGGTCGGCCCAGATTCAGTGCTCTACAACATCAGCAGCACTACTGCCATCGTCCAGTTTGAATCCGATGTACTCGGGAAGCTATCGCTCATCGAGAAAGACCTCGGCACCCGCACCACCGCCTACGGCCTGCTGGCCGATTTTATCAATGCGGTATCTGGGTGATTTGTTTTAAGTGTGATAAGTTCACTTCAGGATTCCAGGGTGTGAAAATGACGAAGAGATGAAACCAGCAAAAGCATCTCAGCCGGATTATCGACGTACCCATGTGCGATGGAGCATTCTCGCTCTTCTGTTCATGGCAAGCTTCGTGGCCTACATGCTGCG
>SOHZ01000403.1 GCA_004377365.1 Anaerolineales bacterium | reverse complement strand
ATCTGGTACTACGAGCTGCCCCTGCCCGAGGGGCGCAAGAACTACACCAAGACCAAACCGCTGAGGGACGCCGAGTTTGACCAGTGCCACGCCCTATGGGACGAACGCCCCGTGACCGAACATTCCTGGCTGGTGCCGGTGGGGCAGGTGATAGAGAACAACTACAACCTGGACATCAAGAACCCCAGCAGCCAGGAGGCGCTAGTGCACCGCCCGCCGGAAGAGTTGGCCGAGGCCATCCTGGAGAAGGAACGACGGATTTTGGCGCTGATGGCGGAGATTCAAAAAGCACTGGCATAAGCGCCTTGTATTCAGACGATCTCCAAATAGAAGGATAATCAATGAGCACGAAAGGAATCCCTGACGACATCAAGGCACAAGTGAATGAAATCGTAGCACGGTTCAATGAAGGCAGCGGAGACCCGACTTGCTTCTACGCGGCCCGTTTCAGAGGGAGCTATCTTTATCTGGATAGAAGCGATTTCGGGCAAATCGGCCCCATTTGCCGTTTGAAGTACACTGGAGATATGGACAATTGGGAGTTTGCAATATACAAGTTTAGTTCGGAGCGTTACGACCCGGAGGAATGGTTTTTTCCGGGATCCGAATACGTGGACGGAACTGTTGAAGGGGCAATGATGGCAGGTTTACACGCTTACCCGGTGTAATCCTGGGTAAGGAGCAAAGGGTCCCTAGCTGGAGGCATAATGGTAAGCGACTGGCCGATGGTGCCACTGGGTGAGGTCCTCACCAAATCTGAAGAATGGATTGAAATCCAGCCGGACGGGCAGTACCGACAGGTCACTGTACGACTTTGGGGTGGGGGGGTCGTGCTGCGTAATGAGGTGAGCGGCACCGAGATCGCCGCAAAGAGGCGACTTGTTGTACGATCACAGCAGTTTATCTTATCGCGCATTGATGCTCGCAACGGTGCGTTCGGACTCGTCCCTGATTTTCTCAATGGTGCTGTTGTGAGCAATGATTTTCCGACCTTCAACATAGACCGCGAACAGATTCTCCCGCGCTTTTTGGAGTGGATGAGCAACACACGGGGCTTCGTTGACCTTTGCAAAGCCGCAAGCGAAGGCACAACAAACCGCGTTCGGTTAAAGATAGACCGTTTCCTTGCAACTGAAATCCCCCTCCCTCCCCTCGACGAACAGCGCCGCATCGTGGCCCGCATCGAGGAACTGGCAGCGCTCATCGAAGAGGCATGGGGGCTGCGACGTGAGGCAAGGGAAGAGATGAAGGCGTTGTTAGCCTCCGCCAAGAATGAGATTTTCAATGAAGAACTCCGTGACAAATGGCCAGCGGTGACACTTGGTGAAGTTGCTGACATTGGCTCTGGTGTGACTCTTGGAAGAAGCTTGAGTGGCCCTACTATCCAGCTACCATATCTACGGGTTGCTAATGTTCAAGATGGATATCTTGATTTGCGCGAAGTAAAAGAAGTTGAAATTCGCGCATCTGAACGAGAAAAATGGCTGTTACAACCAGGCGATATTCTTCTCACCGAGGGCGGTGACTGGGACAAACTCGGTAGAGGCACTGTCTGGCATGGCGAGATTCCAAATTGCATTCATCAGAATCATATCTTTCGAGTGCGTGTTGATCCTGATGAGTTTGTCCCCGAATACCTGTCTGCACTCGTTGGTTCGCCGTATGGGAAAGCTTATTTTCAGGCAGCTTCAAAGCAGACGACAAATCTAGCAACTATCAATAAGCGACAGTTGAAAGCGTTTGTGGTATTGCGCCCTCCACTTTCGAAACAGCACCGCATCGTCGCCTACCTGGACGGCCTGCAAGCTCAAGTGGACGAACTCACGGCTTTGCAGGACGCCACCCAGGCAGAGTTGGATTCTCTGCTGCCGTCGGTGTTGGATCGAGCATTCAAAGGAGAACTATGAGTTTCCGATCATCAGCATCTTTTGGAAAACGTCAGGAGTTTGTTGCTGTTGCAGAGTTGCTGCGACGCAACTTTGACGTTTACATGACGCTTGTAGATGACAGGCAGATTGATTGTATAATCCGTCAAGATAAAGACGGCGAACTCCGCTATCTGGACATACAAATCAAAGCACGATCAAAGGACTGCAATCCATCAAATGCCGGACGATTTGCAGCGATGGAGATTCGCGAGCCAAGAGAGAATTTCTACTTCATATTCTACTCAGAGCAAGCGGATACTTATTGGGTGATGCCTTCTCTGAAGCTAACGGAGGAGGCTAATCGGAACAAGACTGGTAAAAACAAGGGCAAGTACTCCATCAATTTTTGTAACGTCACCAAGGCAGGGGTAAAACCAAGACCCCGATTCAACGAGTTTGAGAATGCGTTCCATCTTTTGGAGTGGAGGTAGCTGTCAGGTGCTCGCAAGCCGAGATGCAGCGAGACTGAACGCGCTGCTGCCGTCGGTGCTGGATCGGGCGTTTCGGGGGGAGTTGTGAGCGGAGAGCCTTTGAATCACGAAACCCACGAAAGGGCACGAAAGAGGCGAAAGGCTTTCGTGTGTTTCGCGCCCTTTCGCCTTATTCGTGTTTCAAACTGCCCTCGATGAACGGCGCCGCATCGTCCCCTACCGGGACAGTCTGCAAGCCCAGGTAGACGAACTCGCCGCCTTGCAGGCTGCCACGCAGGCAGAGTTGGATGCGCTGTTGCCGTCGGTGCTGGATCAGGCGTTTCGGGGGAAGTTGTGAATCACGAAACCCACGAAAGAACACGAAGGACACGAAAGGTTTTCGTGCATTTCGTGCCCTTTCGCGTTATTCGTGTTTCAGACTGCCATACACAAATTCGAGCGGTTGCGCGCCCAGCAACGCGAAGCCCAGCGCCAGGCGGAACATCTCTTCCAAACCCTGCTGCACCGAGCGTTTCGGGGGGAGTTGTGAATCACGAAACTCACGAAAGAACACGAAGGACACAAAAGGTTTTCGTGCATTTCGTGCCCTTTCGCGTTATTCGTGTTTCAGACCGTTCTCGATAACAGTGCAGTGGCCACCAATTCGAGCGGTTGCACACCCAGCAGCGCGAAGCGGAGCGCCAGGCGGAGTATCTGTTTCAAACACTGCTGCACCGGGCGTTTCGGGGGGAGCTGGACTAGCTCAAGCTCACACCACCAGTTGATGTGAAGGGGTATTTGCCATGTCTTTGTCACTGCAAGAGTACTTAAGAGAACACGGTCCCAGGATTAGCCTTTCCGAGTTGCTGCGAGTCATTGAATCGTCGGCTGCAAAGCCCAGCCCCAAGCAACTACTGCGCCTCTTGCAAGAGCAGTCAAAGTATTCAGGTATTCATGTACTACCCCACAAAGTCGCAAAGCTCATGGCTGCCATTGGGGAGCAATACAATCCCCAAACGATCGTAGACATACACTGTAGGGTTGGACAAATACTTCACCATTGTAAGTATGCCCCAACAAGGGTTGGCATTGACCGAAACGCTCAATTGATCCAGCTAGCCTCTTATCTGTATCCTGAAATCAGGTTTCTGGCGGGCGACATCCTAAATCATAACATTACCCCAGATCTCAACCTGGTCCCATCTGAGAAGGTTGCTCCAGAGCAGACGCAACTTCCCTTGCAGTTGGGTGACACTATCGCCCAACCCGGCAAGAAGGTGTTCGACTTGGTCATAACCGGGCTTCCATTCGGACAGCGCATCAGACACAGCGGCAGAAACGAGCCACTTGAGAAGCTGCTTTTAGAGAGAGCGCTCAACTTACTCGATGAAGAAGGCGTTGTTATTGCTTTGTCTCCCGTTAATGTACTAACAGCGCTCTCGTATGAAGCACTTAGAAAGAAGGTTTTAGAGCACTGTGCCTTGGATATGATTGTAAGCCTGCCAGTGGGAACACTACTTCATAGCAGTGTTCCAAGCTGTATTCTGGTCATTAGGAACGGTAAGCCCCGCGGTACGGTTTACCTGGCTGAATACCAGGAAGACATATCAGAGATAATCAATAACTTTCGCCGTGGTACTGGCTCCCTCCAAGTCCCGCTGAGCAGAATTCACAACAGATGGGATAGGCATTTCTTTGACCCCAAGTTCGACGAAATCGATGCCGTTTTGCAGGGCGAGAATGCCAAGCGCCTGGGTGATATAAGCGATGCTATTATCAGCGGATATCGTTTTAAGCCTGATGAGCGCCACCAAACTGGGGACTATCTGGTTTCGGCCCCTCGCCACTTTCGCCAGGGGAGAATAGAAACAGAAACCACCGGAAGAAATCACTACGTTAGCGCCAGTACCGACGAGCGGTTTAGACGTCGCATTGTCCAGGAGGGAGATGTTCTTGTTGGACTGATCTTCGATCCAGCCGTGTACATCTACAAAGAAGACGACCCGCCGGCCGTAGCTGGGTCAAACGTCGCCATCATCCGTTCACACGATAACAAGTACATAGGTACCTATTTGCAGACAACTGCTGGACTGAACCTCTTCCTAAGCCAGGTAGACAGGAAAACGACTGGGGCGACCATTCGCCATCTCTCGATCCGTGCCCTCAGAAACATCAAGATACCTATTCTCCCCCTCGCTGACCTGAATGCGGTCAGCGATGAGGAAATCCACACTGCCTCTGTGGATGAGCTAGAAGCCCTGAAGCAAGAACTGGCGACGTACCAGTTGGAACTGGTCGAACCGACGACCATTCGTGAAGCAGATGCCGACAAACTAACTCCGGGTGCAATCAGAGAAGCAGTTGCCATCTACCAAGCACAAGCTCCCCAATCTGTAGCGCAACAGGACTACTCACTGGTATTGCAGACCGTGTCATTTTTGGGTGAAAGGCTTGACCGGATTGATGCGACATTGCAAACACTGCTCGCCAGGACCGATCAGATCCTCAATCTCGTTCAGAGTAACCAACTGGAAATCCGGCACATAAAAGAAACGCCACGGGATGAAGAAGAGAAACTGTCAATGATCTACTCAAAGCTAAACAACGTGGCAGATCGGCTGGCAGATCAAGAGAGAACGATGCAGGACTACGCTGAGGCTGTTCGACATTGGCTGGAGCGCTGGGATATTCTGGACAGAGCAAGCCAGGCATTCTTGATCTCTGCGGAGTTCTTGTTTGACAGAATCTATCATCTTGAAGATGGTGACTTTTCCCCTTTTATCATCCAGTACTGCCGCGCCCTGGAAAACGAGATTCTCACAAAGCTCTTTCAGGCATATCATGCCGATTTCCACAGTCGAGTCGAGAACCCCGAGCAGTTTCTTGCCAATAACCTCGAGAATAGAGCAGGGAAGACCTTCAGATTCGCAAAACATCTGAGGAATGATGACAGAACCTATACGCTCGGGGAAATGAGCCGGATCATGCAGTTGATCAGGCCGGGAGGTAGAACACTAAGGAGAAGTGACCTTCTGCAAGATTTCAGGGCTTTTGCTTTGCGATACTTTC
>SOHZ01000392.1 GCA_004377365.1 Anaerolineales bacterium | reverse complement strand
CTTCGCTCCCTTCGGTCGCTCAGAATGACATTTCGACGGAAGTACGGTTGTAGTAATAGGCGATAGAGCGAGGGAAAGGAGTCAGCGGTAGGCAATCGGAGAACAGGAGGGATGTTGTTATGGGTCCTATGGTAATTGTGCTTGCTATAGTCATCGTGCTGGCGGTGGTGGTCCTCTTCTGGGGGATAGCCAGCACTGTGGGAGCTGGCGATAGGGCTATTGAGGACCGTTTGGAACAGTACACCAGCGGAGTGGCCGAGCCCATAGCCTTGGGGAAGGGCGAAAAGGAGAAAGGGCCCTCGCTTCTGGCGGCTGGTGTGGATAAGGCTATTGCTGGCAGGGGCTTTGCGGACAAAATTGCCACGCAATTGGCCCGTGCTGACGTAAAACTCACTCCTGGCGAGTACGTCCTCCTGAGCATCACCAGTATTTTGGGCCTTTTCCTTATCGGCTATTTGCTTTTCCGCAAGAGTCTGCTTATGGCTGGTGGGGCTGCAGTCCTCGGATTCTACGCTCCCGGTATTTATCTGAAAATTCAGCAGCGGAGACGACTGAACGCTTTCAACGATCAGTTGGGGGACACCATCAACCTTCTGGTCAACTCTCTCCGCTCTGGCTACAGCTTGCTCCAATCTATGGAGACGGTGGCCAGGGAGCTCCCGCCTCCTATTTCGGAGGAGTTCGCCCGGGTTGTGCGGGAGGTTGGTTTGGGGCTATCCAACGAGCAAGCTATGAACAATATGTTGCGCCGTATCCAGAGTGACGACCTGGACCTGATGATTACGGCCATCAACGTCCAACACGAAGTCGGCGGCAATCTGGCTGAGATCCTTGAGATCATTGGCTACACCATCCGCGAGCGAGTCAGGATCAAAGGCGAAATCAGAGTCCTGACCGCCCAGGGGGTGATCTCTAGCTATGTCATCAGCTTTTTGCCCATCGGTATGGGCCTGCTACTTTACTTGATGAACCCGGATTACCTAGGTGCCATGTTCACAGAGCTTTGTGGATGGATCATGATGGGTGGCGCAGTGACCGGCATCATCATCGGGTTCATTGCTACCCAGAAAATCGTACGCATCGAGGTGTAGACCAGCTTGTGTGGTGGTCATAGGCTTACAGTGTGATCTGTTTAAACACCAATTTGTTGACGGCCTCCACTCCGTTTCGGCTACTCAGGATGCGCTCATCTTACCCTGATAATCGGTGGCTTATTTGCGTCGCCGTGTACTAAGTGGGAGATTGGATCATGTCACCAGTGGTTCTAATTGTTGCTATGGCCATTCTAGGGAGCGTTGTCTTGCTCTTCGTAGGGGTAGCGGCACCTCGCTCTTCTGACCAGGTTATGGATCGTCTGACCGAGTACGGGGGGCGGACCCTGACCCTGGAAGAAATCGAACTGTCGCAGCCTTTCAGCCAGCGTATCATCAAGCCTGTCCTAGAAGGCATTGCCCAGCTCTTAGGCCGTCTTACCCCCCAGCGTAACATTGAGGAGACTCGCCGCAAACTGGAGCTGGCCGGTAAGCCCTACGGCTGGGGGTCGACAGAGTTCCTGGGGATCCGGGGATTGGCCGGGATTCTCCTGGCGACACTGACTTTCCTTCTGTTGACTCTCACTGGCCAGTATTTACCCAAGCGATTCCTTGCCACTGCCGTGGCGGGCGGTTTGGGCTTCTACGTGCTGCCCACTCTATGGCTGTCCGGCCAGATCAGGAGAAGGCAAACGGAAATACTGAAGGCCCTGCCTGACGCTCTTGACCTGCTTACTATCAGCGTCGAAGCTGGTTTGGGTTTCGATGCTGCCCTGTCCAAAGTGGCCGAAAAGTGGGAGAACGAACTCAGTCTGGCTTTCACTCGTGTCATTCAGGAGATTCAGATGGGCAAATTGAGACGCGAAGCCCTGCGTGACATGGCTGACAGGATGGACGTGTCTGACGTCAGCAGCTTTGTAGCGGCCATCATCCAGGCCGATCAATTGGGCGTTAGCATCGCCAAAGTGTTGCGCATCCAATCGGAGCAGATGCGCATCAGACGCCGCCAACGGGCCGAGGAAAAAGCGCACCAGGCTCCTGTCAAGATGCTGTTCCCGATGGTTTTCTTGATCTTCCCCGCCCTCCTCGTCATTCTCCTGGGACCGGCCATCCTGGTAGTGATGAGTTCGGGCGTTTTGGGAGTCATCTAGAATCTCTGCAGGCTTTATCTATCTTCCCCATACGCTTCGAGTGGGCAGGAGCGGACAGGAAGGAAAGATTTGGCACCTACGAGCGCAGACTTTGTCTTTCGCATTAAGACAACCTTTCTCGATTTGCTCTTTCCTCCACGCTGCGTTGGTTGCCGTAAAGTTGGCGGCTGGCTCTGCTCAGAGTGCCGCAGCGCCATCGAACTCCTCAGACCTCCTCTCTGCCCCTGCTGTGGCCTCCCCATAACCAAGGGCAAGCTTTGCCTTCGTTGTCAGCGTGCTCCCTTGCAGATTGACGGCGTCCGCTCTGTCGCCTTTTTCGAGAGCCCCATCCGCGAGGCCATACACCGCCTCAAATATTCCAATTCACAGGGTCTGGCTGCTCCCCTGGGCGAGATGATGGTCTCATACTGGCAGGACGTCCATCTCCCTGCCGATGTCATTATTCCCGTGCCTCTCCACACCCGACGTTTGCGCGAACGCGGCTACAACCAGGCGGCCTTGCTGGCCAGAGAACTGGGAAAAGGAGTGGGCCTGCCGGTGCTGGAAAATGCTGTGGTCCGTGTGCGAGAGACATCTCCCCAGGTTGACCTGAACGCCGAGGAACGTAAGGAAAACGTGCGCGGGGCCTTTCATTGCCCCGATGACCAGTTAGCAGGTAAAAGCGTGTTGTTGGTTGACGACGTTTACACCACTGGAGCGACGTTGGAGGCTTGCAGCTCGGCCCTGAAGCAACGAGGTATCTGCACCGTCTGGGCTCTAACCCTGGCCCGGGCACGTTAGGGCAATGTTGGATGTAAGTGTGCAGCGGTCAGCAATTAGGCGATCGCTGAAAGCTGACCACTGACCGCTGCTGGCTGAGCACTTACTTGGCGATTTGAAGAAAGGAGAAAGGGACATGCAACTGATTATCAAAGCCAAAAACATTGAGGTGACAGAGTGGTTGCGCGAGTACGTCGAAACAAAGATAGGTAGATTGGATCATTATCTCCCAAGCATCAGCGAAGCTCGAGTGGAGCTTTCCACAGAGAAGGTTAAGAGTGCCCAGGATAGCCAGGTGGCTCAGGTAACTCTGCGAAGCAACGGCACTATCCTGCGCGCTGAAGAAAGAACGGATGATATATTCGCCTCCATTGACGCCGTTTTGGACAAAATACACCGCCAGATTGCCCGCTACAAAGGGAAACGCCGTGTCCGCGGTCGCCGTGTCCGCGGCGAATCCCTACCTATTGAGGAACTGGAGGAGGAAGCTCATCGCGTTGTCAGGGTCAAACAATTCTCGATGGTTCCCATGACCCAGGATGAAGCCATCGAGCAGATGGAACTGTTAGGCCACGACTTTTTCGTCTTTTTCAACGCCGAAGTTGAGGGCATAAACGTCCTCTACCGCCGTAAGGACGGCGATTACGGACTGATTCAGCCGGAATTGAAGTGAAGTGGCACTGTTGCACCACTCCTGCACCGCAACAGTGGTGATTGCGGTACAGGCGCCATAGGCTGAGGATGAAATTCAAGGGGTTAGGGCTCTGCTCTAACCCCTTCACTTGTGGCGCCCATCGAGTTTTGCCAAATTCCGAACGATCATTGAGAAAATTGGGTATTGACATAGCGAGCAAGGCAGGGTAAAATAGTAATGTAGGCAAAAGGAGTGACCTGACTTCACCGATGAGGAGGTAAAGTTATGGCATCGCGTGCCATCAAAGTACTGGCTAATCTCATGCGAGTCCGCAAGGAGAACGCCGAGCCGCCCTATGTGCTGATCCTGGGGGCAGGGGCCTCCCTTACTTCGGGGGCCAGTTCCTTTGGCCAGGTGATCGAGAGTGTGGTGGACGGTTACAGCGTGCAAGACCCCGGCGCCATGTCGTGGGATGATAAGGTCGCCGAGTTTTACGAAATCCTGGATGGCTTTAGCGAGAGCGAGCGATACGCCATTATCAAGAGGCACACCGAAGGGCAACGGTCTTCTGCTGGCTATCATGCCCTGGCCCAACTGGCCAGGGAAGGCTACCTCGAAGTCATTTTCTCCACCAACTATGACACCTTTGTCGAGGACGCCTTCGCCGATGTTGGCCTCCGCAGCCGAGACTTTACTATGCTGATCAACGGCCAGGACACTGAGGAAGGGATCGTCAAAGCCCTGGGTTACCCACAGCCCCGCATCAAGCTGGTCAAGCTGCACGGCGATTTAGACGCTCGCATCTTTGCTTTTACGCCCGAGGAGATTTTCCAGTTTAGTGAGAAGATAGAGCGGGTGTTGACCGACTACCTGAGCCGGGATGTCATCATCAGCGGTCACGGCATGAGAGATGACGACATCAACCGTTGCCTCCGGGGGGAGGGTGGGTCTCTGTGGTACGTGAACCCCTCGGCCCCCACAGCCAGCGATTTCATCGGACGGGCCATGCGGGTCAGAAAAGGGACGACTATTGAAGGTGAGGACGGCTACTTCGACCACTTTTTCTGTACCTTACGCGATGAACTGGTGGGCGCGCCAGTCGCTGAAGCTGCTGTTTCGAGGGTCGCTCCAGTAGAGACAATCACAGCGCCTCCAGTTGAGCCACCTCCTCCTGCTCCAACTTCTTATCTGACAATGAGTGACGAGGCTCTAGAGACAGAGTTTACTAAACTCAAAGGGCAAGTGTTTGACCTTGAACAGGAGAAGGGGCGGATCACGGAGCCTTGGCGAGTTGATTATAAGGGCAAAGATCAGGCCCGTCTCGCTGAAATCCAGAAAGAGCTCGATGGACTCGGGAAAATGAAGAACAAGTTAGGGAAAGTAGTCGCGCTGAAGAAAAGACTTAGAATTCGCGAGAGGAACCTGGACCACTTGCAGCGGAAAATTGACATGTCAGGTGGGGATGTTCCCATCTCCGTGCTCAACCAGATTGACGCTGAGAAAGACGAAATTGCGAAGATCAAGATGCAAATAGAGGAACTGGGAGCTTAGCTGTTATTGTCGACTGGCATCAATCATCCATCGCACCCATCTGGAGGGCGAGTAAGGGCCTGGGTGACTTTTTATCAGCAAGGGGAAAAGCGAAATGAGTCAAGAGAAGAAAAAGTACAGCGAGGAATATGCGAGCTATCTGGAAAGATATGAGCTCTTCAGTGAAGGCCAGCCCAAGCTGAGTCCCGAGGAATTCGACCGCCTGGACGACGAACTCCTCGATCTCCTGGCCCTGGACGCTGAAGGACAGGAGCTGACGGAAGACCAGGAGGAGAGATACCTGGAGTTGATGTACCTGCTGGTTGCGGAATGAGGACCGTCGTCTTTGTGTGCACGGGCAACATCTGCCGTTCGCCCATGGCCGAAGCGTTCCTCAATCGTATCCTGGCTCGTGAGGGCTTGGCGGCGGACTGTGCGGTGCGTTCGGCCGGTGTGTGGGCGGCGAACGGGCGGCCAGCCAGCCCGTTCGCCATCCAGGTCATGGCCAGGCGAGGTATTGACATCAGCGGCCACCGTGCCCATAGTCTGACTCAGGCCGACGTAGAGGAAGCTGATTTGATACTGGTCATGGCCTCAGAGCACGCAGAGGTCATCGAAACGCTGCTCCCCCAATATAAGCCCAAGATCCATCTCCTGAGCGAGATGGTGGGACGCCATCACGACATACCCGACCCCGGTGGCGGCCCCCTGTACGAATATCTTCAGTGTGCCGATGAACTGGAAGATCTCATCGAGGGAAGCTACCTTCGAATATTAGAGCTTGCCAAAGGCACGTACACATAAAGAAAGGGGACCATCTGGTCCCCTTGTACCATCACCCTACACTGTTACCACCCTGCTATGAACCTCTCCCATTCCCTGTTACGCTTCAAGTAGTGGCCAAAAAGATAGTCTCCTGTGGCCCGGGGCACATAAGGGCGTCGCAGCAAGCTCATGTGAGCCCCGTGAAGCGTCTTACCCCCTTTTCGGCGGTTGCAGGCCGGGCAGGCGCTCACCAGGTTCTCCCAACGGTATTCTCCCCCACGGTGGCGGGGCACGATGTGATCCACCGTCAACCGCCTCGTTTCCCGACCACAATACTGGCAGGTATAGTTGTCCCGCCGGAAGATCTCACGACGGTTCAACTTTACCCGAGGACGTGGGCGCTTGATCATGTAGCCCAGTCTAATCACCGAAGGGCGGGGGTAGATGGTAGAGGGCGTCCGGATATAGCCTCGACCGTTTTCTATCACCTCAGCCTTACTGATGACGAGCAACACCATGGCCCGCTTGGTCGTGCAGACGTTCAAAGGTTCGTAGTTTAGATTGAGCACCAGAACCGGCAAATCCAGTTGTGACATGGAATGAATCACCACCTGTCTGGATTATTTATCCCCCTCCGCCTGTATTCTTCCCTTTCTTCCGCCATCTCGATTGCCTTGGGCATTTTCTCAGCCTTTAGCATTTCCATCGTCCATCGGTGCCGCTCTTCGACTGAGGGGATGCCGCCGGGGTCGGGTTTGCCCCCGTCCAGGTACCACCACCAATACTCTTCTGGTTCGTCGCGCCAAATGTCACCGTAAATGTCCAACTCGTGCACCAGGTAATCAGCCGCCGCTTTGAGCTGGGCGTCCAGTTCCTCTACCTCGGCCAGGATGGCCGGATCCACTTCCCCGTCCACTTGCTTGATGGCCCAGGCCACCCCATCGCGGGCTGACAGATAATTGACCACTTCCATATCATCCAGAGTGTACAGACACTCGATCATGTGCCTGTAAATGTTGAGGCTGGCTTCCAATTCTTTTAGGGGTGCATCCCACAAAGGTTCATACTCATACGTAGACATTTCACCACCTCACTGGAATGAATAGCTTTTCTTGTTCTCCCCAACGCTCTGTGTATTTCTTTCCTCGGTTGGAACGCATGCAATGAATGATTTTCCCCTCCGTTGGTTCCAGAACCGCCAACACGTGGACGAGCACGTTTCCCTCAAAGGGGAGTTTTTTGCAGTAGTATCCCCATACTACCTTCCCCTTATACCGATACACACACAGCTCTACGAACGGGTACTCAGCCACCGCTGCCGGCAGTTTGGCAAACTGTTCCGCTACCAATGGCTTGTGCATGGCTCTTGCTTTAACCCAATCGCCAGCGTGGGTCTCAACTTTGTGTTGCCAATGGTTCCAGCGCCCGGCTTGGGCCGCCTTCAGCAGGGCAGCGGTCATTTGCTCCGGTGTGGGATTGCAGACCTTCTCTGGCTTCATTTGGGGAAGTATAACACAACCCCTTGATTACGTCAAAGTGCGCCACAACCGTCTCAGGCGCACGTACATGACGAAATGGTAGTAGGCCATGAGGCTGCTGAGGAACAAGCCGTGAAGACCGTCCTTCCAGCCCTGCAGAGAGACGTAGCGCCGCCTGAACTCTCGCAGCGGTTGCAGGATGAAATTGCGCCCCCTGGGCCGGATACCCTGATCGTAGAGTATCCTGGCCTCGTAATGGGTATAGCGGCTTTGCCTCTCCAGGAACTGGGACAGGTTATCGTAGTTGTAATGGATCAAGACGTTCTTCAGGTGTCCTTCCTGGCCGTCGAGGATGACCACCTCGTGGACTTTTTGCGGCGGGTCGTAATGGGCGTGCTCTCGCTTGAGGAGGCGCAGTTGGTAGTCGGGGAACCAGCCTGCATGGCGAGTCAGCCGGCCGAAGATGTAGTTATGACGCGGCACCCACCAGCCCGCTTTCGTCTCGTCCTCGATAGCCTGTCGTACTTCTGCCGCCAGTTCTGGCGTGGCCCGTTCATCGGCATCAACGAAAAAGACCCACTGGCTCTCTACTGCTTTCAGGGCCGCGTTGCGCTGATCGGCATAGTTGCGGAAGGGGCGCTGGATGACCTTGGCTCCCAACTCTTGGGCGATCTCCACGGTGCGATCTTGGCTGAGGGAATCAAAGACCACCACTTCGTCGGCCCAGCGCACGCTCTCGATGCAAGCGGCGATGTTGCGCTCTTCGTTTTTGGTGAGGATGACAACGGTTAGTTGGGCTGGTCCACTTTCACCCATCTCATCGGTCCCTCTGAGTGCGGATACAAGCATACGTTCCAATCCCCACCGCTACCAGCTTGTTCTCGGCATCCATCACTTCTAACTGGCAGGTGATCAGGTTCCGTCCCTGGCGCACCACCCGGCCGGTGGCCAGCAAATCACCCCTGGCCCCGGTCAGCAGGTTGATCTTGTACTCGGCTGTGGTGACCAATCCCTGAGGGTATACTGAAGCGGCGGCGAACCAACCAGCCGTGTCGGCAACAAGGCCCACCATGCCGCCGTGGACTACCCCCAGACCTTGAGTGAGGTCAGGCTTGAAGGGCAGCCGCACCTCAGCCCCCCCGTCGCTGCAGGACACCAGTTCCAGATCGTCGAGCTCCCTGATGGGCGCCTCTTCGAACAGCTTCCTCAGCTTCTGCAAATGCTCCAAATTACTCACCTTTTGACCTTTGTCCCATCTCGGCTACTCGCCGGTAAGCCGTCAGGCGGCTGGTCAACTCGCTTTCTGTGATCTCCCGCCGTCGGGCTGCCGCCCGTGCCCGCTCGACCTCCGTCCACAGCCCCAACCTCACAATGCGCCGCGCCATCCATTGAAAGAGGCGGCTGTAATGCTTCTCGAACAGTTGGTAGCGGCTTTTCCAGAGAGCCGCAAACATTTCATCTCGGAACTGTCCGGTGCTCCGGGCCACGTGGTGCACGATTTCGGCCTCCGGCACGCACCAAATACCCCATCCGGCGGCCTTGATCCTCAAGCACCAGTCTATCTCCTCGCAGTAGATGAAGAACCGCTCGTCGAGGAGCCCCACCTGTTCGATAGCCTCTCGCCGCACCATTAACGCGGCCCCCAGCGGGTGATCAATGGGAAAGGGCTCGCTGGCCTGATAAAGGTAGCGGGGGTAGCGGCCGTTCAGGCGAGAGTCCGTCAGACGGTAGTTGATGGGGAAGAAATCGAGGAAGACCTGAAACAGAGTGGGAAAAGCAAAGGCCGAATGCTGGAAGCTACCATCGCTGTGAAGCAGCCTGGCCCCACAGGCCCCCGCCTGTGGGTTCTCGTCCATGAAGCGGACCAGCGTGGCCAAGGCGCTCTTACCTACAAGGGTGTCGGGGTTGAGCAAGATCACGTATTTAGGGAGTGGGGGATGAGGAGTAGGGGACAATGGGTATTCCCTATGCCCTGTCTCATACCCTATAGCCCTTAGCGCCTGAGTGTTGGCCGCTGCGAAGCCGCGATTGTCCTCGTTGGCGATGAGCCTGACCTGGGGGAAGTGCCTTCGCACCATCGCAGCGCTGCCGTCGCGGGAAGCGTTGTCAACGACGATGACCTCACTGGTCAGGGTGGACTCTGCCAGGCTGGCGTAAACCGAGTCAAGACATTCCTTCAAAAGCTGTCTTGTGTTAAAGCTGACGATGATGATGGAAAGATCCGGTTTCATCCGCCCAAGCTCAAAACCCTATGTTGATCACCTGCGGATCAACGTGATCGTTGACAATGCGTACGTCTTCGTGGATCAGGCCGGCCCAATAGTGGGGGGCAATACGCGGCGGCTTGTCAATGATTTGCAGGTGTCCGACGATGGTGACCCACTGGCCGGGCATCAGATACTTCTCGCCATTGATGACCGTCAACTCGGCGTCGCTGCCTATGGCGAAGCGATAGGGGTAGGGTCGGCCGCTGGAGTTGCCCTCAAAGTCAATGCCGAAGCGCCAGGCGCCTGGCTCCTCGTACCAACCCAGGCTGTTAAAATTTTCGCTGGTAGTGTAAGTGGTGCCGGGAGGTGGTCCCGTGGTGCGGACGGGCACCGAGCCAAAGTTCTCCACCGTGGCGGTAAAGGTCAGGGTGCCTCCCAGGGGGACCACCTCGGGATAAAACTCGACAGCAGCGTTGACAATGTCGGCGCGGGGCACACCGCCGTGCTCGATGGTCAGGGTACTGGTCTCCCGCACCTTGTTGCCTACCAGGTCTTCTGCTTCGGCTACCACAGTATAGATGCCATCGGGTGGTGGGGTAGCCCCCAGATCCACCCCGCCTTCGTAATCATACGTGTACACGCCGGGCACCCAGGGTTCGCCGATCTCCCTGGGCTTGGCTACTCCCTCTTTCTGAGACACAGGATATTTGTTGCCCTCTTCGTCGAGAACATAGACCCGCAGCTCGCGCACCTCTTTATTAAGGTAGAAAGTGATGGCCACTCGGTCGTCAATGCCATCCTGGTTGGGGGTGAAGACTTGTGGATAGACAGAGAAGTTGCGCAGCTCGGGCATCACCGTATCAGCGTCAACGATGGTGAAGGGGCCTTCTACTTTCTCAGTGTGACTACTCAGCTCGGTGGCTTCCAGCCCCCAGGTATAAGGGCCATCGGGCAGCATCCGTCCCTCCACCACACCCCCGAAGTAGACATTGTATTTACCAGAGGAACGGCGCTTATTCTCGCGGAAGTAGTGTTTTTCACCCTCAGCGTCGAGGAAGTATATGGACAAGTCAGCGCTGCGCCGCAGCTTGTACTCGATGCGGGTTACATCGTCCCGCCCATCGGCGTTGGGTGAGATAACGTCGGGGGCGACCTTGACATCGTATAGAAGGGGCCGCGAGATGCAGCCCGCCGCAAGCACACTCAACACAACCAACCCAAGCACTGCCAAACGCATCAGTTCCAACCTCCCCAGGTATTGTTGCTTCAATTGTACCACACTCCCTGCCTTGTTGCAAGGGCAAAAGGCGAGCCCCCGTCATCTCTCAATGAGACGTGGGGGCTCAGTCTTGTTCCAGGAATCGCAGCTATCTCCTGTAAATGTCATGCTTGCCTATCGTGATCAGAAAACAGGGCATCAACGCAATCGAAAGTTTCGTATCTCCCCGCTTCCAAATCTTCAAGTCCTTCTTTTATACTGACTTGACTTTCAGGTGTCCAATGCCAGAACTGATCTCTACGGATCAAGCCCAAATCGGCTGCTATTTCCATCTCTTCGATGGTAAGTCCCGTTCTCTCTCTCATCTTGCGCTTTATGTCCTCAATGACGCCAAGCCTAACTGCTTTCAGATAGACCTCTTCGTCTTTCGCCAAACCGAATCGCTCTTTTATGGCCTTTGATAGAAGATCGGGACTGAATTTTTCCAAGACAGTCATGTTTGCTATCATCCTTTGCCGAGATTTTGTTCATGGCGGTGTTTCCCGCCTACCCTTGCTCGAATCACTTGTGTGTTCTGATGGTACCACACTCCCCGCCTTGTTGCAAGGATAAAGGGGCAAGCTCTCCGTCTCCTCTCGCAGGAGATGGGGACTTGGCGTTTGATTGCGCCAACGGTCAATGACTCACTCCACCTGCACCTCGCATAGCAGGACCCTGTTTTCCACGGGTTGACCGTTTTCGTCGAGAACAGGCAGCCGTTCCATAGTCGCCTGTAAGTAGAGCCCCACTTCGATTTGATAGCGTCCCGATGGCGCTTCTGGCGAGACGATGAGAGGATACTCCTGCCGCAGGGTGTCGCCGGCTGGCCACTGAGATGAAGGGTAGAACTCACCACCCAGCTTGCGATCCCAACCGCCATAGAGGGTCCCATCCTGAGCGAGGATGTGGGTGAAAGCTATGTAATCGCCCTCCACCAAGCCGCGCGTTCGCCAGTAAAGGGCCAGGTAGATGGTCTCGCTGGGCTCAAAGACCAATTCTTCTGTCTCCACCTGGGTAGCGGCGAAATCCCTCTGCTGCCTATCCCGCAGCCATTGCCCCTTGGTCAGTTCGTAGCCTACCAACTGCATATTGTCGGCGAAATCAACGGTGATGGGGTGTTGAACCGGCGGCTCAACGGAGAAATGTGGTTTGTCTTCCAAAGAGAAGAGGAGCAAGGGTGGGCCGTGGAACTCTGCCCCTACTCCTAGACGGAGTGTGTTGGCTACCAGTTCGTTGAGCACCAGGCGGGCCGGGTCGGCCAGGCGCTCTTGCCATAGGATCAGCCAGACCCGCCGGTGATGGGCTGCGATCTCATTGAGAGTCTCGGCCACCAACTGTCGGCTCACCGGCTGCTCCACCGAGGCCACCAGCCTGGGCGGGATAGGATAGGCTGCCAGGCCCAGGCGATTGTAGTAATCCAGGATGGGATAGGCGTGACCGCCCACGATGATGACGGCGTCGTCCTCCCAGGCGTTGGCCTCAACGTAGCCCAACACAGCCCGAAAGTCGTCCCTGGCGTATTCTTCCACGAAGTAGCCATTGTAGAGGGACTGGACAGCTCCAAAAAGTATAACCGTAAGAAGGATAATGGCCAGCCCCACCCAGCGGCGATGAGCCCTCAGGGTAGCCAACCCTCTGGCCGCCAGCAGGTAATAGGCTGGGGTGACCAGGAGCAGATAACGGGGGGCGTACTTGGGATGGCGATAGGAGATGACCAGCGCGGCCAGGGTTGGCACCATCAGATAGAGCAGCACCAGGGAGAATCCCTGCTGGCGGGGGCGAGGTTCGGGCCGTCGGAAGGCCAGCGAGGCGCATCCCACCCCCAAGGCCAGCAGAAAAGCCGTGGCCATCCAGCCAGCCCGGTCAAGGGGCAGAGTCAGGCCAGCGGAGAAAGCGATGACAGTATCCAGAAGGAATCTCTTCAGGTCCAGGATGCCCGGCCAGTAGGTGGCGTTGCTGGCGTATTCCCTGAGCACAATGCTGACCCAGGGCAGGAAGCCCAGGCCGATGCCCACCTGGGAGAGGAGCCAGGCTCGCAGGAAGGGTACCCTGGGTCGGCTGCGCCAGGCCCACAGTAGGACGAAAAGACCCTGGAAAAGGAGGACGAAGCAGGCGTAGAGGTGAGCGTAGGGAGCGGCCAGGGCTGCCAGAGTGTAGGCCAGCCATAGAGAGCGCCGTCCCTTCTGCAAGGCCAGCAAGAGCAGATAACTTGAAAGAAGGCCCAGGAAGGTAGCCAAGGTATACATCCGCGCTTCCTGGGCATACCAGACGTGGAAGGGAGAGATAGCCATCAGCAGAGCGGCTGCTATCCCTTCCCCGGTGCCAAAGGCTCGCCGCCCCAAAAGGTAGACCAGGGGCACCAGCAACACGCTCCAGAAGAGGGCCGTGAAACGCAGAGCGAATTCGCTGAGACCGGCCACAGACATCCAGAGGTAGAGAAGTATGAAGTAGAGAGGTGGATGGTCGCTGTCGGAGATGACGTCCAGCATGGCCCCCAGGCTATCCTGGTGAGCAAAGTAATAGCTCTGCCCCTCATCGTACCAGAAGCTCTGATGCCCCAGGCGATAGAGGCGCAGGGTGAAAGCCAGGAGCACCAGAAGACTTAAGACAATCATCGTTTGACATTGCCTACGGGTCCGTGGAGGAACAACTTCCGCTCCCGCCGGATTTGCAATCCGGCGGTCCGGCGGCTGGATTACAAATCCAGCCGGAGCAATGTGAGCCCTACGGGATGCTCTCTCCAACTTTACTCTACCCTCACTTCTGCAAACAACACTTTATCGTCAGTGGGCTGGCTAGCCTCATCCAACACAGATAGGCGGGGCAGGGCCGGATCGCCCGCGTCGTACAGGCCCACCTCGATGGTATAGTCACCTGGAGGGGCCTGGGGATCAACGGCCAACTGAACCTCGTCTCTGATGACTTCGCCGGGCACCCAGCCCGTCGTGGGGCGAGCGCCGCTCACCGGGATGCCATCCTGCTGGCCCCGGATGCGGCTGTCGGCGTCCAGGAGATGGGTGAACACGGTATAGGATTTAACCATGCTGGTCTGGGCTTGCCAATATAGAGTCAGGTGCAAGGTCTCCCCAGGTCCCACCGTGGCCGTGTCCAGATCGGCGCCGACGAGGGTCACCAGGTTTCCAAAGTTAGCCCCACTGGGGTACCGGGTCTCAGGCGCGGTAAAGACCCGTTCTGTGGCCTGGACCTCCAGGCTTGCCAGCGAAACGCTCTCACCCAGCGGTTGGCCTGACTCGTCCACCAAACCGATCTGCAGCCGGGCCTGACCAGACTGAGCCTTGATGGGTACCGTGAAATCGTATTGGCCACGCCACACCTCGCCCGCTACCCAGCGACTGGTCGGATAGGCCCGTACCAAAGGCGAGAACTTTTCTTCACCCATCACTCTTCCATCTTTATCCACCATAGCAACCGTCAACGAGTAGTCTTCGCCCACGTCCGCCAGCGCCTGCCAGAAGAGCATCAGGTACAGGCTATCACCGGGCTGCACTGCGGTCCGGCCCAGCTCGTAGCCCAGCAGGGCGATGCGCCCGCCAAAGTCGGCTTCTAGAGGTTGACTGATGCCCGGTTCCTCTCTAGAAGGCGGCTGCAACAACGAACCTTTGGGCACGGTCACCGCCCCGATAACGGCACTCGCGCCCCTGGCCACCCCGTCGGCATCCACGACGTCCAGACCCTCGGGCCGCGCCTCCGAGTAGAGGACTACCTCCAACTGGTACTCGCCCGGCGGGGTGCCCGGCAGCACAGGCAATGGGTAGCGGCCGAAGAGGAGTTCGCCCACCTTCCAGCGCGTGGTGGGATACAGGTAGGCCGCCGGCCGCCTGTCGAGGCGACCCCAGTAGTGACCCTCCTCGTCGCGCAGACGCAGGGAGATTTTGTAGTCATCTTCTAACTGCTGCTCCGCCTGCCAATAGATCGTGAATCGTGAATCGTGAATCGTGAATCGTGAATCGTAGCCGAGGAGTTTGATTCGCCCTTCAAAGTTGATCTCGGTGGGGTGTTGGATGTCCGGCTGCGAGGAGAAGTGCACGCCCTCCGGCAGGGCAAAGTGGCGCAGGCGCACGTGCCACAGATCCTCGGTCTCAAGAAGCTCGCCTTTCTCCTCCAGCATCATGAGCAGAAAGCCATTGGGGTCAACCACCTCGTCCTGCCACAGTACCACCCACACGCCGCTCTTGTCGGCCAGGGCGTGGTTCAGGTCGGCGGCCACGCTAAAGTTGAGGGTGTGCTCGGTGGACAGGGTCCGCTCGGCGGGAATGGGATACCAGTTGTGGCCACCATAGTAGTAGGTGAAGACAGGGTACATGTGACCGGAGGTGAGGATGACGGTCTCATCGGGCCCGATGTGTTCTTCGATGCGTCGGGCTACTCCCCGGAAGTCGGCCTTGGTGAAATGGATGTTGAAGTAGTTGTTGTAATCGGCGTAGGCGGAGGTGGTCAGAATGAAGAGCAAGCAAATGGCAGATAGCAGATGGAGATTGGAGATTGACCCTTGCCGCTTTCCGCTCCGTTGAAGGAGGGTTGTCAGGCCGCCGGCAATGATGAGGAAAAAAGCCGGGGAGGAGAGCATCAGATAGCGTGGGCTGAATTTGGGGATGCGGTAGGAAAGGGCGATGATGAGGGCTACGGGGAGGAGCAGGTAGAGCAGCAAGAATAGGAGAATGGAGAATGGAGAATGGAGAATGCTCCTTGACTTGTGGTCTGAGTCACGTCCTGAGCGCTCTGAAAGGGCGATGGCGGCGAGGGCGATCAAAACGATCCCCCCATATCCGACAGCCAGCTTGGCTCCCACTTCCTCGATGACGGTCTCTCCGAGGCTGAAGGAGATGAGCGTTTTTCGCAGCACCTCGTTGAGCTTGAGAGTGCCCTGCCAGTAGCTGACGTCAGCCTGGTAGCGATAGAGCATGAAGGGCACCCAGGGCAGATAAGCCAGGGCGACAGCGGCGAAAGTGGCGAGTCCCTGGAGGAGCGACTGCCGCTCTCGACGCCGCATCCACCACGACCAGGCCACGAGGTAAATCCCCTGAAAGGCCATCACGAAGAAGGCAAAGTAGTGGGTGTAGGCAGCGGCGACGTTGGCCACAGCAAAGGCCGGCCACAAAGGAAGGTACGGAGGTGCTCTTCGCTCCAGCGCCTTCAACAGCAGGTAACTCGACAACAGGCACAGGAAGGTCAGCATGGTGTACATGCGGGTTTCCTGGGCGTACCATAGGTAGAGAGGAGAGATGGCGGTCAGAAAAGCAGCCAGGAGGCCGGCCGTTGCGCCGAAAAGGTGCCGGCCCATCCTGTACATCAGGGGCACGGTCAGCACCCCGAAGAACAGCGAGGGAAAGCGCACCACGAATTCGCTGCTGGACTGGCCGAAGAGGGGCAGCCAGAAGTGGAGGAGGTAGTAATAGAGGGGGGGCTGGATGTCGTCGGCTGTCCAGGCTGTCAACTGGAGCAGGCTCATTCTGGCCAGGTAGACGCTGACCCCCTCGTCGTACCACAGGCTCTGCGCCCCCAGATGGTAGAGCCGCAGGGCCAGAGCCAGCAGGGTGATGACAAATGGAAGTATGGCTGTCCAATGGTTCGTTGTTGCAATCTGTCGCTTCGGCCTCTCGCTCAAGCTACACGCTCCCTTTCACCGCTTCGGAGCGTATCATACCATACAACGGATGCTCAAGCAAGTTGGCATTGGGAGCTGTTCTTTGGCATTTGACGGTTTGTACAGCCTATGCTACAATGGATGGGTGATGAGACACCAGACGTTAAAGCATTGTGTCTCCGCAAGAAATGTATAATCGAGGAAGAGAACAATGTCTGTGCCCTCTACAGCCTTAGAACTGCCAGCCAGTGTGACTACCGATATGCTTCGCAGTCTGGAAGCGGATGCCGCCGCGCGAGCAGAGTTGTTGCGTCAGATCACCAGTCACTTTGAAGGGAAATACCAATGCTCGTTGGAGACCTTTGAGCGAAAGCTGGAAAATCTGGAGGTGCCCGAGCACCCTGGATGGGAAGAGTCCATCGAGTGGCGCAACGCGGTAGAGCAGTTGGAGCGTATTGAAATGAGCAGGAGCATATTTGCGTGGCTGATCCGCTGGCTCGCGCAGTACGGCGCTTCGTAGACACTTGCTCCCACGTTGTTGCCGTCCGCGATTTGGTGACCAAAGTGCGGATTGACCTCCAGGGTGGATACTTCGTTGACTTGTATTACAATGCCACTTTGGGCAAGTATACCTACGCACTGATTCAGGGTGGGCGACGCGTCATCGGGTGGGACAACGCCAGACACCACCCTGGCCTGGCTCACTTTCCACACCACGTCCACCGACCGGATGGTAGTATAGAGTCATCGTCGCTGGTGGGTGATCCCGAACAGGATATGGATATCGTAGTAGCAGAAGTGAACTCCCTGTGTACATCTGAAAGCTGACGCGTCGGCAGGGCCGCACCCCTGTCTTGACGCGTCTTTTGTTTTGTGCAAACAGTTCTTGAAAGTGAAACGTGCATACGATGCTAGTTGCCAAGCCAGCGCCCGAAGAAAAGATCAGAGAACTGGCGAGTACTGTCGCTCGCCTCAGACCAGAGATCTCTATGGAGAGTTTTTTTCTACCTCGAGATAAATCATGCAACCACCGGTGGAACATGCTTTCCACAAGTAGTTTTGCTCTATTGTTCGATGGTACGTTTCGGTTGTGGCCCTGTCAAGGGGGCTTTCTGCTGATGATCCCGAGGCCAAGCGGTGTCTGCTCGAAGAGTTGCTGAAAGATATACTGGCCAATCCTGATTACTCGGTCGTAGTCGGGGACGAGCGTGTCCCATTAACGGTAGAGTATCTTACAGAAAGGGAGGACTGGATCTCGAACGCTGCAGCGGTTGAGATCCAAGGAACCATCTCCGAACAGCTAGGCTCGCGCTATAGCGAAAATGACATGACTGATTTGTTCAAGACAGGAGACGAAGCGTATTCTCAGTTTTTGTACTATCGGCCGCATCAAGGAGGTTTTTTCATTAACGAATTGGTTCACTAGAAAATCTCTCCGATTGAGATGATGCTCTTCACCGGTAGACAACCATAGATTCAAGCGTTTCTGGCTGAAAGCGGCAGGCGTCTGGGAGACTTCGCGGGCAGGCGAACGATGCTCTTATACGTCAGCAAGGGGAATCTGTCAAACCGACTTGGCTGGTGATTGCCCAGAACTCTACTGCCGGACATGCAACATCGCTCTGCTTCCAAATGTAAGCTCCCTGTGGCAACTGCCTTTTCTTTTTAGGCGACGCGCGCATTTGGCAAGGGCTTCCCTTTCATGATATAATCATGGCGCAGAAGGGCTTGGGCTCGCCTCTGCGCCGCCTCGTGGGCGGTAACGAGCCACGAGGCTTTTCTTCTGGGGATGCTCACTAGAGAGTGGGGAGGCAGGAAACTGGGATTGGGCTCTAAACGGTGGCGGCAATTGAATAGCCAAGGGATGGTCGAATGGCGAAGCATCCTTTGGGTGATCCTGGCCTACACGCTGATCACCGTCGTGGTGACCTATCCCGTGGCCTTCCGGTTGAGGTCGGCGTTGGCGGGCGCGCCGGATCAGGATGCTTTGCAGCATCTGTGGATCTCGTGGTGGACGGAGAAAGCCCTGCTGGATTTGGGTACCAGCCCGGCGCAGGCTAGCTATCTCTACTATCCCGATGGCACCTATCATCCCATGCTCTGGGTGACTCCCTATCCCCAGGTGGTTGCCCTGCCCCTGCAATTGCTCTTCGGCCAGGTGGTGGCTTACAATCTGCATCTTCTCCTCTCCTTTGTCCTGACGGGGCTGACGACCTACCTCCTGTGTTATTACCTGACGAGGAACAAGTCGGCATCTTTCATTGGCGGCCTCGTCTTTGCTTTCTTCCCCAACCGCCTCAGCCACGCCACGGCTCACCTGGCCCAGGTAGTGACCTATTTCTTCCCTCTTTACGCTCTCTATCTCATCAAACTCCTCTGCTGTCATACTCCCTCCCCTAAAGTTGGGGGAGGGCCGGGGTGGGTGCCAGAGAGAGGGGGCTGGAGGGAGGGCCGGGGTGGGGGCTGGCGGAATGCCTGGTTGTGTGGCATCCTTCTGGCGCTCTCTATGCTGGTCAACATCGTTCACGTCGCTTATTTCATCCTACCTTTCACTGCTCTGCTCATCCTCTATCGCATCGCCGTGGGGAAGTTAAGGGAGGGGGAAAAAGGCAGCCTTCCTAGCAAGAGGGTGAAACTTGGCAGATTACAGATCGCTCCGGCTGGATTTGCAATCCAGCGGCCAGGCGGCGGATTACAAATCCGCCGCGAGCAAGAATGTGGTCGGGCGAAACTGACCGGCAGTCCCTTACATATTGTTGCAGCCTTTGCGTTTGCGGCGATGCTCACTGCTCCCTTTCTTTTGCCCTTTGCCTGGCGCTCCCTGAGCGGGCAACTGAGCTACTTGCACATGGCCGGCACGGTGGACTATTCGGCCGATCTCTCGGGCTTTTTCACTCCCGCGCTCTCGCACCCTGTCTGGGGACGATGGCCCTCCTTCCGGACCTGGGCAGCGGCGGTCATCGGGCGGGGCAACACGCTGGAGAGCACGGTCTATCTGGGGGTGGTGGCTTTGCTCCTGGCCGGGTGGGGAGCCAGGCGACGCTGGAGAGAGGCCCGCTTCTGGTTCATACTGGGCCTGGTGGCTCTGCTGCTATCGCTGGGCCCCGTTCTCAAGATAGGCGGTTTGCAAACCAGCTTGCCGCTGCCCTATGCCCTGTTGCAGCGCTTGCCTTTCTACAAATGGGGGCGCATTCCAGGACGTGCCAACGAGACCATCGTGTTGCCCCTTGCCGTCCTGGCCAGTTTGGGCATCGCATCTCTGCTGGAACCCTTGCGAAGGTTGCGAAAACCTTCGCAAGGGTGGCTGATAACCGTCCTTTCTGTGCTCATCCTCTTTGACTGTGTGGTTGCCTGGCCTTTCCCGGCCATGGAAGCTAGCGTGCCTGGCTTTTATCAGCGCATGGCTCAGGAGCCCGGGGATTTTGCTGTGCTGGACCTGCCCCAATGGCCCATCTGGTTGCGGGAGGCCTCCAACCGGGCCATGTACTATCAGACCGTGCACCAACATAAAATCGTGGGGGGCTACGTCTGGCGCTTGCCGGAGGGCTTGGAAGGTGGCATGAAGGCCCTTCAAGAGTTGGTCCTGCCCCCGGTGACGGAGGATATGATCCCGCGCTCCTCACCAGAAGAAGCCCTGCAAGCTTTGAACCGTTACCACATCCGGTACGTGATCCTGCACAAGGAGGTGTGGACTGCTGAGGAAGACGCGGAGACGCTGGCCGCCCTTGGCCGCCTGCTGGGCGAACCCTTCTACGATGACCAACGGCTGGCGGCTTTCCTCGTGCCCGAGATCGAGATTGGAGGGAAGGAGGAGGGTCTGCTGGCTCTGAGCTATGGCTGGTACCAGGTCGAGGACGCCGACGGCCACCCGGCCCGCTGGCTGAAAGATGAAGGCATTCTGTACGTCCACCGCCTGACCAAAGGCCGCTATCGCCTGCGTTTCGCCGCCTATCCCTTCCGAGAACCTCGGCACTTGCAGGTCACGGTCAATGGCCAAGCGGTGGCCGATTTCGAGGTCGCGAACTGGCAAGAGTTTGTTACACCGTCTTTCACTCTGGCGAAAGGTCAGAACGACATCGTCTTTCGAGTGGCTGAGGGTTGTGAGGTGCCGGCCGAGGTCGAGGCGGGTTCCAAAGATAGGCGCTGCCTGAGTGTGCTCTTCCAGCGAATAGAGTTGCTGGCAGCCGACGGGGATTCGGGTTGATGTTGGGTAAAATCAAGGACCTGACGGATGGGAGAAAGGGCATCGCTGTCGTTATCGTGGTCCTGATGGGCGTCGGGGCCTATTTCCGACTGACCTACTTGACGACAGTCAGCCCCCACGTGGATGAGTACCTGACTGTATGGGCAGCCCAGAAAATCATGGAGCATGGGTATCCCTTGCTGCCTTCAGGTTTCATCTATCTGCCGGGGGTTCTCTTCTCTTATCTTGATGCCCTTTTCATCTACCTGTTCGGCTCCAGTGAAGGGGTGGCCAGGCTGCCCAGCTTGCTTATTGGCCTCTTTTCCGTTCCCCTGATCTATCTGCTGGGCAAGAGAATGTTTTCCAGGGGCGTGGGTTTGCTGGCTGCTGCTCTCCTGGCTTTCAGCCCCGAGGCCATCGTCTGGAGCGGGCGAGCCCGGATGTACGCTCTGCAACAGCTTGCCGTCATCCTGGCTCTTTGTTACTTCTACGAAGGATTCATCGGCGGCGACGATGACCGACCCCGCTACCTTTTCGCCCTCTTTTTTATCGCTGCCCTCTTCAGCCAGACGACTACAGTTTTGCTGTTCCTTCCTCTCCTTCTGGCCATCCTGGTCAGACGGGGGTGGAGGTGGTTCTTCAAGCCGGGGGTCCTGGGGCCTCTCTTCCTGAGTGGGGCGGGGGCCTTGACAACCTTTGCGCTCGGTCTCATAGCTGGGCCACTGACTAGCGCTGGCGAACGGCCCTTCCTCGAGCTTTCCCTGGGCTGGGGGCTGAAATCTGGCTTCTTCTTTAGAGAGTTCTTCTGGCTCTGGCCTTATCTGCCTCTGACCCTGCTCTTCCTCCTGGGCTTCGTCTATCTTCTCTTGCCACTTCTTCCATCGAGCAGCAAGCAACTGTCAAAGAGGGTAGCCGATTTTCAGGGCCAGAACGCAGCTTTGATCTTCTGCTACGTGACCTTCTGCGGGGTTATGGCTGAGGTTTTCCTGCTGGTTGGCGAGACGTGGCGCCGACCTCGCTATCTCTTCCTGCTGTTGCCCGTCTACTTCTTGCTGGCAGCGGGCACCTTGGCTCGGGGCTTGGCTTGGATAGGTCAGCACCTGCGCCGGTGGAAGACGTGGGAGAGGCGGGAGGAACTGAGGCTGGCGGCCTGGCTTTTGATAGCGCTTATCGCAGGCGGCTACACCCTGCCCGCCGCCATGGCGGCAGCCACTCAGCCCGAGCCAGCTTATGATCGGGCTTTCGGCTATGTAGAGGAACACTGGCAGGAGGGGGACATCCTGGTGATGATCCTCCCCGCCATCGGCTGCGTCTACCTGGGTGATTGCGACTACTACGCCAACCAGGTAACTTACAGAGAGCATCTGATGATCGTGGATGGGGCCCCGGTTGACAACTGGACGGGGTCCACGCTAGTCAACTCAGTTGGACAATTGATGCCGGTTCTGGCCGAGAATCGCCGGGTGTGGCTGGTCGTTGACGAGGGAAGGTTCCACCAACAATACTACCCGGATTTCATTCGCTTTGTGCGTCAGGAGATGGAAGCGGTCTACGAGAGGCAAGGAGTCATCGCTTTCCTGGCACAGGACTTTTCCTCCCCTCCCATCCACAGATCGCGGCGGGCGAATTTGGCTGACAAGATAGAGTTCCTCGGCTATCAACTCGATGCGGTTGAGGCGCGTCCTGGAGGAGTCGTGCCGTTTTCCCTCTTCTGGCAGGCCTGGCAGCCTCTGACGGAGAATTACAGTATCTTCGTGCGCCTGGCCGATAAAGGAGATGCTTTCACGTGGCAGGAAGACGGTCAGTCTGTCAATGGCCTCTTTCCTACCAGCCAATGGCCGACTGGGGTTGAGGTATGGGATGGGCGCGAGATCGCAATCCCCACCGATGCTCCCCCGGGCCGCTACCGCCTGGAGGTCGGTTGGTACGAACCCTCCACTCTGGAGCGCCTGCCCGTGCTGGATGAGGAAGGCCGCCCTCAGGGCGACACGCTGGTTCTGGATTACCTGAAGGTCATGGGTGATGAGGAAAGCCTTTCCCCCCAACACTCCCTGGCGGCCACCTTTGGTGATAGCATCTCTCTATTGGGCTACGACCTGGACCCGGCAGCGACCAAACCGGGCGATGTCATTCGCCTGAAACTGTATTGGCAGGCCAGGGAGCCGGTCGGCGAGGACTATACCGTTTTCGTGCACGTGGTGGGTGAGGATGGCCGACTGTGGGGGCAGCACGATGGCCAGCCTGAGGGAGGCTTCTATCCGACCTGTTTTTGGGACGAAGGTGAGGTGATAGTGGACGAGCATGAAATCGTCCTCAGGCCTGACACGCCGCCAGGCGAATACCAGATCGTCACGGGGCTGTATCGGCTGGCCAATGGTGAGCGATTGGCTTTAGATACAGGTGACCAGGGGGTGAGTGATAGCCATCTTCTGTTGGGCACTGTGCAGGTGTCAGAGCCCTGACAGGCTGGTAGTCTCGGGCAGCGGCCAGGTTGTCAAATCGGGTGATGTGTGATAGACTAATTTGGAGAATGGAAGGATGGAGAATGAAGAATAGAGGATGGAGAATGGGAGGTAGAGAGTGAGTGAACAGGTTAAAGTAGCAGTGGTAGGCTGTGGCTATTGGGGACCCAATCTAGTGCGTAATTTCCACCAATTGTCCACCGCTGATTTGGTCTCCTGTTGTGACGTAGACCTACAAAAACTGGACAAGATCAAGGCCCTCTATCCCACTGTGAGGACGACGGTGAGCTATGCTGACATTTTGGCTAACGGAGAGATTGAAGCGGTGGCCCTGTCTACACCCGCCCGCGCTCATTACGAGCTTGCCAGAGATGCATTGCTGGCCGATAAGCACGTTCTCGTGGAAAAGCCCTTGGCCATGAGCAGCGAGGAGGCCGAAGAACTGATCACCCTGGCCCAGAAGCGAAACCGGACGTTGATGGTCGGTCACGTGTTCGAGTATAATCCTGCTGTGCTCAAGATCAAGGAACTCGTTGACGAGGGGCAAATCGGCCAGGTCTACTACATCTACTCCAACCGGGTCAACCTAGGCCGGGTGCAGAGCGACATCAACGCTCTGTGGAGCATCGCACCTCATGATGTTTCCATCCTGATTTATCTCCTGGGCGACATGCCCCTCTCTGTCAGAGCCACCGGGGCGACCTATTTGAACAGCAAGGTCGAAGACGTGGTCTTTGTGACGATGACCTTTCCCGCTGGTGTACTGGGCCACGTTCAAGCCAGTTGGCTGGACCCCAGCAAAGTCCGGCAGATGACCATCGTCGGCAGCGAGAAGATGATCATCTACGACGACATAGCCGACGAGGGCAAAATCAAGATTTACGACAAAGGGATCTACCTCAAGGGGAAAGAGGACATCTATGGTGAATTCCAGTACAAAGTTCATTCAGGCGACATCTATATACCCAAGATCGAAATGACGGAGCCTTTGCGCAACGAGTGTGCCCACTTTATCGAGTGTGTACGCACGGGGGCGCGACCTCGCACCGATGGGGAGAACGGCTTGCGGGTCGTTAAGGTGCTCGAGGCTGCCCAGGCCTCGTTGGATCGCGGTGGGGTGTCGGTAGAACTCTGACCCGTTGGCAGGAGTAGCAGAACTTGTTCTGCGCCAGGCGCGAAACCAGTTTCGCTACTCCAGAGTTCTTATAACATCTATTGAAAGGGAAGGAACTGCGAAGAACATGGAAGCTGACCAGGTCACCTACCGCCGTTATCCCAACGTCCGACTGGGGAAGAACGCTCAGATCGGAGATTACGTCATCATCGGCCATCCACCCCGGGGCAAGAAGCCTGGCGAGTTGCCCGTGGTCATTGGTGACAACGCTGTCATCCGCTCGCACACCGTCATCTACGCTGGCACCGTCATTGGCCACAACTTTCAGACGGGGCACCGCGCCACCATCCGCGAGGGAAACCAGATCGGCGATGACGTCAGCGTCGGCACCGGCGTGACCCTTGACAACGACTGCCAGATCGGCAACGACGTGCGCTTCCGGGGACACGATCTCGTCGGCGAGTACACTGTCATTGAAGATGGCTGCTGGATAGGTCCCCACGTGGCCATTACCAATGCCCTCCATCCCCGCTGTCCCAAGGCCAAACAGTGCATGAAGGGCCCTACCCTCAAGCGCGGGGCCAAAATCGGGGCCAATTCCACCCTCCTGCCCGACATCACCATCGGCGAGATGGCCCTGGTGGGGGCTGGCTCCGTTGTAGCCGACGACGTCCCGCCACGGGCGGTGGTGGTGGGCAATCCGGCTAAGGTTGTGAAAACGATAGACGAATTGGAATGTCCGTATGGGTTGATGGAGAGGCCGTATGAGGGGTAGGGGGGAAGGGATCGGAAGGCTGTGGGAGAGAGTACAACGGACAAAAGAATTCAACGGACAGGCCGCAGAAAGAGTCCGTTTAATTCTCCCGTCCGTTGTACTGTCTGCTGCACTCCCCCTCGCCCTCCTCATCCCACTCCTTCTCCTCTCCGTCGCTCCGCCTGCCCAGGCCCAGGGCGGCTATAGTCCCTGGCGTACTTTCAATACCTGGAACAGCGGCCTGGCGCACAACGTTGTTCAGGCCATCCTGCAAGACAGCGAAGGCAACCTCTGGTTTGGTGGCACCTCCTTTGGAGGTGTAAGCCGCTACGACGGGGCCAGTTGGCAGAGCTTCACCACCGAGAACAGCAGCCTGGCGGCCAACGTTGTTCAGGTCATCCTGCAAGACGGCGAAGGCGACCTCTGGTTCGGTACAGGTTGGGGGGTAAGCCGCTACGACGGGGCCAGTTGGCAGAGCTTCACCCCCGAGAACAGCGGCCTGGCGCTCAACGCTGTCCGGGCCATTCTGCAAGACCGCGAAGGCAACCTCTGGTTTGGCACCCGGGAAGGTGGGGTAAGCCGCTACGACGGGGTCAGTTGGCAGAGCTTTACCACCGAGAACAGCGGCCTGGCGGACAACGATGTGTGGGCCATCCTGCAAGACGGCGAAGGCCACCTCTGGTTCGGTACCTGGGGGGGTGGGGTAAGCCGCTACGACGGGGCCAGTTGGCAGAGCTTCACCACCGAGAACAGCGGCCTGGCGCGTAACGATGTTGGGGCCATCCTGCAAGACAGCGAAGGCAACCTCTGGTTCGGTACCTCAGGTGGGGTAAGCCGCTACGACGGGGTCAGTTGGCAGACCCTCACTACTGAGAACAGCGGCCTGGCGGACAACGATGTTGAGGCCATCCTGCAAAATGGCGAGGGCGCTCTCTGGTTTGGCACCAATGATGGGATTAGCCGCCACATCGTGGGCACTGCTCCACCCATCATAGTCTACCTAAATCTTATCACCACTGGCGGGCAGGTATATACTTCAACCGGTCAGATCACCCTGCCCTATAGCCAGCGGGACATTACCTTCGAGTTCGCCAGTGGCGACTTGAAGACCGACCGCGAGGACTTGCGTTATGTTTATAAACTGGAAGGACACGACCCGGATTGGCAGGTTACGACAGAACCATTTCAGGAAACAGCCCGGTATTTCGACTTACCATCCGGCACCTATACCTTTGTCGTCCAGGCCAGGGACATGGACTTTAATTACTCCGAGCCAGCCCACGCCCGAATCACCATCCTACCGTCACCGATTCAGGTTTACGGTTTGTTGGGCCTCTTGGCGACTCTGCTCTTGGTGTTGGCCGCAATCTCTATCTCTCACTGGCAAGCCAGTCACCGCATTCGCCAGGCCATCAAGCGCAAATTTAATCCTTACCTCTCCGGCCTTCCCGTCCGCGAGCCAGATATGTTTTTCGGGCGGGAAGAGGCGTTGGCCGAGGTGCTGGATACCATCCACAATAACCACGTCGCCATCTACGGCGAACGACGCATTGGCAAGACCTCGTTCTTGCACCAGTTGGACAACAGGCTGCGCGAGGCGGAGGATCCGCAGTATCTCTTCATCCCCGCCTTCGTCAGCCTTCAAGGCGTACCTGCTGAAAGACTTTTCTACACCCTGATGAGCGTTATCGCCAGGAGTTGCCGACCCCATATCGGCTCGCTAGATTTGATCTATGCCACCAAAAAGGAGGGCTATGACGTCTACGATTTGGTGGACGATCTGGAGATGGTGCTGGAAGCCCTGAAGGCGACCACGGACAAACAGCTCAGGCTGGTGTTGCTCCTGGACGAGGGCGACGAATTGAACGAGTACGATCCAAAAGTGCAGGCGCGGCTACGGCGCGTTTTGATGTCCAAAGCCGGACAACACCTGAGGATGATTTGGTCAGGCCTGTCCATTGATAGAGAGTGGAAGTTAGGTACCAGCCCCTGGTACAACCTCTTCGCCATAGAGAAACATTTGCCTCCCTTCACCTTAGACGAAGCCCTTCGCCTGATCCAGGAGCCGGTCAAGGGAATCTATCGCTACGACAAGGATGCTATCGAGTTGATCTTGCAGTACAGTGAGCACAAACCTTTCCGCATCCAGCAAATCTGTCTGGCGACCATCAATCGTGTCCTGGCTCAGAAACGGCGCCGGGTGACCGGCCCGATCTGGGTGACCAGAGAGGACGTGGAAAGGGCCTACCAGGGCCTTGCGGCGGGGGAGGCAATCTCAAGAGAGGTTGCGGAACGAGGCAAAGTAGGACTGTTGGAGAAGCAGGTGGCAGAGGGTCAGACAGAGTATCAAGTCAACACGGACGGACAAGGTGACCAATGAGAAATCCCTACATCGTCGGCGGCCCGGTGATGGGTCGAGACTTTTACGGACGTGAGGCTATCATCGAGGCGATTTGTGAGCGGCGAGATAGGGCCATCCACGTGATGGGGATGCGTCGTATCGGCAAAACGTCGCTTCTGCGCCAACTCGAATCGCAGTTGCCTGGCCTCTTCCTCGACTTTCAGGCAGCAGTCGGACGCACAGACTTGACCCGGCAGGTGCAACGCGGGCTCCGCCGCCTGAGCCGACGACTCCCCTGGTTGCCGCCCCCCGATGAAGGTAAGAGTGCCTTTGAATTGCTGGAGGACGCCGACGAGCAGGCTGAGGCGGAGGGCACTAGCCTGTGGCTTCTCTGTGACGAGGCCGAAGGATTGATAGATCTGGGCGAACAGGACTCCGTCGCCTGACCAACAATCACCCTTACCTCATCCAATGGCTCTGCCATCGCCTCTGGCAGCCGGACAATACTTTGCGGCCTATCATACCCAGAGACCTGGAACCCGACGAACATTTAGCAGCCCGTCTGAGGATGGACTTTGACTACCTGAGCGACACCGAGCGGCGCATCCTGCATGAGGTGTGTGCTGCCGAGGGGATCAACGAGCCGCAACTGCAGGGGCACATCTCCCACCCCCGCCTCCCTACTTTTCTCCACGGCATGACCCAGCTGGGCTACCTGCGCCGCGAGGGTGACGATTACGCTGTGGGCAACGCCTTCTTCGCTGGCTGGCTGCGAGAAAGCGCTGATTGGAAACAGAAGAGCGAGATATCCGATGAGGCTACGTTGGACATGATGGAAGGAGGCAAGAGGATGATCAAACGATCAGCCGCGCTGATGCGGGATCGTAAGGCTGCCGGTCAGCCGCCCTACGTCCTGGTGCTGGGGGCTGGGGCGACGCTTTCGTCGGGCTGCCGGGCCATGCGAGATGTGGTGCAGGAGGTAGTGGGCCACTACGACCTGAAAGCATTCTACGATATCCTGGACAATCTGAGCGAGACGGAGCGCTATGCCCGATTGCAACAATTCTTCCAGGAACCCTATCCCTCCCCTGGCTACCGTCACTTGGCTGAATTAGCCAAGATCGGCTACTTTGACGTTATCTTCAGCACCAACTTTGACTTCCTGCTGGAAAACGCTTTCACCGAGGTCGGCCTGAAGGCAGAGGACGTCGAGGTGTTGGTCAACGGCCGGGAGTCGGAGGACTATATCCTCAAGGCCCTGGAGCGCCCCACGCCCCGCATCAAGCTACTGAAGCTCCACGGTGACCTGAAGGCCCGCAACATGGCTTTCACCCCCAAGGAAATATTCGAGTTCGGCCAGAAGGTGGAAAATGTTCTGGCCAAGTACCTCAACGGCGATGTGGTCATCATCGGCCACGAAATGCGCGACGATGACATCAACCGCTGCATCCGGGACGGCGGAGCCATCTGGTACGTCCACCCGGAGGAACCCGCGGTGGAAAGCTTTATCTGGCGAGCCATACAGGTGCGTCCCTCGACGGTCATCAGCGGTGCGCCGGCCCAGTTTGACAACTTTTGCGAGATGTTGTATAAAGAATTGACAGGAGACTTATCATCATGACGATCCCTCTCGTGGACCTCAAAGCCCAGTACCTTTCCATCAAAGACGAGATGGATGCCGCCATCCAGAGGGTCGTGGATAACACGAGCTTTATCATGGGACCTGACGTGCAGGCCTTTGAGGAAGAGTTTGCCAGGTTCTGCAGCGTCCAACACGCTGTGGGCGTTGATTCGGGCACGGCGGCCTTGCACCTGGCCTTCATGGCCTGTGACATCGGACCGGGCGACGAGGTCATCACCACTCCGCACACCTTTATCGCCACCATTGGGATGCTGGGCCGCGTGGGAGCCACACCCGTCTTCGTAGACATTGACCCCCAGACCTACAACATTGACCCGGCCAGGATCGAAGCAGCCATCACCAGACAGACCAAGGCCATTATGCCCGTCCACCTCTACGGCCAGCCAGCCGAGATGGACCCCATCCTGGAGATTGCGGATAGGCATGGGCTGAAGGTCATCGAGGACGCGGCCCAGGCCCACGGGGCCGAGTACAAGGGGAGACGGGCGGGCAGCATGAGCCACGTGGCTATCTTTAGCTTTTACCCGGGCAAGAATCTGGGGGCCTACGGTGACGCCGGGGCGGTGGTCACTGACGATGGGGAAATAGCTGAGAAAGTACGGTTGTTGCGCAACCACGGGCGTCGGGAGAAATATGAGCACTTGTTGCAGGGCTTCAACTATCGTATTGACACCTTGCAGGCGGCCATCCTGCGAGCCAAACTGGCTCACCTCGAGGAATGGAACGAGGCCCGCCGCCGCCACGGCGCCACCTACCGCGAACTGCTGAGCGATCTCGACCTCGTCCTGCCCTACGAACCGGAGCACGTCAGGGCAGTCTATCACCTCTTCGTCGTCCGTCTGGAAGGTTCGTTGTTGCAGGAGCGCGATGCCTTACGAGAGCATCTCAGGGCCAAGGGCATCTCCACGGGCATCCACTATCCCATCCCCCTGCACCTGCAACCAGCCTACCGTCACCTGGGCCACACAGAGGGCGATTTCCCCATCACTGAGGAATGCGCCCGCCAGGTGCTCTCTTTGCCCATGTACCCAGAGTTGACCCAGACGCAAATTGAGGAAGTGGTGCGGGCGATCAAAGAATTTCTGGGGAGCTGATGAAACTGCGGACAATATGTGCCAGCTTTTTTCTTTTTTGGCTGGCATTGGTGCCCAGGGTCTCAGGACTGAACATCTTTCTGACCCCCGACGAACGTCGCTGGGTTGACCGCTCGATAAGGTTCCTCCTGGGGCTGCTGGATGGGGACCTGCAAAGAACGGCGGCCGGACACCCCGGCGTCACCACGATGTGGACAGCAGCCGTCACTTTGACAATTAAATACGTGAATGAAGCCCGGTTGCAGAGGATACTGGCCAATGCCGCCTCTTTGCGTGAATTCCTGCAGAGGGTGCCTGTGCGCCCTGTCCTCGACCTCGACGTTCTGGCCGCTGCCAGATTGCCCACTGTAATGTTGGCCTCCCTGTCTGTGGTGGGAATCTACCTCCTCCTCAGAAGGCTTTTCGATGACAAGGTCGCTTTTCTCGGCACCGCCCTGGTCGCTCTCGATCCCTTTTATTTGGCCTATTCGCGCCTGCTCCACCACGATGCTCTGGCCACTACTTTTATGATCTTGTCGCTGCTCAGCTTGTTGGTTCACCTGGAGAGGGGGCGGTCGGGGGGCTATTTGCTATTGTCAGGTCTGATGGCCGGTTTGGCCTTCCTGAGCAAAGCCAGCTCTTTGTTCTTGATCCCTTTCATAGTCTGGCCGATCCTGCTTTCCAACTGGCTCTGGGGGCGAGGTGCTGGTGAGGCTGCACAGCGCCGGGATGCTCTCCTCCTCGGCGTGAAAACGTACCTTGTCTGGTGTGCCATATCTTTGTTAACAGTCATTGTGTTTTGGCCAGCGATGTGGGTTGATCCGGTGCGCACTATCAGCATGGTGCTTGGCCAGATCACAGGCAAAGTTCAAGGCGCTGGAGAGGGTACAGGCGGTTTCCTGATGGGGGTTTCCCTGCTCAATGCCCAAGTGTTGACTTATCCCATCACCCTGCTTTTCCGCGTCACCCCCTTGGCCCTGGTGGGAGTAGCAGCGGCGGTTTGGTTCCTGGTCCAGGATCACCGCGCTTCTCGAACAAAGGGTATTCAGACCAGGAGCATCATCACTCTTCTGTTCTATGTCTTGGGCTTTATCGTTTCCATGAGTCTGGCCAGTGTGAAATCCGGTCGTTACATCTTGCCGGTATCACCGGCTGTACAGATAGTGGCGGCTGTGGGTCTGTGTAGGCTGGGCGAATCTGTGGCAAAGATGATAAGTGCTCGTCTGACCCGAGTGACTACCTCAAGTCTGGTAGCAATGGGCCTGGGATTGCCCATATTCTTGCAAGCCGGCCTCAGCCTGCCCCATCATCCCTACTACTTGACTTACTATAACCCGCTGTTGGGGGGAGGCGTAGTGGCAACCCGTTTGATGCCCATCGGTTGGGGAGAGGGGCTGGACCGGGCGGCTCGTTACCTCAATCAAAAAGAAAACGCAACCAGCCTTAAAGCCGCCATGTGGGATTCCGATGTGCGGTTTGCTTCCTTCTTTCAGGGAGAACTGCGGGAACTGAGCGAGGAGTGCAAGGGCAACTCTCTGCCCTGGGAAGACATTGACTACGTGGTGTTCTACGTCGGTCGCCGGGACACGGGCGCCCATTTCGGTTTGAGCACAGCCAAGTACTTTAGTTCGCTGGAGCCAGAGTATGTGGTGCGTATGAAAGGCATTGATTACGCTTGGATCTATGCATCCCCAGGATCGGAGATTCCCAACACTTTGGTTCCTGCTCAGCACGACCGACGGGTAGAGTTTGGCTCCTCGGCTCGTCTATTGGACTACGATCTGGAAGAGAACAGACTCAAAGCTGGGCAAAAGACCAAAGTGACCCTCTACTGGCAGTGCCAGAAGCCGTCCGAGGCGAACCTCAAGCCTGTCTTGACTCTGGTTGATGAGGAGGGGGATGTGTGGGGCCAGGGGCGGGAGTTAGAGACTGGCGACTGGGACGACCCTTGGGAGAGGGGATTGGTGATCCGAGATGAATTGAAACTGGAAGTGGATCCCGCCACGCCGGAGGGAACGTACCGGTTGCTCCTCAGCTTGTACGATGAAGAGAAGAGAGAGAGACTGCCCACTCCAGAGGGCGAAGAAGTACCCTTGAGCTTGGTGATAGTAACAGGGGAAGCTCCCCCTTCGGCGGAGGAGCTGGAAATCGCGCATCCTCAGAGGGCGGATTTGGGCTCTGAGATCCGCTTCCTGGGCTATAACCTGCCAGGAACCCGATTCCAGCCTGGAGATACCATGCGTCTGGTTCTCTTTTGGCAAGCCCTGGCCGAGATAAACCAGGACTATACCGTGTTCACCCATTTGATAGACAACGATGATGTGATTTGGGGGCAGAAAGACGCCTGGCCGGTGGATGGCTCTTATCCAACCAGTCAGTGGGCACAAGGTGCCATCATCGAGGATCCGTATGAAATAGGGATCTCGCCTGAGGCCCCTTCGGGCGCTTATCGGCTGGAAGTGGGAATGTATCTCCTCGAAACCGGGGAGCGACTGCCGGTGACTGACGAGGCGGGATCGCCCCTTGGCAATCGAATTCTGCTCTCGTCAACAGTGCAGGTAGGCCACAGGGAGTAAGGAGTATCTGGAAGCATCGCCTCTTCGGTTTCCCGTGGGGGTGGAAGCTGTGACAGGCTGTGGAACAGGGAGTCAAGGTCCACTGAGCGCGGAGAATGGAGGATGGATGGAGAAAACCAATAGGCGGGTCTCGGTTCTCATACCGGCCTATAACGAGGAAGGGAATGTGACCCTGGTCATTGATAAAGTGGCCAGGGCCTTTGAGGCCAGGGGCCTGGACGGCGAGGTGGTGTTCGTGGACGACGGCTCAACCGACGGGACCAGCCACGAGGCAGCAGCCTGCGTTGCCCGTTACCCCTTCGTCAAGGTCGTCAGCCACCGGCGCAATCTGGGCCTGACCGAGGCCATCAAAACCGGGTTCCGTCACGTCAGCGGTGACATCATCGTCTTATTGCCGGGGGACCTGGAGTCGGACCCCGAAGAGGATATCCCCAAACTGCTGGACAAGCTGGCCGAGGGCTATGACGTGGTGGCTGGCTGGCGGCAAGGGAGGCACGATCGCAAAATCGTGGCTTCGAGGATCTACAATTTCGTCTCTCGCCTTCTCTTTGACGTCCAGGCCCATGACATGAACTGGATCAAGGCCCTCCGGCGTGAGGTGATCGAGGGGCTCTATCTGCGCTCTGATTGGCACCGCTTTATCCTGATGATCGCCGCCGCTCAAGGCTACAAGATCGGTGAGGTTCCGACCAACTATTATCCCCGCCGACAGGGCAAGTCCAAGTACGGGCTGGGACGCATCCCTGTTTCCTTCCTCGACGTGCTGGTGGTCAAGTTCCTCCTGACCTTCAGCCGCAAGCCCATGATCTTCTTCGGTGCGCTGGGCTCAACTCTCATCCTGGCTGCCTCCGGGATAGGAGTATACTTGCTTCACCAGTGGTTTACCCGTGTCCGGCAGTTGCGTCCGGTCTTTACCTTCGGCGTCACTCTGGCTCTGGCTGGCCTGATTATCTTCCTGGTGGGCTTCTTGGCCGAATTGGTGGTAGACCAACACGAGCGCATTGATGAGCTGGAAAGAATTATCAAAGACCTGGCTAGGGACAGGGAGCGGCTATGAGGGTGTTGTACCTGGTGACCAACTTTGCCCGCTGGGAGGGTGACCCCCATTCGCCCTGGTTGGTGGAACAGGCTTTGCAATTGCGAGAACGAGGCGTCGAATCGGCTGTCCTGGCTCCTTCCTACAAAGGGCTAAGGGATCATGAGATTTATGGCATTCCCGTCTACCGCTTCCGCTATTTCCCCAGTCGTTGGGAGGACTTGACCCATCTGGAGGGGGGACCGAACAAGATAAAGAACCCTCTCTACCTGCCCCTGATCTTGCCCTATATGTTCTTTGGCACCCTCGCGGTGATCAGGCATTGCCGCCGCCAGAGATACGATGTGCTCCACGTCCACTGGCCGTTGCCTCAGGGCGTCTTTGGTCTGGCTGGCCAGAATATCAGCGGCGCACGGCTGGTGACCTCCTTTCACGGTGCGGAGCTTCTCCTGACGCGCCGCTACCCTTTTCTCAAGCCTGTCTTGAGGTACATCGTCAAGCGCAGCGATGCCGTCTCGGCTAACTCTTCTTTCACAGCGAGTTTGGTCCGTGAGCTAGCCGACGTCGAGGTCAAGGTCATTCCCTACGGCTCGACCATCGTGGCCAGGGACGTCCCCCCGATAGCGGCTGGCGCGGAGCCCTACCCTGAGCCCCTCGGCCCTGAGCCTCGGGACGAAGGGCGGGATGGAGAACGGCGTATCCTCTATGTGGGCCGCCTCATCGAGCGCAAGGGCCTGCCCTACCTCATCGAGGCTATGGACCTCCTCCCCCCCGGCCTCCGCGTCCGATTGGACATCGTCGGCGCTGGCGACCAGCGGCCGCTGTTGGAGAGCCTGGTGAAGGACAAGGGCCTGGCAGAGCGGGTGTTCTTCCGAGGGAGAATACCCTATGGGGAACTGGCTGAACTGTACGCTGGCTGCGACCTCTTTGTCTTACCCGCCATCGTGGATTCCCGAGGCGACACTGAAGGACTAGGGGTAGTCCTGGTGGAGGTCATGGGCTACAAAAAGCCGGTCATCGCCACCAACGTGGGGGGTATCCCAGACATCGTCCGTCACAACGAGACAGGAATCCTGGTCGAGCAGCGTGACCCTCAGGCACTGGCTCAGGCTATCGAGGCCGTGTTGACAGATGAGAAGCGGGCTAGAGAGCTGGGTCAAGCTGGCTTTGCCTACGTAAAGGAGTACTTCTCCTGGCCACGCATCGTGGATCAGGTGATGGCCCTCTACTCCCCCGAAGCCGAGGCGGTTTCCCTATGACTGCCAGGCTCAGGAAGGTCCTGCAATACCTGGCCCTGGCGGTGATCGCCTTCTTCCTGGGCTGGGCTCTCTACGGCCACTGGGAAGAGGTCAGGACCTACCAGTGGTCTTTCAACTATGCCTTGTTGGCCCTTTCACTGGGGGTCATGCTGGCTTCTCTGTGCCTCTACGCTTGGCAGTGGAGGGTGTCTCTCCGTTGTCTGGGAGCGGCCATCGGTTTTATCAAGGTCCTGCGCATCTATTTCATAGGCAATTTGGGTCGCTACATCCCTGGCAAAATCTGGCAGTTCCTGGGTTGGTTCTACCTCTTCGAACGGGAAGGCGTCAGCCCGGTCCAGACCCTGACCAGTATCGCCGTCAATCAGGTCATCCAGAATATGACAGGATTGGCTTTGGCTTTCGTCGTCCTGACAGGCATCCGCAGCACCGAGTTGAGCGGGCGGCTGTTGCCTTTGCTGATCGTGATCCCACTGGGCCTGGTGGTCATTCAACCCTTTGTTCTGGAGAGATTGCTCAACTGGGCCTTGCGCCTGTTCAAACGCGAACCAGTGGTCATTGAACTGACGGCCTGGGATCTGGCGCGTTTCGCCGCCCTTCACCTCCTTTGCTGGCTTGGCTACGGCCTGGCCTTTTACCTCTTCACCAGGGCCCTCTATCCAGTGTCGTTGGAGCGGCTGCCGGCCCTGGTTGGCATTTTCGCCGGGGCCTGGGTCATTGGCTTCCTGAGTTTCCTGGCCCCAGGGGGATTAGGCGTCAGAGAGGGCATTCTGGTCTATCTGTTGGGCTTTTACCTGCCCTCCCACGTGGCCATTGTCGTCACCCTGCTCTCCAGGCTGTGGGTCACGGCTGCCGAATTGATGGGCACGGCTCTGGCTTTTGGATTCGATGGGCTAGGAGGAGCGTTGCCTTGGGGTCATGGCCGTGTCCCTGTTGAAGGTAAGGGACAGGGCGCTGCCCCTGATGGTCTTGGATAAGCGCCACTGTTGCGGCACAGGTGCCACTGTGGGCCTGTAAAAGAACACTTCCGCTCCCGCCGGATTTGCAATCCGGCGGTCTGGCGGCTGGATTTGCAATCCAGCCGGAAACAGAGAGTTGTTTTTACAGACCCTGTTACGCTACAGGCTGATCCGATGGAATCGTCCGAATCTGAATCTCGTCGCAAACTCGATCGTTCTCGGCTAGCCCTCGCTTTGGTTTGGCTGTTGATAGGGCTCTACGTGCTGTGTTTTGGGACCCTTTCTGTCCTGAAGCACGAGGCTTTTCAGACCTATGCGGCTGACCTGGGCAACATGGACCAGCCCATCTGGAACACCCTGCACGGGCGCTTCGTGGAAGAGACCAAGAATGACGGCAGCCAGGGTCCTCGTCTGACAGATCATTTCGAGCCTATTTTCACCTTGGTATCCCTCTCCTTCTTGATCTACGATGACGTCAAGGCCATCCTGATCTTGCAGACGGTGGTCGTTGCTTTGGGGGCCCTGCCCGTTTTCTGGCTGGCCCGCGATGAGTTGGAGAGTAAAGGCGCCGGCCTGGTTTTCGCTGCTGTCTATCTCCTCTTTCCGGCCTTGCAGGCAGCCAACCTGACCGAGTTCCACGCCGTCCCTCTGGCTGTCTGTCCCCTCCTCTTCGCTTTCCATTACACCAGAGAGAAAGACTGGCCCAAGGCCTGGCTTTTTGCCATTCTGGCTATGAGCGCCAAGGAGGAGATCACCCTCCTGGTCTTCATGCTGGGCCTTTACACTTTCTTGGTGCCCAAAAATAAGAAGCAAGAGAGGCTCATGGGGGGGCTGCTGGCCCTGGTCAGCCTGGCCTGGTTTGGGGTAGCGACCTTTGTCATCATTCCTCACTTCAGAGCGATGACCGAGACCATCTACACCCAGCGCTACACCAGCCTGGGGGGAAGCTTCAAGGGCATCGTCCTGACCCTGCTCACGGAGCCCTGGGTGGTCGTGGGTCTTCTGTTGAGCGGCCCTCGTCTGGCCTACCTGGGTGGCCTGCTGGCTTCGGTTGGGTTCCTCTCCCTCTTTGATCCTCTAACCTTGCTTCTGAGCGCGCCCATCTACCTGGCCAATGCCCTGAGCGACTACCCTCTTATGTACTCGGGCGAACTCCACTATTCGGCTCCGGTGGTGCCCTTCTTCGTTGTGTCGGCCATCTATGGGGCCAAGCGTTGGGTCGGGTGGCTGGAGAAACTCGGATCACAGATCGCTCCCGCTGGATTTGTAATCCGCCGCGAGCAAAAGCGTGATCTAGTGAGGCTCTCAGAGGTCGGGCAGTTGTCAGCTAAGACGCTGGTTCTCTTCTGGTTGCTGCTGTGCAGTCTGGGCTATCAACGCCTGCGGGGCTTTACGCCCCTGGGGCCCAATTTTGACGTGCCACGCATTACCCCTCACCATCGTCTCTTCCAGCGCTTCGCTGCCCAGATCCCGCCCGACGCGGTGCTCTCCACCACCCCGCCTCTCTTCCCTCACCTGACCCACCGGCGGGTCATCTACTTGTTCCCGGTGGTACTGGACGACACAGAATATGTGCTCCTGGACGTAGCCGGAGTGACCGACATCCACCCCAACGATTTCCACCGCGCCTACTTGAAACTTGTCGAAGGGGCCAGGTTTGGCATCCTCGACAGCGCCGATGGCTACATCCTGTTGCAACGGGGCCTGGCTGGCCCGGACACCCTTCCCGACAGCTTTTACGATTTCGCCCGGGTGGAGGCTCCGACCCCCGACTATCCCCTGACCGTTGACTTTGGGGATTCCCTGCGCCTGCTGGGCTTTGACCTGGTGGACGATTGGAAGTGGCAGAGGGTCAGGGTGCGCCTATATTGGCAAGTCCTGAGGGAAATGGACCGCGATTACCGGTTGTACCTTGCCTTCCTGGGGGACGGCGGCCAAGTGTTGGCCGACACTATCCGCCAGCCCATGACCGTTCCCTTATGGTATCCCACCGGTCGCTGGCGTCAGGGCGAGGTAGTGATCATCGAGACCTTGCTCCTGACCGGGCTGGGCGACAGCTTTACTTTGGGCCTGGGGGTTTTTGAGGGGGAGTACTGGGAGGGGGGGAAACGTCTGCCTGCTCGCATCGTGGAGTCCCCATACGCCGTCCGTTTCCTGGAGGACCCCACCTGGGTCAGGCTCCTTTCATTCAGGCGGGAGAGGGGCCGCCTGCGCCCTATTTTACCTCCGTAGCCAGATTAGCCTCGCTCTTCGCTCATCCAGGCGATGTAAACCTGCCTCATGGACTGATCGGACCGCTTCCTCGTATTCCTGAGCAGTGAGGCTACGATTCACATCCGGCAGTTCATGGGCTTTGTGGCAGGGCCTGTACTGATCCATGACGTTGATGTAAGTATCCCCAGAGACTTCCTCGGCCAGGAAGCGCGCTATTTCGGCCGTGCCCGCCAGGCCGTTGGGCAGTACCAGGTGGCGCACCAGGAGGCCCTGCAAGGCCACCCCCCGCTCGTCCATAGCCAGGTCTCCTGCCTGACGATGCATCTCCTTCACTGCTGCCTGGTTGTGCCTGGGATAGTCCTCGATCTTGGAGTACTGGCGAGCGATCTCGGCATCGGCGTATTTCATATCGGGCATGTAGATGTCAAAGACGCCGTCCAGCAGGGCCAGGGTCTTTAGCGAATCGTAGCCGCCGGTGTTGTAGACCAGCGGCCGGTGCAGCCCAGCCTCGGCGGCGATGAGCAGCCCGGCCAAAATCTGCGGTACCACGTGGGTCGGGGAGACAAAATTGATGTTGTGGCAGCCCATGGCCTGCAACCGCATCATCATGGCTGCCAGGTCCTCCGGCTCCACCTCGCGCCCGTGGCCCAGTTGGCTGATTTCGTAGTTCTGGCAGTACTGGCACTTGAGGTTGCACCACGAGAAAAAGATCGTCCCCGACCCGCCTCGCCCCACCAGCGGCGCTTCCTCCCCGAAATGTGGATTGAAACTGGACACGACCGCCCTCTCGCCTGTGCGGCACACAGCGCCCTTGGCGCTCTCCCTGCGGTTGCCCCCGCACTCCCGAGGGCAGATATCGCAGGCCTCCAGGCGCTGGTAGGCTGCCTCGACGCGCTTCTTTAGCTCGCCGGAGCGGAGCAGTTTCAAATAGGCTGGTTCAAACGCTTGATCCATGCTCCTGGCCTTTCGCGTGAGGGGGCTTGCAGGGAATGTTTAGGGTCTGTTTTGACACGGAAAAGTCGCCTCCGCCCTTGAATATGACAACGTTACACTGAGTCGGTCGTTGGTACAGATTGCTGGGCGAGGGTAAAGGCG
>SOHZ01000496.1 GCA_004377365.1 Anaerolineales bacterium | reverse complement strand
TGGCTGCCCGCTCGGAAAGGATAAGACGGTTACGCCGTCGGTCTAACTCGATGATTTTGAGCTGCAACTGCTGACCAACCATCCTCGCCCAGTACTCTTCATTGCTCTGTATCTTCTCCTGGGACCTATGGTAGGAGGGCGCCAGTTGAGATGCTGATACGAAACCCCGCACCTTGCCCAGGCGAACGATGAGTCCTCCTTTATTGTAGCCGCTTACTGTAGCTTCAAAACACTCTCCAGCTTCAAATATTTCCTGGGCAGCCTGCCAGTCCTTTTCTAACTGAGCCCGGCTGAGAGAAAGGATAACGTTGCCGTTCTTATCCTCTGGGTTGAGGACATAGACTGGCACTTCGTCATCTACCTTGAGCCTCTCAATCGCTTCTGGGCCCATTCGCTCCAATTCACGGCTGGACACAATCCCCGTCGTTTTAGCGCCTATGTCAATCAGGATTTCGGTGGAGCTAGCGCTGACGATCACTCCTTCCAAGATATTGCCCCGCTGGAACGACTTGTAGGCATAACTTTCTTCCAGGAGTTCCTCCATCGAATAGACGCTTGGGAAATAGACGCTATAGTCTTCCTTTGTAATCTGCTCAGTCCTAGTTTCATGTCTTCCCCAATCTAACGTAAAGCGAGCCCCTTCTTCAAGCCGTCTTGGGACTAGTTCGGTTCTAAATGGCACTTGTTCTGCCAAACGGTTTGTAATCTCTTCAACTTTCCTCAACGAAGCTATTAAGACACTGAGTACCTTAGACATCCCTACCGTCAACTGGACAACCGGGTTGGCAACGAGTTCCACCTCTTGAACAATGCTTGGAATCTCCCGCCAAATCCGAGCGACCTCTTCATCATCTTTCGCTACTGTCAAACGCTGTCGAATTAGTAGTGTAAACCTATATTGGTTTGTTTTCTCGACCTCTTCTTCCAGTCCATGCTCCTCAAAAACACGATGTACTTCGCCCAACAAACGCTCAGCTTCAACCCACTGGTGGCGCAGGGCGGCGACTCGGGCCCTCTCTCGTAGGAGGTAGGCCCGCACCACGGCTGTACCTTCTTCCCCGTCCTCCAACCCTTCCTCGAAAGCGGCCAGTTCCAGGTGCTTCTCGATCTTTGCCAGCCGGGCCTCACGGTCGGGAGCGTCCGGTTCTCGCTCCAGCTCGTCCAGCATTTCATGAGCCCCGATGTAGTTAGCGCTGAGAGGACGGATACGCACCGGGGCGGCTCCAGGTTGGAAGGCGCTGACTTCGTTTACCAGTTCCTTCCGCTTCTCTATATCAGTGGTCAGGGTATAGTAAAGGGGTCGGCGGCCTCGGCCAGTGCCGGGCGCCGTCTCCCGGCTCTTGACCACGTAACCGTCCCGTATCAGCCGCTGCACCACCGTCTCCACGCTCTTGTGGTTGAGCCCCGTCAGCTTGGTCACCTGGCCAGTGGTGAACCGCTCACGGGCGGCAACGAATTGCTTAACTTTAAAAGTCACTTCCCCAGGAACTGTCATCGCTCTCCCCCCCTTGAATCAAATGTAATCATAGTATACACGCGAATCTATTTCTTGTCAACTGAAGGCAAAATCAAATCAACGAAACCAATAGCTCATCAATAGTTGGATTGGCCTGGACCAATTGTTGCAAACCAACTACATCGTCACGTCGGCGGTAGCGGGCAATTTCCCGGACAAACTCGGTGTGCAAATCTGCCGCTCCAAGATGGTCAAATGGACGCAGGGCTAACTGAGCACTGAGATAGCGGAAGGCCTCGGGATCTCTATCTAGCACTTGCATATGAAACCATTTTGCCAGGTCGTAGCCCTTTTCCATCAGATGGTTATCAGGTTCTTGCTTCGTCACCGTGATATAATGGTCCAGTGCCTCAGAGCGTACTGCCTCGTGGCCTAGAAAAGTGGGCTCATTCAGCCGTTCCCAGTAAAGATCAAAGGCAGTGTAAATCAGCCAACCGTCTTCAAAGCTGCCTTGAAACACATGCGGTTTCCGGAACTGGTCTGCGTACATGGGTGCAGTATGAAGATGGGATAGATACTCGTGGAGGAAGTAGAAAGGCAGGTTGAGGAAATCACTGAAGCAGAAGGCAGCCGGAGCAAAAAGGAAAGTGAGAGAACTGACCTTGCCCTGTTTCTCAGGGAGACAACATACGCCTAGCTGGTGATCTAATTCCACTTCAAGGTGCACAGGACGTTGCAGGTGGTCGCCTGGCCCACCGAGACGGGTGTAGAACGCCCGAGACAGTTCCTCGCCCACAGATTGTGGCCCAGATAGGTCGAGAGGAACGAGAAGCAACTCGATGACAGTCTTGTAGTAGGTATCGCAAGCAGCCACCAGTTCACGGTTCTTGGGGCGCTGCCCTTCTACTGCGTTGGTCATCAGATCCAGCAAGTCAGTCAAGGCTTCAATTGGGTCGGTGCTTTTGGACGTACGACCAAACTTGTTGGCCGCTGGATCGAAGCATTCTTGGGCCAATTGCACCAATGACCAGCTTTGGGTGGAGATTGCCTGCTCAAACGGTTCGCAGTACGCCAACAGCCCGTCGAAGCAATGGCACAGAACATCAAAGGTGGTTTGTCGGAGGGGATCTAAAGACATCGGCCCTCCTTGCTGGGCTTACTTCTGGGACTTGGCCAGCTCCTCTAAGGCGATGGACACCGAGTCGCCCTCAAGGGGAATCGTAACCTCTTTGCCGTCCATCTTGATTTTCAGCACTCTCACCTTACCGTACTTCTTCTTGAGGTAGCCGAAGACAGCCTTGAACAACCCGACCAGTGGCAGGCCAGCCATGGTAGCTATTTCCACGATCAGCTTGATGGCTTCTAGCTCTTCCTTGGAAGGCAGACGTCGCTCCGTCCGCAATGAGAAGCGGTCACTGTCCACCAGGTCCGTCATCTTCTCCTCGGCTGCTGCCTGACGGATATCGTCAGCCAAGTCAGTCTCTACATCAGCAACTGTGTAGGGTGCTATCGGCTCTATCACCAACTCGACTGTCATAGCTTCGGTTTTGTCGCTCATTGCTCTCTCCTTTTGCTAAAGGTCAACAAAGCGGTTGGGAAAACACAACCCTATTCTACCATATCTCAGTTAATCGCGCAATATATCTTTTCGATTTCAGAAATCCTTTACAGAGCGATAGGATTGAAGTACCGCCTGCCCTCACAATAGAGCCAGTTTGGCTCACTCCACTGGCTGTCCCCGCTGGGCTGCTAGTAGCCATAATCCACCGGCATCGAAGGCGCGTGGACCGTCAGCTTCAGCCGGTCCATGCCCTCCTCTCCCAGCAGTTGGCGACAATACTCATCACGGTCAGCCACACCCAACACCCAGTGCTCCAGCCACTGCCGGAAACCGTCAGCCGTTTTGGTCTGAGTCGAGTAGTCAGTGAAGCGCTGATGGTCACGGCGGTAGTAGCCGGGCACCGGGGATGGATGCGCTCCCCAGGGTTCGTGCACCACGGCGCTGACGCGAAAGCCGGGGCAGAAGGTGCGGTTGGGGTCGCTGGCGATCACCTCACGCCCGACGATTTCCTCGACGACGACGATGACGTGGCGGGCAGCCTGAGCAGCCACTTTGCTGATGCCAGTACTGCCCCACAGATGAGCGTTGCCCTCCTCGTCGGCGCGCTGGGCGTGGACGATGGCCACGTCAGGGTTCAGGGCAGCCACGGTGGCCAGTTTCTGCTCAGTGTAGGGGCAGGTCATCTCTTTGAAGGCCGGATTCGTCTGGAACAGATCAGTGCCCAGGGCCGAGCGCAAAGGCATGAAGGGGATGCCCAAAGAACCAGCCAACAGAGCCATGGTCACACTCAAATTGGAATGGTCCTCGACCTCGATTTGCCCTCCCTCCACCGCCCGGCGAAAGTTGTAGCCCGAACCGGTGATGACGTTGCCCACCCAGGCGGCGATCACCTTGCGCACACACCCGGCCCCGATGATCTGGTCGAAGAGTATGTCAGAGATGGGGCCGATCAGGGTCAGGTCACGCACCCCCTGGCGGATGATCTCGTGACCGGCGGCGAAAGGAATAAGGCCCTCCAGAGCCAGGCCCAGGGCCACGCTGCTGCCATCGGGCACGAAGCGGGAGATGGCCTCGGGCATGGTGATCAGTTTGGACATAGCTACTCCCCTCAAACCTCGAACTCTGCTTCCTGCTCCTCTTTGTGCAGCAGGAAATACTGAGCCTCTCCCCCGCAAAACTGCTGGATCAACTCGATCAGCTCTTTGGTGGCCCTCTCCACCATCTCCCGAGGAATCTGGTTCACCCCCTCCACGGTCAGTAGCACCCTCTCTGTCTCTTTCACCGCCTTGGCTTTGTCGGCCTGCCGCCAATTCCAGCGCCGGCTGAGGGCTTCCTTGCCATCGCTATCGGTGTAGACCACCTCGCCCGGTTCGGGATGCTCGACCTCAGTGGTGCCCAGGGGGACGAACTCTTCGTCCCCTGTGGCGAACTTGATGACGATGTCCCCTGTTACTCGATCCAGGTCATAGGCCGCTATGGGCAGAACGTACTTGACGGAGAGGCAATTGCCCAGGTCTACCAACTGGTTGATGCGTGGCAGTTCCCCTCTCTTCAGCACCCGGCGGGCCAGGGCCTCCACCGCGCTGCGATATTTGCTCGGCTTGACGCCAAAGGTCGAATAGGCCGCCCGCCAGGCGGCGACGTGAGGGTGCTCAGAAGCGGGTCTGCCCCCCCACTCGGCGCGCAGATGGGCCTCCGCCTCGGCCAGAAGAGCCGTAACCTCTGGAGAGCTAGCTGAATTGCTGACCCCACTGAGTACGGCGATGCCCGTGTACAGATCGGGATAGACAGAATAGACATCGCTATCTATTGTGTATTTCATGGGCAGACTCCTCTGCTCCTGCTGGATTTGTAATCCAGATGGGCGGCGGATTACAAATCCGCCGCGAGCGATAAGACCAAGTGCAGTTGTAGCACTAGGGGGCTCTGGATATCGAGAATAGGCTAAAGCAACCCCAACAATCGCGCCGCGTTGCCACCCAGGATCTTGTCCTTGGTCTCCTCGGCGAGAGGCAGGCGGCGGATGGCGGCGATGTTGCCCGCGATGTCGGTCACGGCCGGCCAGTCAGAGCCAAAGATGACTTTATCGGCCAGCTTCTCCAGATCGGGAAAGTAGACCAGTAACTTTTGCGGAGGCAGGCCGGTGATCTCCATGTAGACGTGCTCGTGTAACCTGGCCAGGAAGAAGGCCCGGTCGTACCAGAAGCCCCGCCCGCTGTGGGCCATGATGATGGTCAGGCGGGGGAAATCCACGGCTATATCGTCCAGACAGAGAGGGTCGCCGTACTTGAGGCGGGCGCCAGGGAAGGTCGAAGAGCCAGTATGGAACATGACCGGCACTCCTATTTCCTGGGCCCTGGCGTAGACGGGGTAAAGGCGGCGATCGTTGGGATAGAAGTGCTGATAGACCGGATAGAGCTTGAGCCCCCTGTGCCCCAGCTTAGTTACACATCGCGTCAGCTCGGCCACCGGGTCTGGCGTGACGTAGGGGTTGATATTGGCGAAGGGGACCAGGCGCTGGCTGGCCCGGCAGAATTCGGCCACCCGCTCGTTAGGACTGACGCCGGTGGTCAGGGGGTTGGTCTCGGCCAGGCAGACGGCATAGTCTAACCCTTGCTCGTCCATATACTGCAGCATCCCCTGGGACGTATCCAGCACACGATGCAAGTGTTCCGCCGGTTCGCCTCCGTTCATAAGCGCCGGACGCAGCCAGTCCAACAACCAGGGGGCGTACTCATCAGCCGTGGTGACGTGGAAGTGAAAATCAATGACAGGCATGGTCACCTTAGCGCTTGCTCCAACTCTCCCCGCCATCCGTGGTCTTGTACAATCCCTCGGAGGTAGCCGCATAGACGATTTGGCTGTCAGTGGGATCAACGGCCAGGGCGTAGATGTGCTCGATAGTGGTGGAGAAGAAAGAGGGGCACGGGCCAGCCCGGCCGGGCAGGCCGTCGTTGATGACCAACCACGTGTCACCGCCATCGGTAGTCTTGTAGAGCCCGGCCTGGTCGGTAAGGGAATTGTAGCCTGTGCCCTCGTAGAGCACCTGCCTGTCCTTTGAGGCGATGGTCAAGGCCCAGGAGCCTGCCCTCGTCACTTCTTCACCGAGGCACCGGCGACGCGGGGTCAAGTCCCACCACGTTTCGCCGCCGTCGGTGGAGCGCACTGTCCCCGCACCACGGGCAAAATATACAATCTGGGGATCCTCCGGGTCAAGGACCAGGTCACGGCCACCACGACAGACGCGCCATACTTCCCCACCCACTTCGCTTAGCTCGCAGGCAGTACACGGTAGACAAGGCTCTCCCTCCAGGTCCAGTCGCGGATCGTAGGCGTTGCTCAGAGTCACGTACCTCGTCCCGCTGGTAGGGTCTATGACCAGGGCCTCAATGTCGTTTCCCAAGGCTTCATCTCCGGCGGGGCTCCAGAACGGTTCCCACGTCTCACCCCCATCAGTGCTTCGGTATATCGCCGAGCCTTCTGAAGGGCCGGCACGCAGGCCAGCGTACATCACTTGCCCATCGCCAGAATCCCAGGCCAGAGCTCCAACTTGCTGGTCTTTCGGCAGGCCGCGACGGATCATATTCCAGGTGGCTCCTCCATCGGTGCTCTGCAGCATTCCAGCCCAGACGGCGATAAAGACCCGCCTCGGATTGGCCGGGTCAATGAGGATGTCCTGTCCGCTGCCGTTAATAGCCACCAGGGTCCAGGAGAGGCCGCCGTCGGTGCTCCTGTAAATCCCCTTACCCTTGATCGTAGCATAGACCCATCGGCCATCGGACGGAGCGACGGCCACGTCCAAAACGTCCCCACGCTCTGGTAAGCCACTGACAGAAGCAGGCGCGGAGGCATCCACCGGTGTCAAGGTAGCGGTGGGAAAGAGGGTAGGCGTTGTGGTAGGAGTGTCCGTCGGCGCAGCGATAGCAGTATCCGTCGGCACGGGTGTGGAGGTGGCTATTGGCCCAGGCGAGGGGGTGCTGGCTGGCATCGAGGTCAGTGCCCCAGCAGAGATCATAGCGGTGGGAGTCGGAGCCATTGGTGCCGTCCTCAGTCTCTCCACTACCTTGGTCTCAAGCTGACCAATGAACTCTCCCAGATAGCCCCTCGCCAGGAGCACCCCCACCAGGAGAGCAGCCAGCCCAATCCCCCACAAGAGCTTTCTGCGACCGGGTATCTTAACCCTCTCTCTCTTCCACTGTTCAACCGTTCCGGCCAACTCTCTTTTGACCCAGCCTATCCTTTTCTGGTCCCTCAGCCACAGCCTGAAGACATCCACATTGAAAGTGTAGGGTGCCTGGAAATTGATGATCTCCCTCGATGAAAGGTTTACCAGGGCTTTTGCCACCTGGCGAGCTGAAACCAGTGCCTTTCGGCGCCTCAGGGTGGTCAGAAGCTCACCCTTGGTGACGGCCTGGCCTTTCTCTCCGCCCGCCTGAGCCAAGGCGGCCAGCACGAACTTTTCTTCGGGTGTCGAATTGTCCCAAAGGATCTGGAAGTCGGACCCGGCTCGTTCGACGACTTCGGGGAGGATGGCCTCAACGTCAGTAAGGGTTACTGCACTGGTGTTCACCCGCTGGCAATAGGCGAAGAGGCTATGGCAGAGGAGCTGAGCGTAATAGGGATGACCAGATGTGAGGGACAGGATACGCTCGACGGCTTCAGGGTCATAACTCAATATCCCCTGGACGGGTTGCACAACAAGTTTAACGGCTTCCTCCCGACTCAGGAACCCGACCTTTTTTTGTATGCCAACTGATGACAGGGAAGGGAACTCCTGACTTTCGACAGAGAGAATGAGACCCAGCCTGGCGTGCTGTCGGGTCAAGTTAAGAAAATACTCGAAAGCATCGTCTTCCCAAGGACCCTGCTGGGCTTTTTCCCGAATCAGTTGCGCCTCATCGAACATCAAAATGAAATACCTGCCCCCAAGAGCCTCTTCGACCCTGGTCAGAAAATCATGGCCAAAAGCGTGCTGAGGATCGGCAAGGAACTCATCCCGCGATGGTAGCTCAACTTTGATTTCTCTGTCTCTTTGCAGGGCCTGTTGGATAGCGGAAGCTACTTCCTGCAAAAAGCCCTTAGGGCTATCGGAAGGGACACTTTGGAGGTCAATAAGGACAGAGATGTACTGCTCACTCAGCCGGTGGTCAACCTGGTGGAGGACCGAGGTCTTTCCAATCCGGCGCGGGCCGTGCAGGATAATAAAGTTGTCCTGCTCGCGGTCAATGAGGGTCTCTCTGATCAAACGGAAGATATCGTCGCGGCCAAAGAACAATTCTCTGGCAATGATCGGACTATCGAAAACGTAGGGATTAGTAGAGTTTTTGTCCATAGCGGACCTCCGGAAGCGCTGAGATGGCAGAGAAAAAGCCCTCCTCCCATGGATGGCCAGGGCTTCTCTCTCCACTTGGTAGGTGGCTTTTCTACCTGCGGACTAGGTACTACTGTCAGCAACTATCGTTCTTCACTCGGGCAAGACGGCGCAGCGGAAGCCGACGTTGGTAAAAAACAAAAAGTCGCCGTCAAGACGTGCTGTGCAGCTAGCGAGGGTCAAGTCGTTCAACCATGAGGCCCCACGCAGGACTCGCCAACCGCTGGCTTGCAGGCTTTCCCGGCCATCGTTGGGATCGTACGGATAGGGCTTGTAGAGGCTGCTGGTCCACTCCCAAACGTTGCCCAGCGGATCTCCCATTCCCTCGGGACTGTCACCCTCTGGCGAATACATGCCTACTGGCGTCGTAGCGCAAATACCCGTCTCCTTGATATTGCAACGCCCTTCGATGAACTCGTTTCCCCAGGGCCAACGCCGCCCGTCAGTGCCCCGAGCTGCCCTTTCCCATTCCGCCTCGGTGGGCAATCGCTTGCCAGCCCAGGAGGCGTAAGCCAGGGCGTCTTCCCAGGTGACCAGAACTGCTGGATGACGGCCTTTTCCTTCGGGGTAGGTTCGTTTTTCTGGATCCCAGTTGTAGTTACGACAGTCGGTCCAGGAGACGTCATAGTTAGGAATCGGATGCCCCGTCTCGTCCAGGAAGCGCTTGTACTCCTCGTTGGTCACCGGGTAGCGGTCAATGTAGAAAGGTGCCACGTAAACCTCATGCGCGGGCCTCTGATTGTCATTGCCCTCATCACTGCCCATAAGGAACGTTCCCCCTGGGATGTAAATCATCTCCTTGCCATCTTTTTCCCAAAGGATGCGAACAGCTTTTTCTTCCGGGACAGGCATTGTCTACCTCCATTCAGCTACGTTGGTATGATTTTCCTGGTGGTTCATCAATATTCAGATGCCTTGGGTTTCAATTTCATAGGCAAGAACACAGCCCCCGAGCCAGATGTGGTCGCCCGGGCTCAACTGGACAGTTTGCTCCAGCAGGACGGGCGTCCCATTGATTTTGGTCCCATGAGGGCTGCCGAGGTCTTCGAGGAAATGTGTGCGCCCCTGCCGTGTGATCTTGGCATGACGTCGGGCGACCCTCTCGCTCACCTCGCCTTCGTAACGCAGGTCAATGTCGGGTACAAAGCTGAGCGTTGGGTCAGAACGTCCAATAATCAGTTCCCCCTGATCCGGCAAGTCAATACGTTGGCCAGAGGAAGTAGCGAGAAAATAGAAGCGGGCTTTGAGATGGGGTGGTGGGTTGAGGAGCCATCTGGGAGTGGGGCCGTAGACGAATAAGCAATGGCCCATCGCGATTCGGTCGCCCTGGCGAAGCATGTGCCTCTGACCAAGTTCCAAGAGTTGGGTATTTACTCGAGTACCGTTGGTGCTCCCCATGTCTTCTATAAAGTGCACGTTGCGATCACCGCAGATCTTGGCATGGCGACGCGAGATAGCCAGCCGGACTTGATCTTCGCAAGTCAGGTCAATGTCCGGGAAAAAATCAACGTTCGGATCGGGGCGGCCGAAGACAATCTCCCCGTCAGTGGGCAGGGCAATGCGGCGCTTGCTCGGTTCTAATACCAAGGAGAAAAGCTCGGCCTCTGGTTCCTTTCGCCGCTCAGGGACCTTCTCTACAACGGGTGGAGGCGGTGGTTTCACACCTACCCGGTCTACCTCACGAATCACGGGCCGAATAGTTTGAACTGGCTTGACGGTCGGGCTGACCGGAACAGACTCGGTAGTATCGGGAGCTATCGCCTCTTCTTCTAGCCCCTCTGTCTTCTCGCCGTTTCTGGCCAGGCGCAGACGTCGGGCAAGAGCAGACTCGTGATAGGTCTTTGCTTCTTGCTCTTCCCGGACGAGGAGACAGCTTATCTGCAAGATCCTCCACATCTCTTCGGTATCAGACCGGCGTTCAAAGGCTCGCCTGATCATCTCCTTTGAACTGGGAGAGGTATGGCTTTGGGCAATGCAGCGATCCCGAGTGGCTCTTGGGCACTGTCGGCAAATGTACATCGGTTCGGCCTTTCCTGCTCAGAAAACAGGGAGGAAGGAAGTAATCTGTATCCAGTATATCATCATTTGGGCACCTTGTCAACGGGTAGGGGAACTTTTTACCCTCTTCCAACGTCTAGTAGTTGAATTCGGCAAACATCTCTTGCCCACATTGAGAAGGAGGTCATTGTCATGAAAAAGAGAACCGCGTTTGCAATGGCTATCGTCATAGGGCTGTTGCTGGCAGCAGTCGGTCCAGCCTACGCCGACGGCATCATCATCCCCGAACCGCCGAGACCATGTCCCCGCTGTCCAACGCCACCCCCCATCACCGAGATCCCTAACCTGGCCATCAAATACCACCGGGTGAAGGTGACCATCGAGGATCAGGTGGCCACCACCCACGTAGATCAGGTCTTTGTCAACGAGTCGCCCTGGGAACTGGAAGGGACTTATATCTTTCCCCTGCCCGAAGAGGCGGCTATCTCCGAGTTCGTCATGTACGTGGACGGTCAGAGAGTGGAAGCCAGGGTGCTGGAGAAGGACGAGGCGCGCCAGATCTACGAGGACATCGTGCGGCAGAGACGCGATCCAGCCCTGCTGGAATACGTGGGACGCAATGCCTTCCAGGCCCGCGTTTACCCCATCCCCGCCCATGGCGAGAAAAGGGTCGAACTCGAATACAGCGAAGTCCTGCCATTGGACCAGGGCCTGGTCAAATACCTCTATCCTCTCAACACAGAAAAGTTCTCCTCCAGGCCCATTGAGGACGTGTCTGTCAGCATCGAGTTGCACTCCAACGAGGCCATCAAGGCCATCTATTCCCCCAGCCACGACATCGCCGTGGACCGCGAGAGCGACTACTCCGCCCGCATCGGCTACGAAGATCACGACGTCAGGCCCGACCGCGATTTCGAGCTTTATTACAGCGTCTCCGAAGAAGACTTTGGGCTGAACCTGGTCAGTTATCGTGAGAGGGGCAAAGATGGCTTCTTTCTCCTGCTGGTCGCCCCCAGACTGGAAGTGGACGAGCGGGAAGTGATCGCCAAGGACGTCGTCTTCGTCCTGGACACCTCGGGCAGCATGAGGGGGGAGAAGCTGGAACAGGCCAAGGACGCCCTGGAGTTCGTGCTGGATGAACTCAATGACAAAGATCGCTTCAACATCGTCACCTTTAGCACCGGGGTGCGCCAGTACGATCACCGCCTGCGGCCGGCCGACGAACGAAGAGATGCCCAGCGCTTTGTGCGCAATCTGACAGCCTCTGGCGGCACCGACATCAATCGCGCCCTGCTGGAGGCCCTCGACCAGGTTGATGAGGAACGGCCCACTATCATCATCTTCCTGACAGATGGCCTGGCTACCGAGGGGGAAATCGAGACCGACCGCATTCTGGACAACGTTGACGATGCCGCCCCCGACAATGCCCGCATCTTTACCTTTGGGGTGGGCGACGACATCAACACCATCCTGCTGGACACCATGGCCGAGGCCCACCGTGGGGCCAGCGCCTACGTGCGGCCCAGCGAAGACATTGACGAGGAGGTCTCGGCCTTTTACGCCAAGGTCAGCACCCCGCTTCTTTCGGACATCGAATTGGACTTTGGCGACATCCGCGTCGAGGATACCCATCCCTATCCCCTGCCCGACCTCTTCGCCGGCACCCAACTGGTGCTGGTGGGACGCTACCGGGAGGGCGGCGACACGACCATTACCTTGGAAGGGAAGGTCAATGACCGCTTGCAGAGCTTTGAGTACGAGGACGTCCGCTTCCGCGACAGAGGCGGCGATGATGGTTCGACCGGGCTCACCACAAGCTTCATCCCTCGCCTGTGGGCCACGCGCAAGATCGGCTATCTCCTGAGCCAGATCCGGCTGCACGGCGAGAGCCGCGAGCTGGTGGACGAGATCGTGGACCTGTCGGTGCGCTATGGCATCATCACCCCTTACACCTCCTTCCTGGTGGACGAGACCGAGGACGTCCTGAGTGAAGAGGGGCGGGACCGGGTGGCCGAGCAGCAATATCAAGCCATGGCCACCGCTACCCCGGCGCCGGCCTACGGAGCCGGAGCCGTTGACAAAAGCGAAGCCGAGGCGGGCCTGCGCGGAGCTCAGGCCGTGCCTGTGGCCCCCATGGCCCTTCCCCCTGGCGAGGACCGTGGCGGAGGAGAGGTGCCGGTCAGAGAGGTGGTCAAGTACGTTGGTGACAAGACCTTTGTGCTCCAGGACGACGTCTGGATGGACACGGTCTACGATGTGGACAAGATGACTACCACCAAGATCAGCTTCGGCAGTGACAACTACTTCGAGCTTTTGGCCGCCCGGCCCGAGTGGGGTAAATACTTTGCTCTGGGGACCCACGTCATCGTGGTTCTGGAGGGCACGGCCTACGAGGTGGTAGAGGGTGAGGCTCCAGAGGTAGAGGTGCCGCCCACCACGGAACCCACGCCGCCCCGGCTGGCTGCAGTTTCAACCCCTACCGTTGCCTCAGCGGACCAGCCGGTCTCTTCGCCTACGGCTGCCTCCGCTTCGCTGCCTCCGCGGGGTGGTCTCTGCGGCGGATCTGGCGCTGCCCTGCTGCTTCCCCTGGCTGGGCTGGTGATCGCCCGTCGTATGCGATAGGCTGAGGCCAGTCTTCTAACAAAAGCCCGGCTATGATAAGATAGCCGGGCTTTTGCATGCTTCGTTTACAGACGTGTATTTGGTAACTTATGGCCCTGTCTCTCCCGAATCGCGCTGGCGCGCCATCTCGGCACGCAGCCGGGCCAGTTCCTCCTCGGCCTTCCGGCGGGCAGTGGCTTCCTGTTCGGCACGGGCTTCGGCCTCTCGGCGGGCAGCCTGGGCTTCCAGCGGCGATAACAACTTTTCCCCCGTCTCCAGGTCATACAGCCCCAAGTGCTCTTTCTCCACCCGCAACTCCAACCCCAACACTTCACTGACCAACCGCTCTCCTGCCTCTCGCCGGTATCCACTTTCTTCCAGCCAATACCCCACCAGCGGCGGCTCCAGATACTCCCCCAACGGGTCGAACAGGAAATACTCCCGCACGCCCAACATCTCATACGTCCCCTTTTTCGGCCCCAGATCCTCCTTCCGCGTGCTCCGTGAGCTCACTTCAAACACCACCTGCGGCCCTTTGTCGCCCTCCTCCCACAGCTTGTAGGTGCGCCGGTCTCCTTTGGGCACCCCTTTGACCACAAAGACATCGGGAGCCACGACTTGGCGAATGTCGCCTTCCTCGTAGTAGAGAAAGAGGTTGCCGGCCACGTAGACCTGAGGGTCGTCACGGAAGTGATCTCTGAGAGCCTCGCGTAGATAGATCAGAGTGTTGATGTGGACATCTGTTTCGGCCATAGGCTCACCATCCGATTCGGGGTAACAGATGAGTGGGCGCAGGACAGCGGTCGGCCACTCTTTTTCTTTGACCTCTTCTTCGACTTCTGCCAATGCTTTTGCCATCGGATTACCTCACCGTTCTGCTGTTTGTCTCTCCGTCGTCGGCTCCATCACACTATCACAATTGTACCATAGAGCCACTAAAAGCTCAAGCGATTTGCCCTCCGTCTACGCCAACTCACTGCTCCCTGTTCCCAGAGCAAGTCCGCAGCAGGCGGTGACCATCTACCACCCATGGCTGGGCCGTATTGAGGGCAAGGGAGGCCCGGTAGGGCCTGAAGCCTGGATTTTCTTACCAATTTCTAACCCATTTCTAACCGTTTACCTATTGAATAATGAGAGATTGTGTAATATAATAGTACTATAGTACTCCAATCGGTCTGAGGCGCGCCTGGGCTGTTGATCAGGCAAGTTCAGACCTCCGAGGTTTTGGTCGAGGATGCAGGCCGCCTGTACCGCCTGTGCCGTCTACACCGCAACAGTGGTGCAATAGTGGCGCAACAGTGGTAGTTGAAGCAAGAGCACGAGTTGAGAGTTCCAAGAGAGCACGTACCGTTGAAACCTCGGAGGTCTTTTCCACTAGAATCTGGCTAATGAACACAACGAGACCTGTCCGCAAGCCGGGCATCACTGTCAAGGACATCGGCGGCGAGACGCTGCTCTACAGCGCCGCGGAGGAAGCCATCCATATCCTCAACCCTACCGCCCACCTCATCTGGGAGCTTTGCGATGGGGAGCACACCGCAGAAGACATGGAGCGAGCGATCAAGGCCAGCTTTTCCGTGGCCGATGAACACGATGTGACCGCAGATATCCGGCGGACGCTGGCGGTCTTTGCCGGCAAAGGGCTGTTGAAAGAAGGCAGTTCCCTATGAGCTTTCGTAAGATGAGCTTTCGCAAGCGCGTCTTATTGGTTGGTTGTGTCTCCCTTTTGGCAATGGCCGGGCTGGTGATCATGCTGATCATGCTCGGACTGGCCATTGGAGGCGGGGCTGTTGTTGCCCATTCCCAGCCCACCCCGACGCCGACCAAAACGCCCAGACCGACCTTGGCGGCTACCAGTACTCCGACGCCGGTGTGCCTGGCGACGGCCACACCATTGCCGACGGATACGCTGGCTCTATCGCCTGCTGCCGCGTCCGTTCCCACCGGCCCACCCACAGATACGCCCATCCCCTCCGGCGTGACGATGCCTTCTCCCACCGATACGCCCGCTCCAGCCGATACCCTTATAGAGACGCCTACGCCCACCGGCACGCTCACGGACACACCTACCCCCTCCCCCACACCCACACCGACGCCAACCCCTGTGCCACCCAGTCGCATCACCGGCCGGCTGCTCCTGGACGGAGCCCCGGTGAGCGGGGGCGCGACGCTCAAACTGGAGAATCAGTCCTACAACGTGATAGCAGAGACGACCGTGGGGGCAGACGGCGCTTACGCCTTCACCGACCTGGAGCCCTCAAGCCAGGGGTACAACGTGTTGTTCGCCCAGGCATGGAACTCTCAATACGGGACGGACCAGGTCGTCAGTTGGGGCTGGTTAGGGCCTGTGTCCGTGGAGAATGGAACGGTCGTCGAACTGCCCGATTTTGATGTCTCGTTGCTGGGGTTCAGCCAGGTCAACCCCGGGCCCGATGAAACCTTTTCTGCGGCGGCGCTCTCGCCCGAAAACCCCATCACGTTTGAATGGACAGCCTATCCCCAGGCTGTGAAATACTGGATGGACCTGGTTCGTGGGGAAGCACAAGAACTGGTCTGGCAATCTCTCATCCAGTCCACGTCCTTCGCCTTTGACGGCACGATGGGCAACGGGGCGCACATCCAGCCTGGGGAGTACTGGTGGGGCGTGGGCGCCCGGCGAGAGTTGGGGCCGTACCCGCTGACTGTGTACGGCTACCTGCCGGGGCTCATTATCGAGCCGTAACAAAAAGCCGCCGAATGGAATTCGCCGTCTGAAGCTGAGAAGGCCCCTCAGGGCCTAATTCAGTGCCTGAGGCCTGCCCTGAGCGTAGTCGAAGGGGCACTTCTCAGTTTCAGCCAAGGATTTCTAATCCTGGGGCCTGGGCTAAGACGCCCAATCTAATGATCGTTGCTTCATAAATGAAAAAGGCCAGTCATCTGACTGGCCCAGGGGCTATCCCGGCTGCGCCACTGCCTGCGCTGATCACGTCCGACAGTGGACAGTCGCCTCGGGGAACCGTCTGGCACCTTTGGTGCCGGCGGATTCCCTTGCCCCTATTTCATTCTACCACACTTCGCTGTGGCTGTCAATGGACGTGATGTTCTCATCGCAAAAGGGGGTGATGGACTGCAAACGAAAACCTGTACTCTATTGGCCCCTATCGTTCTTCACGGCAAGGGTGCCGAAAGGTCCTTACCTGCCAGACGACGGGGAAAGGAAGGAACATTCGATATTCTCTACTTAAGGTAAGGAGGAATAGGAACGATGAAAACCATCAATGTATTCATAGCCCTGGTGCTGGTCGTTGGGCTGGCGCTCGTCGTTGGGCCGGTGCCGGTGGCGCAGGCGGCAACAACTGTTGTCCTGGGTGGCAGCGTGGCTACGTTAGTTGGCGCTCAAAGCACAAGTTCTGAGCAGTATATCGGCAATGGTTCATGGTATTCTGTCCTGGGAGACAGCAAGATAGAGCTTTACATTGATCCCACTTCACCGCCTTATGATAGCCTGGGATCTTTTACGATTGCCGACATCGAAAAGGTCTCCTATGTGACCAAGAACGGTGGAACGCCGAGTGGTGTCGATTTCTACGTAAATATTTACACGATGCCATATTCTGGCGGGGACGCATCTTGGTATGGTAACCGTTTGACTCTCGAACCACTATATGCAAACAATTACAATGCACCAAATGACACCTGGAATACCTGGACCACGGACAGCGGTACAAATCAGCTCACGTTATTCGACAGCAATCACGGTCCGTATGGCTTCTATGGTGCTCCGACCCTAGCGGACATTCAGGCTGGGCCAATTACATGGTCTGACTATGTGCCCAGTGGCGACATCACCCCCATTGACTATAAGGGCCAGACGGTCAAATACATCGTATTGGCCACTGGGTCTGGTTGGGCCAACGTCTTCGAAGGTTTTGTTGATGCCCTCACCATCGAGCTGAAGACGGGGCCTTCCCTCACGATTGACCTGGAGCACCATCCCAGTGAAGTCTGGGTCAATGATGATTGGGCTAGCACCGTGCCTGGCACTGACCCAGATGGTGCCGGTCCGGCAACCTCCTTCGGCTACGATGCCTTTGCCACCATTCAGGAAGGCATTGACGCCGTCTCTGGCAGCACAGTCAACGTGGCGGCGGGGACGTATAACGAGTCCTTGCTCATCGACAAGGGTCTTACGCTCACGGGCGCGGGCGCCACGACCACCTTTGTGACCGGCGGCATCGTGCTTGATGCTGGCACCTACACGGGTGTCACCATCGATGGGTTCACGCTAACCGGCGATTCCCCTGCTGAAAGTCACGATGCTGTAATCGCCATGAGTGGCAGTGGTGTCGTTACTGACATCACCATCAGGAACTGCGTGCTCGATGGCGAGGGGACCAACCGGATCGCCTTCTACGGACGTACTGGTCGTGTTGCAGGCACATGGACCTGGGATAACAATACCATCAAGGACTTCCGGGGCTGGTACGTCATCGATAATACAGGCAGCAGCAACTATCCTGGTGTAGCACTGACCTCGGTCGTGTTCACGAATAACGTAGTGACCGGACTTGGCGGCTCCATAGCGTTCCGCGGCAAACTTGATGAGCCGATGAGCAGCGCAACAGTGAGCGGCAACACCATGACGGGCTGGGTGGATAGCTCAGGCGGTAGTGGCTGGATCTGGGCCGGCCTCGAGATCAACAACGTATCCGACCTGGATGTGTTCGGCAACGTAATCACGGGTGTTCCCGCTCAGGGCGCCGAAGGCCAAGCCCTACAGATCTGGAGCGTCACCCCCTGGACTGTCGATATCCGCGACAACACGATCACGGGCAACAACATGGGTATCTATCTCCCTGGCTATGTGGCCTCCGATGTAAATATGCCATGTCACGTGCCGTCTGGCTCTGTCTACCACAACAACTTTGTCGGTAACACACAGTTTGGTCTTTGGATCAGCGATTCACCTGCCGGGTCGAGCACCAGCAGCGCGATCGGCGGGCCGCTCGACGCCACCTGCAACTGGTGGGGCAATAACTCCGGGCCGTCTGGCGCAGGTCCTGGTTCCGGCGATGCGGTGAGCGGCAATGTGCTCTTTGCCCCGTGGTGGCAGGATGGCCCTTACCCTAATGGCCAGTGCGGAGAGCCCACGGCCATCACCCTGGCCTCCTTCACCGCCAAGGCGGGGGCTGACGGCGTGGCACTGGCCTGGGAGACGGGCACCGAGATTGACAATGCTGGCTTTAACCTCTACCGCGCCCTGACCCAGGACGGGCCCTGGACCCAGATCAACGGCGCGCTCATCGCCGCCGAAGGCGACGCGGTGGCCGGCGGCAGCTACAGCTTTGTAGACACACCGGACTATGGCACCTTCTACTACAAACTGGAGGACGTGGACTACTACGGGGTGAGCACCCTGCACGGCCCGGTCAAGGTCACGGTGGCCCGCCCGCTCCGTCGTCCGCTGTACCGGCCAGCGCTGCCGAGGTAGAAAGACCCCAGGGGTTTCCGTAAAACCCCTGGGGTCTGAGTCAGGCCAGGGCGAACCCTTGCAAACTCAAACAAAGTTCTAACACTTTTCTAACCCTACCCTAACCAAAGTGTGCTATGATAGCAGCATGCCGATGCCGCGTCCAGCGCCAGCTACAGCTTTGCGAACGCGCTGGACTAAAAGACCCCAGGGGTTTCCGAAAAAGTCTTGGAAATTCGAGCGCCCCGGAAAGCAACGAGTCCTCAAGTCAAAGGCGCCTTGTAAAACCCCTGGGATCTGAGTCAGGCGGTTGAGCCTGTGGATGCATAACCTGAGTGCGGTGGGGGGGGCGGCGGAGGCCCGCCGCGCCCCCCCCCC
>SOHZ01000067.1 GCA_004377365.1 Anaerolineales bacterium | reverse complement strand
AGCTCAATCCAGGGCAGTTAAGGTTCTGGAGTTGAGGCTTCAGCCGGATTCTTTTCCGCCTAAAGGCTCTACTCCAACTGCTTATCTAAACCGTATTGGGGCTAATCATTGATTCTAAGGAGGCTGAACTATGAGACTTGAAAACAAAGTGGCTATCGTCACCGGTGCGGGCAAGGGCATCGGCAGCGGAATTGCCAAGGTCTTTTCCAAAGAAGGAGCCAAGGTCGTTATAGTTGACTGGGACGAGGAGGCGGGCAAGAAGACGGCTGAGGAGATTCGCCAAGCGGGTGGCGACGCCCTCTTTGTCAACTGCGACGTATCGAACGAAGAGCAGGTCAAGGCCATGGTGCAGGCAACCCTGGACCAGTACGGTCGCATTGACGTGCTGGTCAATAACGCCGGCATTGGCGTCTACAAACCGGTGCTGGAGGCAACCAGCGAAGATTGGGATCATTGCCTGGCCGTCAACCTCAAGGGGGTATTCCTCTGCTCCAAGTACGCCATCCCGCACATGCAGACAGTGGGCAAAGGGGCCATCGTCAACATCTCGTCGGTGCACGCGCACGCTACGGTCAACGGTGTCGCGCCCTACGCTGCTTCTAAGGGTGGTATCACTGCGTTGACACGCAACATGGCCATTGACTACGGCCCCGCCATTCGGGTGAACGCCATCGCCCCCGGCTGGGTGCTGACGCCTCTCATCCAGAGCATCTTTGATGGCCACGACGACCCGGCCGAGCAGCAGCGTCTGGTCGAGCAACGGCAGGTGATGAAGCGCATCGGCCAGCCGGAGGATGTTGGCCACGCAGCCGCCTTCCTGGCCAGCGATGAAGCCTCGTTCATCACCGGCACCCAACTCTTTGTGGACGGCGGCCTGACAGCTCAGCTCGAAAGTTGGTAGGATGACCTAATTTCGCGGGCAAGACCAGCTTTCACCTTTGGCGAGACGATGATTCAGGATACTCCGGCTGATATACAACGTCCGGAGCGCGCAAGACAGGTGCGTAACACTGTGAAAAGGAGGTGATGCTCGATTTGTAAGAGACGATCTAACTGGCCTGACTGGCCAGGTCGGCAAACCCACTAGCGTGATCTATTCAAAAGGAGGATTCTCAAAATGAAATATCTACTTTCCCTATTGGTTGTGCTCTCCCTGCTCCTGGTTGCTGCCCAGTGCGGCCCAGCCCCCACAGAGGAGGCGCCCAAGGAAGCCCCGGCTGCAGAGGAAGCAGCCGCAGCAGCCTACGAGGCTCCAGAACCGGCTTTTGACCCCGTGCCCTTGGAGGCCGGGGCCCAAGCCTCATGTCAGGATTTAGCCTACAAAAAAGGTGATCCTGTCCGTATCGCTTACATGCCACCGGCCACCGAGTTTAACTACTACATAGCCATCGGTGAGGGGGTCAAGACCACGGCCGCTGAACTCGGAGTCGAAACCTTTATGCTCGCTCCGCAGAGTGGCGCCGATATTGATGGCCAGATGGGGATGATCCAGGACGTGCTCACGCAGGATGTAGATGCCATCATCCTGTCCACCCACGACGAGTTCGCCGCTGCGCCCCTGGTGAAACAAGCAGTTGAAAAAGGTATCCCAGTGGTCATCGTCAACTCGGACATCGCGAATTTCCCAACTGCGGTCCACGGTGTGGTCGGCTACAGCCAGCGAAGGGGCACCTTCAAGGCAGGCATGTACGTAGCCGGAATGTTCCGTGGCAAGGCCAAGGTCGGCGTTCTGGAAGGGCTGCCCGGCTATCACTCCACCGAGCGCATCGGCGGCTATCTCGATGCCCTCGCCACTTTCCCTGAGATGGAAGTCGTAGCCACCCTGCCGACCGCCTGGAACGTGGAAACCGGCAACACGGCGATGATGGACATGCTCCAGGCGCACCCCGAGATCGAGGTCATAGTCACCGCTAACGACTATATCTCCATCGGCGCTGCCAGAGCGGCTGAGGGGCTTGGCCGCACCGACGTGGCCAATTTCGGCAACGACGGCGACACCACCGGCCTGGAGGACATCGCCGCCGGACGCTGGACGGCAACGGTGAACACCACTCCCTTTGTCATGGGCAAAGTCGTACTACAGGTCACGATGGATTGCCTCAACGGTGTTTACCCAGGTGGCTGGACAGAGACACCTACTGTGATCGTGGACCAGACGAACGTTCTGGAGTACCTCTGCCACCCCGAGAACCTATTTCCGGCACCGTCGCAAGAGTACGCGTGCCCGTAATATAATGAGGTTCAGGTAATATCAATGGACAGCCCCGGCCACAGTCATTTGGCTGTGGCCGGGGCCAACCCGATACTATAGGAATTTTCTTTTCGCTCGGCCTGGATTGCCAAATCGTTCGACTGAGGCTCACGAACGTCCAGGCCATGCCCGCCGGATTTGGCAATCCGGCGGGAGCGATAAATTTATATCATAGAATTTTCTTTCGCTCGGCGTGGATCACAATCCACGCCAGAGGCCGCCGGACTGTGGTCCGGCTGGAGCGATTAAATTTATCGGATGAAAACGGTGAGATTATGAACGAACAACGACCTCCTCTCTGGGAGGTGCGTGACATATACAAAGCGTTTCCCGGCGTTCAGGCGCTGGATGATGTCTCCCTAAACTTGGTGCCCAACGAGGTTCACGCCCTGGTGGGCGAGAACGGGAGCGGCAAAACTACCCTGGCCAAGTGTCTGGCCGGCGCTCACCAGCCAGACACAGGCCAGATGCTGCTGAACGGTAGGCCTGTCACCTTGAACCACCCCATCGAGGCCAGGGCACACGGTGTGGCAACGATCTATCAGGAATTCTCGCTTGTTCCCACACTCACTGTGGCCGAGAACATTTTCCTGGGGCGTCCACCGCGAAAGCCCGGCGTTCGCATCATTGACTGGGATACAATGCAGCGGCAAACCGTCGAGACGTTGGAGCAACTGGACATCTACATTGACCCCGGTGTGGTGGTCAGAAACCTGTCGGTGGCCGAGCAGCAACTCGTCGAGATCGCCAAAGCCATCTCGCTGGAATCCAGCCTGCTCATCATGGACGAGCCCACTGCCGCGTTGGGCCTGGCCGAAACACAACGGTTGCTAGAACTCATCAGGCGACTGGCAGCCCAGGGCAAGGCCATCCTCTACATTTCCCACCGGCTGGACGAGGTCTTTAGAGTGGCCGACGTGGTTACCGTTCTCAAAGATGGTCTCCTGGTGGCAACCCGCCCCGTCTCAGAACTCAATATGAACGACGTGGTACGCATGATGGTCGGCGTGGACATTGAACAGCACTACCCAAAGGCCCCTAACACCCAACCAGTTCCCTGCCTGGAGGTTGAAAACCTGGCGACCGAAAATGGCATTAACAGCATCAGCTTTACCATCAACGTTGGCGAAGTCTTTGGGCTGGGAGGGATGGTCGGTTCTGGCCGGACGGACATCGCGCGGGCTCTCTTTGGCCTCGACCAACGTACGAGTGGGACGGTTCGTTTGTATGGCCGTCCTGTCAACTTTTCATCCCCGGTCGAAGCGATTGCTGCTGGCGTGGGCCTGGTACCTGAGAACAGGAAAGCGGATGGCCTGTTCTTTAATTTTCAGGGCCCCCAGAATATCACCATCTCGCGGCTGGTCGCATTGCTCACCGGGCTCTTCTTGAACCTGGGACGCGAACAACGCTACGGCCGAGAGTACGTCGAGAAGCTCAACATCACCCCAACGGCGCTGGAGAGATCGGTACAATTCCTATCCGGCGGCAACCAACAAAAAGTTGTCGTCGCTCGCTGGCTCTTCTCCCAGGCGAGATTGCTGATTCTTGACGAACCGACGCAGGGCCTTGACATCGGGGCCAAGTTCGAGGTGTATAAAGTCATCAATGAGTTGACCGCACAAGGCATCAGCATTCTGCTCATCAGTTCCGATTACCCTGAATTGCTGGCGATGAGTGACCGGGTGGCTGTGGTGCGCGATGGACGCATCCTGCACATTGCAGAAGCCCACCGGTTGAGCGAATATCAGCTCATGGTGATCGCATCAGGGGCAGATCCGGGCGATCTGGCCCGGAAGAGTCTCGATCTGCGCAGGCGGGCGCTCCCCCATCTTCGCGCCCTGCGCGACCGCCTGAAATTAACGACTCACCTGGCCGTATTGGACGAACAAGAGATGCAGGTCTTTTACCTGGACAAATTAGAGGGTGAACAGACGGTCGAGATGCTGTCCAGAACGGGTGCGACTGCGCCCCTCACTTGTACTGGCCTGGGCAAAGCCTTGCTGGCGTTTGAGCCACCCGAACAAGTCGAAGCCTGGGTAAAGGAACACGGACTTTCTTATTACACAGATACGACGATTACCGATCCAGATGCCTTCATAGCCGAATTGGCAAGCATTCGCCAGTTGGGATTCAGCCTGGACCGTGAGGAACACGAAAAGGGCATCCGCTGCATCGCAGCACCGATCTACGACGCCAGCGGTAACGTGATTGCCGCTATCAGCGTCTCCGGGCCATCGGACCGAATGCCGGCCGACCTGGCCCAAAGTCCTATGCGCAAAGAGGTAGTGGACACAGCGATAGCTATCTCGCAGGCCTTGGGCTATAGCAAATAAATCAGGATAGTAACTACTCACCCTGTCATTGCGAGAAACGAAGTGACGAAGCAATCTCATTGTCGCTCATCTGAGATTGCTTCGCTACGCTCGCAATGACATCGTCCAGAGCTATCCCGAGAGTTAGCCGATCACTTTTCAGACATACCCTGAGCAGTTACTCAGGATAATCCTATCGCCAGGAGGTAACAATCAATGAGGGAAAGCATCACCAAGTTCTTGCGTTCAGCCGTGGTGGGGCCATTGGCAGCCATGCTTCTCGCCGCGATCGCTGTCAGCTTGAGTACGGATCGTTTCTTGCAGGCTCAGAACCTCATGAACGTTTCGTTGCAGGTCAGCAGCGTGGCCATTATGGCCATTGGAGCGACGATGGTCATCCTGACAGGAGGCATTGACCTCTCCCCCGGCTCCGCTGTGGCTTTAATCACCTGCATGCTCGCTATCTTGGTGAAACTCAACGGCTTACCGGTTGCACTGGGAATTTTGATCGTCCTGTTGCTGGGAGCCGTCCTGGGGTTCGTCAACGGTGTCTTGAGCACGTATGGACGGATTCCCTCCTTTGCTGTCACCCTGGCTACTCTGAGTGCTTACCGCGGCTTGGCTTTCCTTGTTACCAAGGGCACCCCGATTTTTTATGTGTCACCGTATCTTGAGCCTATATTTTACGGGAGATTCCTCGGTGTGCCCCTGCCATTCTATTACGTTTTGGTCTTCTACCTTATCGCCGTGGTATTTTTGCGCTACACGGTCAGCGGTCGAGCGATCTACGCCATCGGGGGGAATGAATCGGCAGCGCGTTTATCAGGCATCCAGGTTCACCGAGTGCGACTCTTGGCGTTTATCCTGGCCGGCCTGATGGCTGGCGTGGCAGGGGTGCTGATGGCCGCCCGCTTGAACTCTGGATCGCCTAACTATGGAGCAGGTATGGAGCTTCAGGCCATCGCGGCGGCCGTCATTGGTGGCGCCAGCCTGACAGGAGGCTATGGAAACATTATCTCCACGCTGTTTGGAGCCCTGACCGTCGCCGTGGTGCAAAATGGCCTGAACTTGAATGCCGTGCCCACAGCCTGGCAGAACATCACTCTGGGTGCCATCATCGCCTTAGCTGTCCTCGTGGATATGTGGCGGGTGGAAATTGGGCGCGGGATCAGACGGGCCTTTGGCTTACTGCAAGGTTTGCGCCCAGGTGAATCGCAAGAAACAACAACGCCGCTTTAGGGCTAAACCGGAAAGACAGCACTACACTCACAGAAAGGAAGGTTAATTGAAAAATGTACACGTATGGGAGAAAAGAGGGCTGCCGTCTCTCGTTGGACTATACCTATAAAGGTATGCGCATCGCTTATCTGGAAAACGAGGTCTTGCGCGTGGGCATCTTGCTTGACAAAGGCGCGGACGTGTTCGAGTTTACCTACAAACCCCGCGACCTTGACTTTATGTGGCAGTCGCCCATCCCTATGCAACGTCCCTTTGTCGCCACCAGCGCCTTGCCCGAAGGAGCCTTCCACGACTACTTCTACGGGGGCTGGCAAGAGGTACTACCATCAGCAGGGTGGGCCTCGGAACCTTACATGGGGACCTATCAAGGCCTGCACGGCGAAGTCTCGCTCTTGCCCTTTGAGGCTGGGGTGGCTGAAGATACCCCGGATCACGTCGCTTTACGCACGCGTGTACGCCTTTACCGCTCACCACTGACGCTCGAGCGTACGATGTCGCTGAAGCGAAGCATGGCTGCCCTGTTCATTCAGGAGCGCCTCGTCAATGAATCAACCGGTGAATTCGCCATTATGTGGGGGCATCACCCCGCCTTTGGAGAGCCGTTCCTCGATGATAGTTGTGTGGTTCAGACACCGGCCAAGAAAGTCGAAGTGTTGGCGTTCCATCGCAACGGCCTGTGGGAACCCGGGGGTGACTATGATTTCCCGATGGTGAAGAATCAGCGCACCGACGAAATGCAGGACATTACCCGTGTGCTGTCCAGAGAAGCCCGCTCTGTGGATGTGGTCTTTTTCAAAGAATTGGATGAAGGTTGGTACGGCCTTACCAATCAGAATCTGGGGGTGGGCATCGGCCTGGCCTGGGACAAGGACCTGTTCAAGTATCTCTGGATGTGGCAGGTCTACGGCGGTCACGACGATTATCCGTGGTACGGACGCACGTACAACTGCGCCCTCGAACCATTCAGCAGTTATCCGCCGGCTGGCGTGAAGAACGCCATTGACAACGGCACGGCGCTGATCATGCAACCGGGTGAAGTGATCGAAACGGAGTTGGCTGCTGTTGCCTACGAAGGAGAGGGTGTCAAGCGCATCACCCGCGACGGCGTGGTTGAATATTAAGTAAAGAGAGACAATGACCAAAAGCATAGCCTGTCATGAGCATGGTCGAATGGCACGACAGATCACAGATGCCAATGACCGGGTTTCGGGCATCCTGGTGCTGACCCCGGCCGAGGCCAAGCGGCTCATCGCCAAGGCGGTGGTGGCTATGCCTCAAGTGAACAGGGCTCTGGAGAAAGGCCGGGTCATCATCGCCAACGGTACCACCACCGCCTTCGTGGCTGAGGAGATTCTGGGCCACCAGGTTTCCAAATACCGCTATGCGGCCGGCTATATTGGCGAGGGCAAGTTGACCACCACGCCACGGGATCTTAGGACAAAGGCCTACGTGCTGGTGGACGGCCGCCCCGTGGATGTGCCAGCCAAGGAGATCATCCAGGAGTTCGAGGCCGACGATGTCTTTATCAAAGGCGCTAACGCGGTGGACGCCGAGGGCCACGTGGGCATCCTGATGGCCAATGACCGGGGTGGGGACATCAGCATGGCACAGGGAGTCCTGGTCGCTCGAGGTTGCCACTTTATCGTGCCCGTTGGCCTGGAGAAGCTGGTGCCCTCGGTCAGCGAGGCCTCCCGCAAGGGTGGTATCCTGCGTCTGAAATACGCCATGGGCCTGAAAGTGGGCCTGATGCCGGTGGTCAACGCCACGGTAGTGACCGAGATCCAGGCCCTGCGCATCCTGGCCGGTGTGGAGGCTACCCACGTAGCTTCCGGCGGCATCGGCGGCTGCGAGGGGGCAGTGACCCTGGTAGTAGAGGGCACCGACGAGGCAGTGCGAAAGGCCTTCGAGGTGGTGGAAGGGGTCAAAGGAGAGAAGCCGGTATTGGTGGAGAAGCTCTGACCCATCACACCATGGATAGGTGGTAGTTGATGAGGTCACCACGAATAGCAAATTGTCAAGGAGATAACGGTGTTTCAGGGTGGATATATGGGTAAACTGCTTAGAATCAATCTAAACACACGGCGCTATTCCATTGAGCAGATTGATCCGTATGATTTTCGGAACTTTCTCGGGGGGCGCGGGCTTGGCGCGTTATGGTATTGGCGGGAAATCGGTCCCAATGTCAGGCCACTGGGCGCTGAGAACAAGCTTGGCTTCTTCACTGGTCCGATGACCGGCACGCCCCTTGTCTCAACGACAAAGATACAATTGGCAACTAAAGGGCCGGAAACAGGGCATTACCTCTGCTCCAATTCCGGTGGTAACTTTGGCCCTCGGTTGCGCGAGGCTGGCTTTGACGCACTGGTCCTCGAGGGAGCCTCTGACCGCTGGATCGCTGTGGCCATTGAGAATGAGACAGTGCAATTCATTGATGATGATAGGTGGCAAGGGCTATCGCCTATACAGGCCCGCGAGAAGATGCTTGGTCAGTTGCCCGGAAGCAAATGGGCGACGATGAGCATTGGCCCTGCGGCCGAAAATGGCATAGCCTTTTCGTCTATCTTTGTTGATGATGGACGTGCCTTTGGCCGAGGCGGCGGTGGCGCCGTGCTGGCCTCGAAGAAGGTCAAGGCTCTGGCTGTACGGGGTGACCAAAAGGTTCCTGTAGCTGATGCGGCCAAGTGCAAAGAAATTGCGGCTAACGCGCGCATGGGCCTCAAGACATCGCGCGCCCAACACCGACTTTTGGGCACCTCACAGTTAGTGGAGATTATTAATGAACTGGGCTGCATGCCTACCCGTAATTTCCAGACTTCTTGGGCCCCACCTGAAAAAGTGCAGGGAGTGTACGCCCAGACGTTGCACGAACATTACTACGTGCGTAACTATGCCTGCTATCGCTGCTCGGTTGCTTGTGGTCAGATGGCCGAGGTGAAGGACGGTGAATTTGCCGGCACTAAAGCCCGGCCGGAATACGAAAGTATTGGCTTGCTTGGCCCATCGTGTGGCATTAATAGCATGGATGCCGTCATTGCTGCCAACGAAATGTGCGACAACTTGGGAATGGACACCATCACGGCCGGGAATATGGTGGCGCTGGTAATGGAATTGTTTGAGCGTGGGCTGGTTTCGGCCGAGGATAATGATGGCCTGAAAGTCCGCTTTGGGGATGGAAAAGCATTGTTACAGATGCTACAGCTCATCGCTGAGCGACGCGGGTTTGGGGCACTTGTCGCCGAGGGAGCAAGAGGTGTTATCAAGGCTCGCCCTGAGTGGGAACCCTATATATTGCACGTTAAAGGCTTGACGTTTCCGGCCTATGATCCACGCGGTTTCCACGGCATGGGCCTTGCATACGCCACCTCTGCCAGGGGCGCTTGCCACAATGTGGGTGGCTACACTGTAAGTGATGAATTGTTAAAAGCAAAATATGATCGGTATGCTGTTGAGGGTAAGGGCGAGTTGGTGAAAACCCTCCAGGATAACCGCGCGTATATTGACAGCCTGGGACTATGCACAGTTGTACGAAGGGCTTATCAATTCACCACCAGCCCTGCGTCGGAGACTTTGCTAGCCATTACTGGCTATGATTTTGCTCCACACTTGATGACCATTGGCGAGCGAATTTCTAACTTGGAACGCTCGATCTTGGTTCGTGAGGGTGTTGACCGCAGCGATGACAACCTACCCCCGCGGATGAGGGAAGCTATTCCCGATGGTCCGGCCGCTGGTCATTTGATCAGTGACGAGATGTTGGGCGCGATGCTTGATGAATATTACGCGTTACGCGGCTGGGATGACAGGGGCAAACCACGGCCGGAGACACTGGAGAGATTGGGGCTAACAGAGGTGCCAACACAAGGGTGATGACAATAACGGTAAGGTTTCGTAGTGGCAGTTTTCCCGCTCATTTCCGGCGGATAAGAATCGCATCGCTCCGTGAAAGCGAGAGCGGGTTTGACAAACTGGAAAATATAATGTAGAATACTAACAGTCGTCATTATAACATAATAACAGGACAATACGATGTCTTTTGAAACCGAGCGCTATCATAAACGGATAGTCAGAACTCGGCAGCGCTGAAGCAATCCAGAAGGATAGTCCATTACCTCCCGACTTCAGAAGGGTGCTCTCGCTATATCTGAACGGTTGGGGTTCAACTACCCAGAGAAACAAGCGCCAGGCACCCAAGGATGGGCGAAGCTGAGCCTTCGCCGGTCAAAGAACTAGCGGAACAAGGGTGAACGGGTACAACGATTGAGGCTTAGGCCGGTTGCTTGCGGCCGAAACCATGATCAATGAAAGGAGCAAAGGACCAATGAGAGTCGAAGAATGGGGCTACACCAATCCTGTAGTGTCTTATCTGTACGGCAAGCCTCCCTTAGTCTGGCGGGACATGCATGTCCAGTTAGTCGTCTACGAGACAGACATCGAGAACGTACGACGCGTGGTCCCGGAACCGATGGAGCCGCGCACCAACATCGTGATTACCTGGGTCTCGGAGTTTGAGCTGGGCACCACGCAGGGTGGCTTTAAGGAAGCGGCCATCTACGTGCAGGTCAAGTTTGGGGACATCGAGGGCGACTACGAGCCCTTCCTGTACGTCAACTCGCACCTGCCGCTGACCGGCGGCCGGGAGATCTGGGGCTACCAGAAGAAGATGGCTGACATTGGACTGCATCACGAATACGAGGCGGTGCGCGGCCAGGTGGATCGCCTGGGGCACCAGATCCTCAAGACGCTGGTCGTACCTGAGTACGAGGCCAACATGGTTGAGGTGCCCTGGAGCACGGGCGGCGTCTTCTCGCTGAAATATATTCCAGCCGCCGAGGAGGGCGAGCCCCCTCTGCGCCAGTTGATCCTCACACCCGGCGAGTTTACTGCGCAGGAAGGCAAGTTCTTCGGCGGGCGCGCTTCTGTGGTTTACGAGCGCTCGGAGATTGATCCGACCTACATCCTTGAGCCCAAACGTATCATCGGCGGCTTCTTTGGCCAAGGTGACCTGTACCTCCCGCTGGGCAAGATTGTGCACCGCTACGAGTGAAACACGTTGTCCCCAAAGGATCCTCCTGGAGACAACTCCCTGTTGGGGCTGCCCAACGTGGTGGCGACACCACACATGGGGGCCCACAGTCGGGAATCAACGACCCACGCTGGCATCATGGCCGCACGCAACGTGGTGCGAGCGCTGCAGACGGGAGAGCCGGTGCACAGGTGATCTAGCCCGGTGCTCCCGTAGTAAAGAAAGGAGGTGAGGAAAGATACCAGAACGCAGAGCAGACGTAATCGGCCTAAGAGAAGTTCAAGTTAGACAAGAAAAGGAGGAAAGGAACAATGTCTAGCAATTTGCGTTGGTCGCGTGTTGTGGGTATCATTGTCTTGGTAGCGCTGGTATTGGCAGCCTGTGGACCAACTCCCGCAGCACCAACTGAGGCTCCGCCTACCAAGGAAGCCGCTCCGCCTACCGAGGCCCCGCCTACCGAGGTTCCGCCCGAAGAGAAGGTGACCATCACCTGGGCCACCATCGCTGGCTTTTACACCGACTGGGCTGAAGAGGTAGCCAAAGAGTTCGAAGCCAAAACAGGCTACGATGTTGACATCATTGACATTGACTTCTCCCAGTTGTACGAGAAGCAAGTCATCGAGATGGTCGGCGGCACCGGTGCCTACGACCTCGTCACCTACGACGTGGGCTGGAAGGCCGAGTTCGCCAACAGCGGCTATCTCATCCCCCTTGACGACTATATCGCCGCCAGCGACCCCAACGAGATCCAGTTTGACGACCTCGACCCGGCTCTGGTGGAGGCGACAAGCAGGTGGAAGGGCAATGTCTGGGGGTTAGCGTACTACACCTTCACCATGGGCTACTTCTATCGCTGCGATCTGTTCGAGGATCCCGGCGAGATGGCAGCCTTTGAGGCCAAGTACGGCTACCCGCTGGACGTCCCGCAGACCTACGAGCAACTGGCCGACATCGCCGAGTTCTTCCGCCGCGAGCCAGGCGAGACGCTCAAGGGCGAAACCGTCGCCGAGGATTTTTACGGCATCGGCCTGATGGCGGGCCGCTTCCCTCACGTTCAGGACGAGTTCATGTCCATTGCTTGGACAAAGGGCGAGAAGTTGATCAAAGACGACGGCACGCCCGGCACGACTGAACCGGGCTTCCTCGAAGCGGCTCATCTCTACGTAGACGAGTTGCTGCCCTACGCGCCGCCGGGTGCCCTGACCTCGGCCTACGACGAGGTCGTGGGCCAGATGCGCCAGGGCCTGATCGCCCAAACCGCTGCCTTCTACCTGGACCAGTGGCCCAACATGGTCAAGACCGAGGACGAGGTGCCTGGCGCCGAGATCTGCGCGGCCACCTCGCCAGGTGCTCACACCTGGGTTGGCGCTTTGGGTATAGGCCTGTCCGCTGACTCCAAGCATCCCGACGAGGCCTGGGAATTCCTCAGGTGGATCACCGGCCCTGAGGCGCAGCGCAAGTTCGCCGAGGGCGGTGGCAGCACCATTCGCAGGAGCATCCTGGAGGACGAGGAGTTCCTTGAGGGTCGGCGGCTGGCGGCCGGTCACTTCCCGCCTCTGGTCGAGGTCCTCGATCACGCCGCCGAGTGCAACTTTTACCCCAACTACTACTACGTGCCGCAGGGTGGCAAGATCTACGACGAGGAGACCACCTGGTTCTCGTCTGCCGCCAGCGGCGAGTACTCGGTCGAGGAAGCCATGCAGAAGCTTGCCGAAGCCATTACCCAGCACTGCGGCGGGCCGTGCGAGATCCCCAACGACCACCTGGGCGCCGACTACAGCCCTGTGCCGTGCCCCTACACCTTCGACAAGAGCGTCCAGATGAGAAAGGAAGCCGCTGCTCCGCCCGAGGAGGCCCCGCCTGCTGAGGAGGTGACCGTCACCTGGGCCACCATCGCCGGCTTCTACACCGACTGGGCTAAAGCGGTAGCCGAGCAGTACGAAGAGGAAACCGGCGTCAACGTCGACATCGTCGAGATTGACTTCTCTCAGATGTACGAGAAGCAAGTCATCGAGATGGTGGGCGACACCGGCGCCTACGACATCGTCTGCTACGATGTGGGCTGGAAGGCCGAGTGGGCCAACAGCGGCTACATCCTTGCCCTCGACGACTACATCGCCGCCAGCGACCCGGAGGAGATCCAGTTTGATGACCTCCATCCGGCTCTGATTGAGACGGCAACCCGCTGGAAGGGCAAGGTCTGGGGGCTGCCGTACTACACCTTCACTATGGGCTACTTCTATCGCTGCGACCTGTTCGAGGATCCCGGCGAGATGGCAGCCTTCGAAGCCAAGTACGGCTACCCGCTGGGCTACCCGCAGACCTACGAGCAACTGGCCGACATCGCCGAGTTCTTCCGCCGCGAGCCAGGCGACACGCTCAAGGGCGAAACCATCGACGAGGACTTTTACGGCATCGGCCTGATGGCGGGCCGCTTCCCGCACGTTCAGGACGAGTTCATGGCCATCGAATGGACGCACGGCAACCAGTTGATCCTCGACGACGGCACACCCGGCACCACTGAGCCAGGGTTCCTCGAGTGGGCAAACTTCTACGTAGACGAGCTGCTGCCCTACGCGCCGCCGGGTGCACTGACCTCAGCCTACGACGAGGTGGTGGGCCAGATGCGCCAGGGCCTGATCGCCCAAACCGCGACCTTCTACCTGGACCAGTGGCCCAACATGGTCAAGACCGAGGACGAGGTGCCCGGTTCGGAGATCTGCGCGGGGCCAGCGCCAGGGGCGCACACCTGGGTTGGCGCTCTGACCATGGCCATAAACGCCGACAGCAAACACCCCGACGAGGCCTGGGACTTCCTCAAGTGGATGGCGGGGCCTGAGGCGCAGCGCAAGTTCGCCGAGGGCGGTGGCAGCACCTGCCGCATCAGCATCCTCACCGACGAGGAGTTCCTCGAGGGCCGGCGGCTGGCAGCCGGTCACTTCCCGCCGCTGATGGAGGTCCTCGATCACGCCGCCGAGTGCAACTTTTACCCCAACTACTACTACGTGCCGCAGGGCGGCAAGATCTACGACGAGGAGACCACCTGGTTCTCGTCCGCTACCAGTGGTGAATACTCGGTTGAGGAAGCCATGCAGAAGCTTGCCGATGCCATTACCCAGCACTGCGGCGGCCCGTGCGAGGTCCCCAACGACAACCTGGGTGCCGACTACCATCCCAGCCCCTGCCCGTACACCTACGACCCGAGCATCCAGATGAGAAAGTAGTAGCAACATAGCAACATAACGTTCCCCGAAAAGGCATGGGGCTCGCGTGCGAGCCCCATGCCCTCGGGGCAAGGAGTGTGAAAATGGATGCAGCAATTCCAAAGACACCGGCGGCTGACAGAGCGCCGAAGAGAGCGATGTCGGATACCTGGTACTCGATCCTGCTCATTGCACCGGCCATGGTCATCATCCTCTCCTTTGCGCTCTTCCCGCTTGGCTACGCCATAGACCTGTCTTTTCGCTACGCGGACCTGACCAGCGCGGTTGGCATCGGGCCGTACGTCGGCCTGGATAACTACCGCTTTGCACTGAATGATGAGATTTTCTGGGAATCGGCGCGCCGCACGTTAATCTTTGCCGTTGGTGCCGTCAGCGTCGAGATGGTATTGGGCGTTGCGATTGCCTTCCTGCTAAACGGGTTGCGCTGGTTCAAGGGCATCGTGCGCAGCTTGCTGATATTGCCCATTGCCTCGGCGCCGGCCGCGGTGGGCCTGGTGTGGCGTTATATGTACCACCCCGACTTTGGCGTCTACAACGCCATCATGTCGATATTAGGTCTCCCCGAGCGCAACTGGCTGGGCGCTGTCAAGCTGGCCATGCCCAGCGTGATCGTGTTCGACGTCTGGCAGTGGACACCCTTTGTGGCTCTCATCGTGCTGGCTGGCCTGCAGTCGCTGCCCAAGGAGCCCTTCGAGGCGGCCGAACTGGACGGCGCGTCAACGTGGCAGGTATTGCGGCGGCTCACCTTCCCTATGCTGGCGCCTGTGTTGACGCTGGTCTTTGTGCTGCGCAGCATTGACGCCATCCGCCTGTACGACGCCATCTTGTCGTTGAGCCACGGCGGGCCGGGGACGGCGACCGAGACGTTGACCTACCACCTGTACCGCATTGGCCTGAAGTATTTCAAGCTGGACCACGCGAGCGCGATATCGCTCCTGTTCCTGTACGTGACGGTCATATTCACTGGCGTGGCGCTGCGCTCGATGATGCGCACCCAGGCCGAGCGCGCGCGACGCGCATAATTCGTTAAGGAGGAGCCAACGATGCAAGCTAAAACCTTTACCCTGCGCGATCTGGTGCGCTACACGCTGGTCATCGCATTGCTGATCTTTTTCCTGTTTCCCATCTGCTGGATGATCACCACCTCGTTCAAACCGCCGCCCGACATTCTCACCCGCCCGCCAAAGTGGGTGTTTAAGCCCACCCTCAACAACTATGTCTACGCCTTCGAAGAGGCCAACTTTGCCCTGTTCATCAAGAACTCGCTGATCGTGTCACTGATCTCGACGGCTCTGGTCATTGTGGCAGGCTGCCTGGCATCGTACAGCTTTGCCCGTTACAACCCGGGCGCCGGGCATCTGATGTTTTTCATCCTCACCACCCGCATGATGCCGGCCATGGCCGTGATCATCCCCTTCTTTGTGATCTTTAAGGCGGTCGGCGAAACGGCCATCGGGGAGGCGCTGTTCCTGGGACTGGACAAACAGGGCACGCTGGTGGTGTGTTACATGGTTTTAAACCTCCCGTTCGCCATCTGGCTCTTGCACTCCTTCTTCCAGGACATCCCCGTAGAGCTGGAGGATTCGGCGCGCCTGGACGGCTACTCGCGTTTGCAGGTGTTACGGCGGGTGGTGCTGCCGCTGGCTGCGCCGGGCATTGCCGTCACAGCCATCTTTTGCCTGATCTTTAGTTGGAACGAGTTTCTTTTCGCCTTCGTGCTGACCCGGGATGTGGCCCGCACCATCACCGTGGGCGTGGCCGGCTTCTGGACACAGCGCGGCATATTGTGGGGCCCCTTGTCAGCGGCGGCAACGGTGTGCGTGCTTCCGATGCTGATCTTCGCGCTCCTGCTGCAGCGCTACATCGTGCGCGGCCTGACCTTCGGCGCGGTGCGCGGGTAGAGGAGGAATGCAAACATGTCCCTCGCCGATATCTGGGATCGTTTCTTCTGGTCTATCATAGTCGCCATTTTCGTGGGCCTCGTGTGGCTCAAGTACTTAGACCCCGTGGTCGCCTGCGTGGGGCCGGGCCTGGTGGTGGCTGCCATCGTGGGCGGCATCTATTTCTACCTCGGATGGCGAAGAGCTACACAGGCAGCTCAGACGGGCGAAATTATAGAGGAAGGTAGGTCGTAACCAATGCTGGAACTGCGCTCTCTGACCAAAAAGTTCGGAAAAACGGTTGCTGTCAACAACCTGAGCATCACCTGCAAAGAGCGGGAGTTTCTGGTCATCTTCGGCCCGGCGGGTGCTGGCAAGACCACAACCTTGCGCCTGATTGCTGGCATTCTCAAGCCTACCAGCGGGGAGGTCTCCTTCAATGGACAGCCGCTGGCGGGCGTACCCCCCGAGGGGCGCAATATGTCCATGGTCTTTGAGAACTATGCCCTCTACTCGCACCTATCGGTCTATGAGAACCTGGCCTTCCCCCTGCGGGCGCGCCGGTATCGCGATGGCGAGATCCAGCGACTCGTTCAGCGCATGGCGGGTATCCTGCAGATAGCCGAGCTGCTGAATCGCCGGCCCGGCTTTTTGAGCGGCGGCCAGCGGCAGCGCGTGGCGTTGGGCCGGGCGCTCATCCGGGAGGCCGATGTCTATCTGCTGGATGAGCCCATCTCCCACCTCGACGCCAAGCTTCGCCACCACATGCGCGGCGAGTTGAAAGCCATGTGCGCCGAGAAGGACGCAACGGTCATCCACGTGACGCACGACTCCCACGAGGCCATGGCCCTCGCGGACCGGGTGGCGGTGATCAACAAGGGGCAGTTGATGCAGCTCGGCTCTCCAGACGAGATTTTCCAGCAGCCAGCCAACGAGTTTGTCGCTGGCTTCGTGGGCGAGCCGCCCATGAGTTTCATGGACATGGAGTACGCCGTGGAAGACGGCCAGTCCGTTTTCCGCATCCCTGAGAATGACATCCGCTTGCCTGCAAGCCCGGAGGTAGACGCCTACGTCAAGGAAAAGGGCCTGCCCGATACGTTCCGGCTTGGCGTGCGGGCCACCGACGTGACTGTACTATCCTCGGCAGACGAGACACACAACGTACCGGGCGAGGCGTATGTGACCGAAACACTGGGTCATCGTAACCTTCTCACGGCCAAACTGGGCAACAATCTGGTACAGGTGGTGACGCCGCCCGAACTCACGTTCAAGGTCAAGGACACGGTCTGGCTAGACCTCAGCCCAGACAACCTTCACGTGTTTGCTGACGGGCTGACCATCGCTCACCCTCGGCCTAGGGCCAGCTAGCTTTTCGTTTATCAACCTGGAGGCGATTAAAGTGGCTTCAGTAACTCTAGAAAAACTGTGGAAAAAGTACGGGGACGTGGAGGCTGTGTGCGAGATCTCTCTGGACATCGCTGACGGGGAGTTTATGTCCTTCCTGGGACCGTCAGGTTGCGGCAAGTCCTCTACGATGCGGATGATCGCCGGGCTGGAGGAGATCACTTCCGGCAACATCTACTTCGACGGGGAGCTGGTCAACAAGGTACGACCCCGCGATCGCAACGTGGCGATGGCGTTCGAGACCTACGCACTGTATCCGACGCTGAACGTGTACGAGAACCTGGCCTTCCCCTTGCGCGCTGCCAAGTGGTCCAATGCCGATGTGGACAAGCGCGTGCGGGAGATCGCTGGCATCTTGGAGATCACCGACCTGCTGGACCGCATGCCCGCCCACCTGAGCGGTGGTCAGCAGCAGTCGGTGGGGCTTGCCCGGGCGCTCACACGCGCGCCCAGGGTCTTTCTGATGGACGAGCCCATCTCCCACCTCGACACGCGCCAGCGCGGTCGCATGCGCGCCTATCTCAAGCGTCTGCACATCGAGCTGGGCTACACCATGATCTACGTGACGCACGACCAGGAAGAGGCCATGGCCTTGGCCGACCGCGTCGCGGTGATGGATCTGGGCCTGATCCGCCAGGTCGGCACACCCGACGAGATCTTCCACAACCCGGTCGATACGTTCGTGGCCGGCTTCGTAGGTGAGCCCCCTATGAATTTCCTGGAGTGTGAGCACAGCCAGGAAGAGGGACGCCACGTGTTGAGGCACAATGGCATCACCATCGAGATGCCCCCCCACAGCGAGGCCTTGGCGCAACGAGGCGCGATTCCGCAGCGCATGATATTGGGCATCCGCCCCTTCTACATTGACATCGGGCTGGAAAAGTCCGCGCGTCACACCATCCCGGCCGAGGTCTTTGTGGTTGAGCCCCTGGGCGACATGACGGTTGTCAGCGTGGACGTGATCGAGACACGCCTGCAGATCGTGGCTGAGCCGGATTTTCGTGCGCAGCCCATGCAGACCCTGTGGCTGGCGTTCGACCCCGCCCGCACGTTGCTGTTCGACGCGGAGACCGGGGGCGCGCTGACTAACCAGGCGTAGAACCAAGAGCGCGCCGCTAAAGGTAAGCTATTGTTCGACCTGCGCACTGTTGACGCCCTGATATTGGACATTGACGGGGTTCTATATGAGGGTGACCATGCACTGCCAGGAGCCGTTGAACTTGTCGCTCATCTCAACCGAAAGGGCACGCCATATGCACTATTGAGCAACAACACTACACGTCCATTCAGCAGTCATACAGACAAGTTGGCAGAACTAGGTATGCCAGTATCATCCACTTCAATTGTGACGGCAGCACGGGTTGTAGCGCAAACGCTGGCTGGCGAAGCCAAACCTGGGGCGCAGTACCTGGTCATCGGAGAATTGGGATTAGTAGAAGCTCTGGAACAAGTTGGCTTTGAGGTGACTCAGACCGACCATCGTAACGTCGAGTATGTAGTTGTCGGGATGGACCGTCAACTCACCTATGAAAAACTAAAGGTGGCTGCTTT
>SOHZ01000302.1 GCA_004377365.1 Anaerolineales bacterium | reverse complement strand
CGAACGCTTACCCCCTGTTTCCTTGCCCCTTTGTCCCCTCCGTGATACGCTCACGACATCTCCCAAGATGTCCCATTATTTCCAATCTGTGATCAGAAAGTCCGTCTGTCGGAAAGACTATTTCTGATTTTGCTTACCACAATATCTTGTGGTTTACTGCTGAGGGAGATTGCTTAGGAAGTGTCCTATACCGTCTCTCGCATGCGGATCGTCACGCCAAAGGCCAGTCCCAGTGACAGCAGGTAGAGGGCCCCAAAAGGGATCATGAACCCCTTCTCTATTGTGTACACTAACACAGTAAAGGCCGCGAACAGCACACCCTGCACCACGGTTCACATCCGCAGCGTGCGCAAGAAGCCACTGTCGGTGTCCTGTTTGCGTGCAGTCACGTCGAGTAAGACGAAGAAAAGGGCGAAACACAGAAACTCGGCTGGCAGCATCAGCTTGCTCCACCACTGGGGCGGGGTGACATTGCTCCACAAGTTGACCCACGACGGGATAGGCCATAGGATCTCTACCCCGTTGAACCAAACCAACAGATCGAGCAGGACGTGCATCAGTATGCCGATGCCCAGTCCCAACCCCAGGTTGCCCCAGCGAGGGCGTTTGGTGGCCCGCGCGATGACGTAAAAGGCAACGACGACGGCGGCGACGGTGAAGAGGCTGTGGGTGAAGGTGCGGTGCAACCCCTCGGCGGGCAGCCCCGTGACCGTAGCGACGGCTACCGCCAGATTGTCGGCATCAGGCATTATATTGCCAAGGACGATGCCTAGCATGAACCACTCTCGATTGGGTGTCCATTTGCGGAGGGCCATACCGGCCAGTCCATGTATCCCTGCTTGTGCCATTGGTGGCTCCTTTCTTCAGCCAATGACTTTGGTGGTGTCTCTCTAACATTATGATGGAATCGGTGGTACCATGATGGTAGACGAATCGCTGACACCATCGGCAGGAACCTCGTCGGGCGGGCTCTGAAGCCGGAGATCAAGCTGCGTCTGGCCTCTCACGTTGGCAAAGACGCCGCTGTCAAATAGGTCCCGATGCAGCTACTTGAGCTTGAGATTCCAGTCCACTTTGTCGTCTCTGGCAGCTATCAAACTGACCCACCACGCCCCCCACCACTCCACTGGCCTGTATTGGCCCAGAGCCATCATGGAACCAATCAAGAATGTTGGAATATCTCCTATCGGGTCAGGATTCTCAACCTCGAAAAGGCATTGGTGTAGACAATTGCCGCAATTCTCGATCAATTTTCGTTTCGTCTCCTGCCACTTTGGCTCCTGCAACGAGTCTATTTCAAGAACTTTGATGTCCGTCCTAACGCTCCCACAAACGCTCAGCGTACCCTCTGGTCCAACGTGTAAATAGACATTGCGATCAGGGTTGCATTTCCAGTTGTTGGGATACAGTTTTGGTGCTTGGCGAAGATAATTTCGATTTGTGCGGATCAGACCGCAACTCTTAAGCTTCATAAGTGCATCAAAGACAAATCTTTGCTGCTTCGGACTTGGGATTGAGTTCATGCGCTTTGTTCTGGGCTTCCTACTGTAGTCTTGATAAATCCCAATACCGAAGAGGAGGCCCTTTCTCACCACATAGGAGGCAACCCCTGGCAAATACTCAGTATTGGATTCGGTGAAAACACAAAATATGCACGGAATTATGCCTCTTTCTCTGGCAATGATTGCCTTCTCAATCAAATTGTCAAGAGCAGCTTTCTTGTAACTATGCAATGACAATATCAGAGACCTAACTCCCGCTTCTAGCATCATTTCCAACAGAACCTCGTTCAAGTAATCACCATTGGATGTG